>DAIOID010000182.1:0-4745 GCA_036744355.1 Brevundimonas sp.
TCGGTGCGCGCGGGGCCGGTCTCGGCCATGAAGACGCTTTCCAGATCGGCGCCGACCCAGCGGGCCTCGTCGATGTCCACGCCCTGTTCGATCAGGGTGCGCAGCAGGGCGGGGCCCTCGGCGCGGGGAATGGCGGCCAGGACGGCGTCGCCGTCGATCGTCGCCTTGTCGCCCAACACGCTCACGATCTTGGCCAAGGGGGTGGCCGACAGGCGCAGGCGCTCGCCCGCGGCGGTCAGTTCGCTGACCTTGCCCTCGGCGGCCAGAGTCCCGCGATTGAAGATGGCCACGCGGTCGCAGACGCGCTGGACCTCGAGCAGCTGGTGGCTGGCCAGGATGATGGTCACGCCGTCGTCGTCGGCCAGGCTGCGGATCAGGGCGCGCATCTCCTGGATGCCGGGCGGGTCCATGCCGCTGGTCGGCTCATCCAGGATGACGAGGTCGGGCCTGGTCATCAGGGCGGCGGCGACGCCCAGGCGCTGCAACATGCCGACCGAGAAGCCGCGCACCTTGCGGTTGGCCGCCTCGGTCAGGCCGACGCGGTCCAGCCAGGCGTCGATGGCGGCGTCCTTGCTGCCGTGGGCCAGCGCCAGCCATTGCAGCACCTGACGCGCGGTCATGTAGGGCGGGAAGCGGGGGGTCTCGATCATGGAGCCGATACGCCGCATGACGGCGGGATCGCCCGCGTGCTGGCCCAGCACCCGGACCTCGCCCGCTGTCGGCCGGATCAGGCCCAGCAGGATGCGGAACAGGGTGGACTTGCCGGCGCCGTTCGGCCCCAGCACGCCGTAAACCCCGCCGCGCGGGATGCTCAGGCTCAGCCCATCCAGGGCGCGCACGGCGCCATAGGTCTTGGTCAGGCCGGTCGTTTCGATCACAGCGGTCATGCGGTCGAGCTTGGCGCGATGGGGATAAACCGGCAAGGCGTCTTCTGCCTGTCGCAGATTAAGCTTAGGCAATCTCCCCGAAGTCGCTTCGGAGTTCCCCATGTTTTCTCGTGTCGCGGGCCTGTGCCTGGCCCTGCTGCTGACGGCCTGCGCCAGCACCCCGGTTCAACAGGCTGAGGCTCCGGTTGTCGCCGAACGGCCTCTGGTCATGCTGGTCTCCATCGACGGGTTCCGCGCCGACTATCTGGACCGGGGCATCACGCCCAACCTGACGCGACTGGCGGGCGAGGGGGCGACGGGGCCGATGCGGCCGTCCTTCCCTAGCGTGACCTTCCCCAACCACTATACCCTGGTGACGGGCCTGCATCCCGACCATCACGGCATTGTCGGCAACAACATGATCGACGCCGAACTGGGCCGGTTCAGCCTGGGCAACAAGCAGGCCGTGACCGACCGCCGCTGGTGGGATCAGGGCGAGCCGATCTGGGTCTCGGCCGAGAAGGCGGGCGTCAAGACCGCCACCATGTTCTGGCCGGGCTCGGAAGCCGAGATTCGCGGTGTGCGTCCGACCTACTGGACCACCTTTGATCAGGGCATGCCCGGCGACGCGCGCGTGGACCGCGTGCTGGAGTGGATGGATCTGCCGGCGGATCAGCGGCCGCAACTGACCACCCTTTATTTCGATATCGTCGACACCCAGGGCCACCACAACGGCCCTGACGCGCCTGAAACCGCCGAGGCGATCCGCTCGGTCGACGCCTCCATCGGCCGTCTGGTCGAGGGTCTGAAGGCGCGCGGGCTCTATGAGCGCACGGTGCTGGTGGTCGTGTCCGATCACGGCATGGCCGGGACCTCGCCCGAGCGGGTGACATGGATCGACGACCTGATCGACCCGGCGGCGATCCAGATCGTCTATTCCGGCGCGGTGACCTTCCTGAATCCTGTGGCGGGGCGCGAGGCCGAGGTCGAGGCGGCGTTGCTGGGTTCGCGCCCGCATCTGGATTGCTGGAAGAAGAGCGAGATTCCGGCGCGGTTCGTGCTGGGTTCCAACCCGCGCGTCTCGGCCATCGTCTGCGCTTCCGAGCCGGGCTGGACCTTCACGACCAAGGCGCGGCCGGTGACCAAGCCGGGCGGGGCGCACGGCTATGACAACTTCTCGCCGGACATGGCCGCCATCTTCATCGCTCACGGACCGGGCGTGGTGCAGGGGCGTCGCCTTCGGGATCTGGACAGCGTCGACGTCCAGCCCTTCCTCGCCCGCCTGCTGGGCGTCGACGCCCCGCGCGGCGACGGGCGGGCGGAAGATACGCTGGCGGTGACCACGCGCTGATCCGCTTCGTCATCCCGGACGAAGCCTCTCGCAGAGAGACGCAGATCCGGGATCGCTCAAGACGCTGAGCTCGGCGCCTCCGGCGGTCCCGGATAGCCCTTCGGGCTTCCGGGATGACGGGAGGGGGCCTAGAAGGACGTTCCGAATTCGCGAGCGCCCATGTCCCTGCATCATCCCAAGGTTCGCCGCGCGGCGATCGCCTTCATCCTCGTGACCGCGGTGCTGGACATCGTGGCCATGGGGATCGTCATCCCGGTGTTGCCGCATCTGATCGAGGAGTTTGTCGGCTCCAACGCCCGGGCCGGGCTGCTGAACGGGCTCTTCATCGCCCTGTGGGCGGGGATGCAGTTCCTGGCCTCGCCGGTCATCGGCTCGCTGTCGGACCAGTACGGGCGCCGGCCCGTCATCCTGATCAGCTGCGCCGGGTTGGCGGCGGACTATGTGCTGATGGCGCTGGCGCCGAACCTGTGGTGGCTGGCGGCAGGGCGGCTGATTGCGGGGGTCACCTCGTCCAGCTTCACGACCATCTACGCCTATATGGCCGACATCACCGAGCCGGAGAAACGCGCGCGGGCCTATGGTCTGATCGGGGCGGCCTTTTCGGGCGGCTTCGTGCTGGGGCCGGTGCTGGGCGGGTTCCTGGGCGAGTTCGGGCCGCGGGTGCCGTTCTGGGTGGCGGGCGGTCTGTCGGGCGTGGCTTTCCTCTACGGCCTGTTCATCCTGCCCGAGAGCCTGGCGCCCGAGAAGCGGATGCCCTTCGGCTGGCGTCGCGCCAATCCGGTCGGGGCCATGATGCTGCTGCGCCGCCATGCCGAGCTGACCGGCCTCGCGGTTGTGAATTTCCTGCTCTACTTCGCCCATCACGTCTTTTCGGCGGTCTTCGTCCTCTATGCCGGACTGAGATACGGCTGGGGGCCGTGGGAGGTCGGGATGCTGCTGGCCCTGGTCGGGGTGCTCGACATGATCGTGCAGGGCGTTCTGGTCGGGCCGGTGTCGAAGAAGCTGGGCGACCGGATGACCATGATCTTCGGCCTGTGCGGCGGGACGGTCGGCATCGCCCTGATGGGCTGGGCCCCGACGGGCGCGGGCTTTATCATCGCCATGCTGCCCAACGCCCTGTGGGGACTGGCCATGCCGACCCTGCAATCCCTGATGACCCGGCGTGTCAGCGAGAGTGAGCAGGGCCAGTTGCAGGGCGCCAACATGAGCGTCGCCTCCATCGCCGGGGTGGCCTCGCCGTTGTTCTTCGGCTGGGTCTATTCGGAATCGGTGGAGCAGGGGATGTGGGCGCCCAATCCGGGCATGGCCTTCTATCTGGCCGCGGCCGTTTTGGCCCTGGCGGCGCTGATCGGCTGGATCACGGCGCGCCGGGCGGAACGGGACGAGGTCACGCTCGTTTGATCGCGGCGGACGCCAGGCTTGGCCATTGGCCTTGATCCCGTCCCAAAACCATTGCGCAATGCGGCAAAGCCTTCCGAACGAGACCCTGACGACATGAAGACTTCAAGACTGGCCCTCGCCGCCGCACTGATGCTGTCCGCCTGCGGCCAGCCCCAGCCGTCCAAGGCGCAGGAAGGCGTCTTCGCCGAGCAGCCGCGTCAGGCCCCCCGCGACGCCGGCGCCATGAAGTCCAGCTTCGCCCCCGTGGTGCGCGAGGCGGCGCCCGCCGTGGTCAACATCTCCGCACGCGGGGTGCAGCAGGTGCGCGATCCCTTCTGGGGATTGCCGGGGCAACGCCAGACCGGCTCGATCGGCTCGGGCGTCATCGTGCGCTCCGACGGCGTGGTGGTGACCAACAATCACGTCATCGAGAACATGCAGCAGATCCGCGTCACCCTGAACGATCGTCGCGAGTATGCGGCCAGGGTGCTGCTGGCCGACTCGCGATCCGACATCGCCGTGCTGCAGCTGGAGGGGGTCGAAGACAGCCTGCCGGTGCTGCGTATCGATGATCAGGAAGAGCAACAGGTCGGCGATCTGGTCCTGGCCATCGGCAACCCCTTCGGCGTTGGCCAGACGGTGACGACCGGCATCATCTCGGCCCTGAACCGCACCGAGACGGGGATCAGCGATTCCGGCTCCTTCATCCAGACCGACGCCGCGATCAACCCCGGCAACTCGGGCGGGGCGCTGGTGGACATGGACGGGGACCTGATCGGCATCAACACCGCCATCTTCTCGCGCACCGGCTCCTCGACCGGTGTGGGCTTCGCCGTGCCCGCGACCATGGTCAAGCGGGTGGTGGAGTCGGCCGTCGGCGGGGCCAAAGCCGTGGTCCGGCCCTGGCTGGGCGTGAAGGGCGACACCGTCAGCGCCGACATCGCCCGCAGCCTGGGCCTGTCGCGGCCGCAAGGCCTGATCATCACCGAGGTCTATCCGCAGGGACCGGGCGCGCGTGCCGGTCTGGAGGAAGGCGACGTCATCACCGCCATCGACGGGGCCGAGATCAACGACCAGGGCGGACTGAACTTCCGCGTCGGCACGCGCTCGCCCAACGACACCGTGGCCGTGACCATCCTGCGCGACGG
>DAIOID010000183.1:0-1310 GCA_036744355.1 Brevundimonas sp.
ATCTCGCTGGAGCCCGAACGAATGGCGGCGACGTTGTCGACGACCACGGCGACCGCCTGCTCCAGCTGGGCGATGGCGGTGTTGAAGTCGGTCTTCAACTGTTCCGAACGCGCGGCCACCTGGGCCGTCATGCGGTGCGTCAGGTCGCCGTTGGCCATGGCCTGAAGACCCTGACCCAGAGCCGTCACGGCGATGCGGTCCTCCTCGGCGGTGCGGGCCTTCTCGGCCTCGACGCGGGCGCGCTCTTCCTCAGCGGCGGCGCGCTGGGCGGCAGCCTCGGCCTCCAGACGCTCATTGGCGATGGCGGCGTCCTTGAAGGCCAGCAGGGCGTCGGCCATCTCGCCGACCTCGTCCTTGCGGCCCACGGCGGGAACGATGATGGTCTTGTCGCCGCCGGCCAGGCGACGCATGGCCGTGGTCATGGCCGCGATCGGCGCCGCGATCATCTTGGCCAGGCCCAGACCGAACAGGATCGACAGAACCATGGCCACGGCGACGCCGACGCCCAGAGCGATC
This sequence comes from Brevundimonas sp., assembly GCA_036744355.1. Classification (GTDB taxonomy): domain Bacteria; phylum Pseudomonadota; class Alphaproteobacteria; order Caulobacterales; family Caulobacteraceae; genus Brevundimonas. Next base: position 517 of record DAIOID010000183.1, read on the forward strand.
TTGGTGGTGGCGAAGGCGGCGCTTTGATCCTCAACGGCGGCCGCCTTGCGGCTGGCCTGGGCCTGAACGATCGCGTCGAAGGCGGCGTCGACAGGTTCCATGAACTGGTCGGGGATCGCGCTTTCCGTCAGCGCCATGGCCTCGGCCCGCGTTTCCGGACGGCTGGCCAGACGCACCTCGGGGTCAATGACCGCCGCCTGATAAGCGCTGACCGCCTTGGTCAGGGCTTCCACGCGCTCACCGGCGCCGGGGATGTGAGCCGTCGCCGCGGTCATTTCCGCGATGCCCGTGCGGAAGCCGGCCTTGTGCCGCTCGATCCGCTCCAGGTGATCCGGCTTTCCGGTCAGGATATAGGCCAGGACGGCGCTTTCCTGCTGATCCACCGCTCGCTTCAGCTGGCTGGTCTTGGCCGTGACCGTCTCAGCCAGAGCCACCGTCTCCTTGGCCTTTTCCAACGCGCTCACCTGCGTGAACACCACCACGCCCAGCGCGACGATCACCGCCACGATCATGGCGAAGGCGCCCGCCAGTTTTCGAGAAATTCTTACGTTGTCCAAGTTCACCGGGAGGAGGTCCTGTTACTGCACGGGCATCGGCGCGCGCCGACACGAGGGATCTTCAAAATGCGGGCGTCGCCAAGCGGCCCGAGACGGGCGCACGGAAGTCATCGGAGGACGAGCGACGAGGCTCCTCCCCCGAGGATTTCCGAGAAAATCCCTGACACCGGTAAACGTCAGACGAAGTGACGCCTGCGGGGTATTCCTGAGCGTAATTACACGTAACGTCGGAACGTC
>DAIOID010000183.1:1410-4571 GCA_036744355.1 Brevundimonas sp.
ATGCCCCCTGCGACGTCGGCGTGACGCAGGTGGCCGCAAGCTTTACGCGGAAAGAGAAGGTCGGCAGGCCCAGATAGCCGGCCCCGCTAGGCTTGGCGCGCGAACTCCAGGAAGATCGGCGTGGTGTCGCCCAGCTTCTTTTCCTCATAGCGGGTGACGACGTGGTCGGCGGGAGCGGCGAACCAGTCCTCGGCCCCGATCCGCGTCAGGCCCGGCGTGCGCGCCAGCCGCTCCAGCGCCCACTCGGCATAGTCCAGCCAGTCGGTGACGAAGCGCACCCGGCCGCCGGGCTTGAGCAGGCGGGCGATCTCGACCGCCGTCTCGTCCTGCAGGAAACGACGTTTGTTGTGGCGCGCCTTGTGCCAAGGGTCGGGGAAGAGGATCATCACCCGGTCCAGCGAGGCGTCCGGCAGGGCCGCCATCACGGCGCGGGCGTCGTCGGCGTGCAGGCGCACGTTCTTCAGACCGCCCTCCTCCACATGGCGCAGGGCCGAGGCCACGCCGTTGAGGAAGGGCTCGCAGCCGATCATCAGGGCGTCGGGGTTGCGCGTCGCCTGTTCGGCCAGATGCTCGCCGCCGCCGAAGCCGATCTCCAGCCAGACTTCCCTGGCCGCGGGCATCAGGGCCAGGGGGTCGATCGGGCCCTTGGTCGGGTCCGGCACGGCGATCTGCGGCATCAGGGTGTCGAACAGGGCTGCCTGACGCGCCTTGATCGGCCGCGACTTGATCCGTCCGAACGAGCGCAGCGGGCCGTGGGCCTGGGCCCACTCGGGGCGGTCGGCGTCGAAAGCGGGCAGATCGGCGGAGTCGGACTTGTCGGTCATGGCGCGCGCTCTAGCCGCTTAAGGCCCCGCGCGCAAAGCCGATCAGCCCCAGGGACCGCGCGGCGCGCTCGGCGTCGAGGGCGTGGTCGGCACGCTGGTGCGCGGCGCGCCGCCCGACGGGGCGGCTGCGACGGGAGCCGCCGCCAGGCGGCGGCTCATGCCCATCTTCGTCCCCAGATCCATCAAGGCGCGGACGCGGTTCCCCGTCGCCGGGTGGGTCGAGAACAGATTGTCGGCCCCCTTCCCGTTCAGCGGATTGATGATGAACATATGGGCCGTGGCCGGATTGCGCTCGGCCGGGGCGTTGACCGCCCCGCGCGCATAGGCCTCGATCTTCTGCAGGGCCGAAGCCAGGGCGTGGGGGTCGTTGGCGATCTCGGCGCCGACGCGGTCCGCCTCGTATTCTCGGGCGCGGCTGATGGCCATTTGCACCAGACCCGCCGCCATGGGGGCGAGCAGCATCAGGGCGATGGTCCCGATCATGCCGCCCGGCCGCTCGCGGTCGTCGCCGCCGCCGAAGAACATGGCGAAGTTGGCCAGCATGGCGATGGCGCCCGCCACGGTGGCCGTGACCGTCATGGTCAGGGTGTCACGGTTCTTCACATGGGCCAGCTCGTGCGCCATCACCCCGCGCACCTCCTCGCGCGTCAGCATGTCCAGCAGGCCGCTGGTCGCGGCCACGGCGGCGTTCTGCGGATTGCGGCCGGTGGCGAAGGCGTTGGGCTGGTCGTTGGGGATGATGGTGATGGTCGGCAGCGGCAGGCCCGCATAGCTCGCCATCTGCTTGACGTCGGCGACATAGGCCCGGACCACGGCGTTGGGATGGCTCTCGTCCACCACCTGGGCTTTGTACATCTTCAGCACGATCTTGTCGGCGTTCCAGTAGCTGAACAGGTTCATCGCCGCCGCCGCGAGCAGGGCGATCATCATGCCGGTCGCGCCGCCTATCAGGTAGCCGATCCCCATGAACAGGGCGGTCATCACGGCCAGCAGGGCGAAGGTCTTGAGGTGGTTCATCGGGTCCGGGCGTCGTCAGGGGTGGCGAAGAAGTCCTGAACCTCTATGTGAGCCCCTGTATCCTCGCTCTCAAGGCAGTCCCCCTGTGACCGAACAGCCCACCCCGCCCCCCGCTGACGATGTAGACGACGTCGCCGAACCAGCCCCCGCCTTCAACGCCGACGTGCCCCACGCCACGATGGAGCGCCCCCTGAGCGAGGTCGCGCGCCGCGCCCTGCTGGAAGCGGCCGAACGTCGCAAGGCGAGCGAAGACCCGGTTCTGGACACGGAGCACGGCGGTCCGCGCGGTCCCGAGCCGACCCGCTACGGCGACTGGGAGAAGAAGGGCCTGGCCGTCGACTTCTGAGCGCGCCATTCGCGCAACGGGAGAAAATTGAACGCTTGCACCGAAACCGCATTAACCTTTGCGGCTGAAAAAAGGAGCGTGACCATGAAGGCTGTTCTGTCCATCGCTGTCGGCGCGGCCCTGCTCGCCGCCGGAACCGCCGAGGCGCAGCAGCGCCACGTCCGCCACAACGCCGCCTCAGGCCACGCCCGACAGGTCCATGTCGCGCGCGGCCCCGTGGTCGAGAGCCGGGTCCAGACCTGGTACAGCGACACCGGCTGGCAGGGCGGCTACGGCCCGGTCGAGGCCTATGGCTATGGCTATGGCGGCGCTGGTTATCGTCCACCTGTCGTGGTGGCCCCCGCACAGGAGCCCATTCGCCATGGCTACGGCTATGGCGGCCTCACCCGTTCCATGCCCTTTGGCTATGTCGTCGACGGCTACGGCCGCTATCCCTGGGCCCGCGGTTACGGTCAGTATCCGCAAGGCCAGTACCAACAAGGCTACCACCAGCAGGGCTATTATCAGGGCGGCTACAGCCAGGCCCCGATCTATGTCTCCCAACCGCCCGTCTATGTGGAATCGCCGCCGGTCTATGTGCAGCCGGCCCCCGTCTATGTCGAACCGGCCCGCGTCTATGTCTCGCCGCCGCCGGTCCATGTGGCCCCGGCCGACGTGCGCGTCGCTCCGCCGCAAGTGACCGTGGCTCCTCCGCAAGTCTACGCCGAGCCGCCGCGCGTCGAGGCCGCCCCGCCGCAGGTCCATTTCGAGCAGGGCTACTACGCCATGCCTGACGCGCCCCCTCCTCCGCCGGCGCCGCCGAGGTCGCCGACGGAGCGCCCCTACACCCCCTATGCCCAGGAACCCGGCGAGCGGGGCTGATCAAGACAAAGGGCGGCCCCCGTGCAGAGGCCGCTCTTTTTGTTTCACGTGGATCAATGGGTTGCGCGCGATCAGATCAGCGCGATCTCTGCCGAGATCGCTTGGGCCGCCGC
>DAIOID010000184.1:0-1612 GCA_036744355.1 Brevundimonas sp.
AAGCGCCCCACCGTCCAGGTCGGCGACCCCTTCGCCGAGAAGCTGCTGATCGAGGCCACGCTGGAGCTGATGGCCTCGGGCGCGGTCGCCGCCATTCAGGACATGGGCGCCGCGGGCCTGACCTCCTCCTCGGTCGAAATGGCCGGCAAGGGCGGCGTCGGCGTCGAGCTGGACCTCGACAAGGTGCCCCAGCGCGAAGAGGGCATGACCGCCTATGAGATGATGCTGTCGGAAAGCCAGGAGCGGATGCTGGCGGTCCTTAAGCCCGGCTTCGAGGAGGTCGGCTATCGCATCTTCCAGAAGTGGGGCCTGGACTTCGCCATCATCGGCAAGACCACCAACACCGGCCATCTGGTGCTGAAGCATCACGGCGAGGTCGTCTGCGACGTGCCGCTGGCCCCGCTGTTCGACGACGCCCCCCTGTACGATCGCCCCTGGGTCCAGCCCGAGCTGCAACCGCGCCTCGATCCGGCGGAAGTCCCGGCCCCGGACAGCTGGAACGACGCGGTCATCAAGGTCATCGCCTGCCCCGACATGGCGTCCAAGCGCTGGATCTGGGAACAGTACGACCGTCACGTCATGGCCGACACCCTGCAGGATTCCTCGACCGGCGCCGACGCCGGCGTGGTCCGCGTCCACGGCACGGACAAGGGTCTGGCCGTGACCTCGGACTGCACCCCGCGCTATGTCCAGGCCGACCCCTATGAAGGCGGCAAGCAGGCGGTGGCTGAGGCCTGGCGCAACCTGACGGCCGTGGGCTCGCGTCCCATCGCCATCACCGACAACCTGAACTTCGGCAACCCGCAGCGTCCCGAGATCATGGGCCAGATCGTCCGCGCCACCGACGGCATGGCCGAGGCCTGCCGCGAGCTGGACTTCCCCGTCGTCTCGGGCAACGTCAGCCTGTACAACGAGACCAACGGCGTCGCCATTCCGCCGACCCCGACGGTCGGCGCGGTCGGCCTGCTGACCAACTATGACGTGACCACCGGCTTCGGCGGCGCGGCCGAGGGCGACCAGTTGGTGCTGATCGGCCAGACGCACGGCGAACTGGGCGCCTCCATCTATCTGCGCGAGGTTCTGGGCCGCGAGGACGGCGCCCCGCCGCCGGTCGACCTGAAGCTGGAACGCAAGACCGGCGACTTCGTGCGCGGCCTGATCGAAACGGGCGAGCTGACGGTCGTGCACGACCTTTCGGACGGCGGCCTGGTCGGCGCGGCGGCGGACATCGCCCTGGCCTCGGACGTCGGCATCGAGCTGAACGCCTCCAGCGCCGCCCACGCCCACGCCTTCCTGTTCGGCGAGGACCAGGCCCGCTATCTGGTCGCCGTGTCGGACGCCGCAGCCCTGCTGGCGAAAGCCAAGGAAGCCGGTCTGCACGCCTCGGTCGTCGGCGTCGCCAAGGGCGCGGACTTCGCCTCCTCGGGCCCGAAGGGCGAGCTCTACCGCATCCCCGTCGCCCATGTGCGCGAATTCCACGAAGGCTGGATGCCGAACTGGATCGAAGGCTGATGCGCGCCGGAGTCTTCGCCTTCGTCGTCGCTGGCGCGGCCCTGTTGACCGCCTGCGACTTCGAGGGCGGCGACCCGGTCCAGCACGCCCTGCGCGACGC
>DAIOID010000184.1:1712-4565 GCA_036744355.1 Brevundimonas sp.
GCTGATGCTGAACGACTGGGACAGTCACCGTGCCTGGGCCGAGCCCCATGTGGCGCCGCTGGAGCGCTACGGGGATCGCGTGCAGATCCTGCGCTCGGCCCCCCTGGCCGAGGTGCGCGCCGTGATGCAGCAGGCGGCCATCGCCCTGACCCCTTCGGTCTGGGCCGAGCCCCTGGGCCTGACCGCGCTGGAGGCCCATGCGGCGGGCGCCGCCCTGATCTCGTCGGGGCGCGGCGGACTGCGCGAAGCCAGCGGCCCGCACGCCCTCTATGTCGACGACCTGACGCCGGCGACCCTGGCCGCCGCCGTCGAACGCCTGATCGAGGACCCGGCCGGGCGTCTGGAGATGGCGCGAGCGGCCCAGGCCTATGTCATGGAAACCCACGCCCCCGCGCACCGCGCGGCCCAGTTGGGCGACCTGCGCGAACAGCTGGTGCGGTCCAAGCGGGCGCGGCGCAAGGCGCGCTAGACGCGCCCCCTTTATTTTGACACCATCGTCAATAACTATGGAGCGAACCTGAGAAGGAGCGTTCCATGACCGACGCCGCCGCCTCGACCTTCCGTCCCTGGACGCCGCCGCGCCGGACCCGGAAGATGAGCCTGCCGCAGTTCCTGTGGCAGAGCTGGCGCGACCCGCTGCAAATCTGGGCCGAGTTCCACTTCAAGGAGCTCTACATCGACGGGGCCTCGCCGCTGGGGCGCACCCTGGTGGTCAGCGATCCGGCGGGCGTGCGCCATGTCCTGACCGACAACGCCGCCAACTATGAGAAGGGCGACCTGCAAAGGCGGGTGCTGGGCCCCATGCTGGCGGACGGCCTGCTGCTGACCGAGGGCGAACAGTGGCGGCGGGCGCGGCGCATCATGGCCCCCCTGTTCACCCCCGCCCATACGGCCCGCACCGCCGAGGCCATGGACCGGGTCTGCCGCCGCCGCGTCGAGAGCTGGGGGCTGGCGCACGGGGCGCGGGTGCTGAACATCGACAGCGAGATGAGCGGGCTGACCTTCGACATCCTGTCGGCGACCCTGTTCTCGGACGATCTCGACGGCGACGCGGCGGGGTTCGAGAAGGCGCTGAACCACTTCCTGTCGGTCGGGGCGCGGATCAGCCCGCTGGACGCGTTGAAGGCCCCCGACTGGATTCCCCGCCTCAACCGCGTGGCGTCCGGCGGCGACGCCCGCTTCTTCAAGGACAGGGTCGACGCCCTGGTGGCGCGACGCCGCGCCCGGATCGACGAAGGCGGCGAGGCTCCTGACGACCTGCTGACCGCCCTACTCAGCGCCTGCGATGAAGACGGCGACGGCTCAGGCCTTTCGGACCACGAGGTGACGTCCAACATCCTGACCTTCATCCTGGCCGGGCATGAGACGACGGCGCGGACCCTGGGCTGGACCCTGCACCTGATCAGCCGCGACCCGCGCGTCGCCGCCATTTTGAAGGCCGAGGCCGACGGCTGGGACCGCAGCGCGGCAGGCATACGTGATCTGCACTGGCACCGGGCGGTGATTGAGGAGGCCATGCGCCTGTTCCCGCCCGCCCCGGCCATGATCCGCCAGGCCGTGGCCGACGACGTCATCGGCGGACATGAGGTCAAGGCCGGTCAAAGCGTGCTGATCGTGCCCTGGATCATCCATCGCCACGAAAAGCTGTGGGACGAACCCGACGCCTTCCGCCCCGAGCGCTTCCTGCCCGAGCACCGCAAGTCCATCGACCGCTACGCCTGGCTGCCCTTCAGCGGCGGTCCGCGCATCTGCATCGGCGCCGCCTTCGCCATGCAGGAGGCGGTGATCGCCCTGGCCGAAATCCTGAAAGCCGCCGAGGTCGAGGCCATCACCCCGATCGAGCCTCGCCCTGTCCATCAGGTCACGCTGCGCAGCAGCCGGACCATGCGGCTACGATTGCGGGCGCGGCGGGACCGGCCAGCCGCAACCTAGACCTGAGGAATGGCCTGGCTCAGGCGGCCGCCGACCCGGATGGCTTCGACGCGCGTGGCCAGGCCCGTGCGGTCGTCGGTCTCGACGAAGACGCCGCAGATGGTGGCCGGGCCGCTGGCGGGGACGTAGCGTCCGCCCGACAGACGGGTGGTGAAGCGGCGCAGCGGCTCCTCCTTGTCGTTGCCGATGACCGAGTCGTAGTCGCAGCAGCCGCCGGCGTCGGTCTGATAGGCCGTGCCGTGGGGCAGGATCTGCGCGTCGGCGGTCGGGACGTGGGTGTGGGTGCCGACCACCAGACTGGCGCGGCCGTCGCAGAAGTGGCCCATGCCCATCTTCTCGCTGGTCGCCTCGGCGTGGACGTCGACGATGACGGCGTCGGCGACGACGCCGAGCGGCGCGGCCTCCAGCTCGCGCTCCACGGCGCTGAAGGGATCGTCCATCGGGTCCATGTGGACGCGGCCGAGCACGTTGATGACCAGAACCCGGCGGCCGTCAGCGGTGACGAAGACGTCGGCGCCGCGCCCCGGCGCATCCATCAGGCGCGGATAGTTGGCGGGTCGGATCAGGCGCGGCTCGCGCACGATATAGGTCAGGGCCTCGCGCTGGTCCCAGCTGTGGTTGCCCAGGGTCAGGACGTCGGCCCCGGCGTTGAAGATGTCGTTGGCGGTGTTTTCGGTGATGCCGAAGCCGCCTGCGGCGTTCTCGGCGTTGACCACCACGAAGTCGAGCTTGAGGTCGCGCCTCAGCCCCGGCAGATGATCCGCCAAACCATCGCGCCCGGACTTGCCGACCACGTCACCGAAAAATGCCAGTCTCATACGGCGGCTCTATAGCCGGTCTCTGTCAAAACGCCATGCAGACGCATGTCGTGCGGCTCCAGCCCCAGCCGCTCGACCTGCTGTCCGGCATAGGCGAAGCCGA
>DAIOID010000185.1:0-4520 GCA_036744355.1 Brevundimonas sp.
TCGCTGGCCGGGATCCACAGGGCGCCGGGGGCCAGGGTCTGACGGCCCGCGCGGGTTTCGCCTTCCTGCCAGAAGACCGGCACGCCGGCCTTCAGCAGGCGGTTGGACAGGATGTAGCCGTTGACCGGGGCGTGATCGATCAGCCAGCCGGCGCGGCCCGAACCTTCAATCTTGCCGGGCGGCGGGGCCATGACGTCGGCGACGCGCTCGGTCGGGGCCTCGAAGCCGTCGAGGATGCGGTCGAACTTCACGCCCATCTGCAGCGCCAGGGTGTAGCCCGTGGCGTCGTAGGGCAGGGCGGGCGGGCCGCCCGGATACTGCAGGTCGTGGGGGTGGTCCTGGGGCTCGAACATGTCGAGCACGTGCGGGCGATAGGCCTGGGCCGTCTTCACCACATATGAGCCGGCCGGATAGGTTGTGCCGCCCACGGTGAAGGCGCGCGTGGCGCGGTCCACGTCCACGCCCGTCTTGATCAGGCTGTTGAGGAAGGCCACCGCGTTGGGCAGGTCGGCCTGATCCGCCGGGATGACATAGCCGCGCGGGTCGCGACGTGCCGGATCGCGCAGCACCTTGTCGTACAGGGCCGGATCGACGCCGCGACGGCCAGCGACGGCGCCCTGTTCCTGAGCCGCTTCCACCAGAGCTTCGACGCCGGTCGGCGTGACGCGCCAGGTGTCGGTGTTGCCCTTGTCGATGGCGTTCTGGCCCATGCGCCAGATGTTGAACAGCAGCCGGTCCTTGTTGCGCGAAGCGTAGTTCAGCACGGCGCGGTTGATCGACTGCGAGTATTCGATCGACTGGGCGAAATGCCAGGTCTGGGGCGCGACCGGCATGGGCAGGTCGTTGCGCGCCAGCTGGTTCTGCGGGATCAGGCTGATCTGGCTGGGCGTCGGGTGGCCGGTGATCTCGGTCAGCAGGCCGACCGCATTGTGGAAGTAGGTGATGGAGCGCTCCATCCCGTTGTTCCAGGTCGAGTAGCTGGCGCCGCTGCGCATGGTCGAGCCGGGCTTGCCCTCTTCGATCAGGCGGCTGTGCATGGCCGCGCCGACTTCCGACAGCGTCCCCATGACCAGCGGGTCGTAGTTGTAGTTAAACGGGTCGCGGAAGGGCGGCATGAAGACCACCGTCCCGGCGGGCGCCGTCTGGTGGTGGTTGTAGATGATCTGCGGGAACCACTCGCGGAAGAACTGGCGGTTGACGTTGGTCGTCTCGGCCATGGCCGACAGGTAGTAGTCGCGGTTGTTATCGTGGCCGACGTACTTCTGGTACAGGACCGGGATCGAGGCGAACTCGCGCTTCAGCGGGTCCGCGTTGCGCATGTACCAGTTGGAGACCAGCTCCATCCCGTCCGGGTTCAGCGGCGCGAACAGGATGATGGTGTCGTTCAGGACGCGCAGGGCCTCGGCGTCCTCCGCCGTCAGCCATTCATGCACGGCGGCGATCAGGGCCTGGGGCGGGACGGTCTCGGTCGAGTGCAGACCGCCGTCGATCCAGACCACGGCCTTGCCCTCGGCGGACATGGCGCGAGCCTGTTCCTCGCTGACGCCCTCGGCCTTGGCCAGGCGACGCGCGATCTCCTGATAGCGGTCCAGGTTGGCCAGGTTCTGCGGCGTCGAGACGATGGCGATGTACTGGGTGCGCCCTTCCGAGGACTTGCCGATCTCGACCAGCTTCATCCGGTCCGACTGGCTGGCCAGGGTCTTCAGATAGGCTTCCCACTGGGTGTAGTTGACCAGGTGATAGTCGGCGCCGATCGCGTGACCGAAGGCTTCCTGCGGCGAGGTGATGGTTGAGCGGGGCGTCGCGGCGACGGCGGCAGGCGCTTCGGCGAGGACGGCCTCATAGGCCAGGGCGCTGGCGCCGTTCAGGGCGAAGGCCGCGAACCCGACCGTCCAGGCCAGGGCTCTGATGGGGCGTCGATGCGATACTGGGCTCCGCCGGCTGGCGGAAGAGGACGGTCTGATCATGGCGTTCCTGTCAAAAGCGGCAGCGGGGGCGCTCATCACATGACGTTGCGGCAGCGCTGATTCCTCCACGATGCCGACGCGTCGAAGGATGTCCATGGCCAAGGCGACGGGGCGTGGACGTCGTTACGCCTGTTGGCGCGCGCCAATGGCACCCGAGATGGCCGAGAACAGCTTGTCGATCTCGATGGGCTTGGCGACCAGGCCGTCCATGCCCGCCTGGCGATATTCCAGCAGTTGATGGTCCATGGCGTTGGCGGTCAGGGCCAGGATCGGCGTCCGGGTCTGGCCGCTGTCCAGTTCGCGACGACGGATGATGGAGGTCGCCGTCGGGCCGTCCATTTCCGGCATCTGCACGTCCATCAGGATCAGGTCCCAGGGCTTTTCTTCCCAGGCGGCGACAGCGGCCCGACCGTTGGGGACGATGACCGGAGTGATGCCGATCTGCCGAAGCAGGGTGTCGATGACCAACTGATTGGCGCGGTTGTCCTCTGCGACCAGCAGGCGCACATGCGGATGGTCGTCGGCGGCGGGCGGCCCGATGACATCGGGCAGGGCCGGGACGTGGCCGACGTGTTCCAGCGGCAGGCGAACCGTGAAGGTCGCGCCTTCATGGAGAACGCTGGCGGCGGAAATATCGCCCCCCATCAGCCGGACCAGATCCCGGCAGATGGCCAGCCCCAGGCCTGTGCCGCCGAAGCGCCGCGTCGTCGACAGGTCGCCCTGCTCGAACTTGTCGAACAGGCGCGTCAGGGCGGCCGGCGAGATGCCCATTCCGGTGTCGCGCACAGCGATGACGAGCAGGCCGCGCTGGCGATCAACATCGACCTCGACCAGGCCCTTCTCGGTGAATTTGACGGCGTTTGAGATCAGGTTGTTCAGCACCTGCCGCAGGCGCAGCGGGTCGCCCAGATAGGCGCCTTCAGCGCGGCGGGACACGTGCAGATCGAACTGCAGCCCCTTCTGGGCGGCCAAGGCGGAAAAGGTGTTGTACGTCGCCGCGATCAGGTCGCCGAGATCGAACTCGAGCGTCTCCATCTCCAGCTTGCCGGCCTCGATCTTGGACAGGTCCAGCATGTCGTTGAGGATGCCCAGCAGGCTTTCGCCGGACTGGCGGATGACCTCCAGCCGTTCGGCCTGCTTCGGCGGCAGGGCGTCGCGGGCCATGGCCTGGGCCATGCCGAGCACGCCGTTCAGCGGGGTGCGGACTTCGTGGCTCATGGCGGCCAGGAAGGCGGACTTGGCGGCGTTGGCGGCGGCGGCCTCGCTGACCGCCTGGTTCAGTTCGGCCTCGGCCTGCAGGCTTTCCGAGATGTCGCGGATGATGGCGGTGTAGATCATGCCGGTGCGCGTCGTCAGCTTGGACAGGCCCACTTCGATCGGCGCCAGCCGGCCGTCTTTGGTCAGGCCGGTCACGTCCTGGCGATTGCTCATCCGGCGGCTGAGGATGGCGCCGGCGGCGAAGCTCTGAACCCGCTGCTGATGGGCGGCGCGGCGGTCTTGCGGGATGAGCAGCTCGATATGTCGTCCCAGGACCTCGGGCGCCGAGTAGCCGAAGATGACCTCGGCGCCCTTGCTGAACAGCAGGATCCGCATGTCCTGATCGGCGACGATGATGCCTTCGGACGAGATGTTGAGGATGCTGTTGAGGATGTCTTCCAGGGTTTCCGGCAGGCCCCGCCTGAACCGCCAGCGTCTTCTTCAGGGCGCCGCGAGCGTCGCGCCAGCGTGACCGGGGATCATGAGGGCTGGGCGGTCCGCTGCGACTGGCGCTCTTCATGGATGTTGGCTCCCCGGCAGATCTCTTTCGAGCCCCTGACCATAAGGGAAATTGCATAATTTAGAGCGACGTTATCCGTCTATTATGAAATTTAATTAAGCAAATACATTGTGTTGCTCTCGGGGTGGCGCGTCTTTGACCGTCAGGGCGTTTTAGTGCGCCTGAGGCGCATTCTGGTGGCCCGGCGCCGTACGGGCGCGGCCGCAGGTGCTGTCCAGGCAGGTTGAGGCGAGGGTGCAGGCCCCGGGGTTTCCGCGTGTTTTTCGCGGCGCGGCCTGCTGGAGGTCGCGCGCCACGCCCAGCAGGTCCGAAGCCGCGCCCGGCATCAGGTCCGCGACAACGAAGCCGGGCTTGAAAGCCGGGTCCCCTTCCATGTGGGCGAAGTCCTCGGGAAACATGCCGCAGCAGAAGCTGAACCCGGCGAACTGGCGCTCGGATGTGGGGCGATCCTCGATCAGGCGCAGGTCGCGGTGCTGCGGGTAGCAGCTGATGGCGCGGTAGGCCTGTTGCACGGCGTCCCTGTCGCCTTCCAGCGCCTGCAGTATCCGACCTTCGTGGACGTAGATGATGCCGGTGAGGCCGAGGCTGGCGTGCAGGATTCCGGCTTCGGCGTTGATGTAGGCCAGAGTCGGCCGCACGCTTTCGGCGCCGCTATGGGCGATAAGGCTCTGATAGACGAGGCGGTGCAGACGGGGCGCGGGCGCGGTGTCGGGCGGACGGGCCGAGGCCTCGGTCAGGCGCGCTTCAGAGAAGCGGCGCAGCACCCCGATGTTGCC
>DAIOID010000186.1:0-2762 GCA_036744355.1 Brevundimonas sp.
CCGCCCGCCATCCGGGCGGCGGCATGAGCGACATGGGCTGGTCCGACTATGTGTCCATGGTCGAGGACACCGCCGTCCGCACCCACCTGATCGAATACCGCCTGCCCGCGACCGACGACGGCCCCGGCGATCTGGTCGGCGTCTGCCTGACCGACCTGCTGTATGACGGCCTGTCGATGGTCTACAGCTTCTTCGACCCCGATCTGGAGCGCCGCAGCCTGGGCCAGTTCGCCATCATGGATCACCTGCGTCAGGCCGCCATGGTCGGTCTGCCCTACGTCTATCTGGGCTACTGGGTCCAGGGCTCGCCCAAGATGGACTACAAGGCCAGGTTCCGACCCATGGAGGCCCTGCGCCCGCAAGGCTGGGAACGGCTTCCCTAGGCTTCAGATCGTCGGCACCGCCGTGCTCGCGTGCGGAGTAGACGGCGTCGGTCCCCACGGCCCCTCGTCCCGACCGCCGGCGAACTTCACCAGGGCAGCGATCCGCTTCTCGATCGGCGGGTGGGTGGCGAACAGGCCGGAAAAGCCCGCCTTGTCCGCCGTATTGTCCAGAAACATGCCGCGCAGTTCGTCGGGCGCTTCAATCTTCGACTGCCCCGACACCTTGCGCAGAGCAGAGATCATGGCGTCAGGGTTCTTGGTCAGCTCCACCGCCCCGGCGTCGGCCACATATTCCCGCGTCCGCGACAGGGTCATGCGGATGACGGTGGCCAGACCAAAACCGATCACGCCGATGGCCAGGCCGATCAGGATCAGCGGCATGGCGTTCTTGTTGTCCCGGCTGCGCCCGCCGCGCATGTAGAACAGGCTGCGGAACACCAGTTCGGCGATCACGCTGATGATGCCCGCGAAAATCGAGGCGATCACCATGGTCCGCACGTCCTTGTTGATGACGTGGGTCAGCTCATGGGCCAGGACGCACTCCATCTCGTCGCGGCTCAGGGTCTGCATCAGGCCGCGCGTGACGGTGACGCTGTAGTTCCCCTCATGCAGGCCCGAGGCATAGGCGTTCAGCGACGGGCTCTCGATAATGCGCAGCGTCGGCGTCCGCAGGCCGCGCGAGATCGAGAGGTTTTCCAGCAGGTTGTAGAGCTCAGGCTCGACCCGGCGCTCGACCTTTCGCGCCCCGGTCATGGCGTCGATCATCATCTGGTTGCCGAAATAGGCGATGACGAACCAGATCGCGGCCACGACCAGCGCCGTCGGCACGGTCCAGCCCAGCATGGACGCCGCCAGCGCCAGGTCCTGACCCAGGTCGCCGCCCGAGTTGGGCAGCAGACCAAACCCCATCATCAGCACCTGAACGCCGAACAGCAGGACGACCAGCAGCACCGGAAACCCGGCCAGCAAGATCGCCGACCGGGTGTTGTTTTGCCAGATGTGGGTCTTGAGGCCGACGGCCTGGCCGAAAACCGCCATTGGGGCTTAGAACTTCACCGTCGGCGGGGCCGCATTCAACGCGGCGCGCTCGCCTTCGCCCACGTCGAAGAAGGGCTTGTCCGAGCCAAAGCCGAACAGACCGGCGAACAGCACCGTCGGGAATTGACGGCGCACGGCGTTGAACTCGCTGACCGCGTTGTTGAAGAAGCGGCGCGCGGCGGCCAGCTTGTTCTCGATGTCCGACAGGTCCATCTGCAACTGCTGGAAGTTGGCGTTGGCCTTCAGGTCCGGATAGGCCTCGGACACGGCGAACAGACGGCCCAGCGCCCCGGTCAGCATATTCTCCGCCTGAACCTTCTCATCCACCGTGCGCGCCCCGGCGGCGGCGGCGCGGGCCTGGGTCACGGCGTCCAGGGTGCCGCGCTCGTGCGTGGCGTAGCCCTTCACCGTCTCGACCAGATTGGGGATCAGGTCCTGACGCTGCTTCAGCTGCACGTCGATGTCGGCGAACGACTGATTGGCGGATTGGTCCAGCGCCACCAGCCTGTTGTAGGCGCCGACGACGACGAACAGCAGAACGACGACGATGACGCCGATGATGATCCAGGTGATCATTGAAATCTCCAGCCCCGGCCGGATCGGCCTTGGTCGGGATTATCGCAAGGGCTGACGGCGACCTCCAATGAAATCGCCGTCACCTTGGCGTCAGCGGAACTTGCGCATCCCGCGCGGGCCCTGGCGTCCGGCCCCGGCGCGTTTGCCCAGCCAGTCCTTCCAGTCGGGCCAGTTGCGGCGACGGCCGCCGCCGTCGGCCCATTCCGGCCCCGCCTCGGCGTTGAACACCGCCACGTCGACCAGACCGCCCTGCTTGTAGTTCTGCAGCTTCACACCCTTGCCGCGGCCCATTTCGGGCAGCTCCGCCAACGGGAAGATCAGCGCCTTGATGTTCTCGCCGATGACCGCGACGTGGTCGCCCTGCGGGTTCGACGGGATGCGCAGCATGGCCAGCATCTCGCCGTTCAGCACCTGCTTGCCGCCGCGCTTCTGGGCCAGAAGCTCATTCTCCGGCGCGACGAAGCCGTAACCGGCCCTGGATGCCACCAGAAGCTTTGCATTCGGTTCATGCGCCACAACGTTGATGATCTCGGCTTTTTCGTCGAGATCAATCATCAGGCGCAGCGGCTCGCCGTGCCCCCGGCCAGACGCCAGCTTGTCGGCGCCTATGGTGAAGATGCGCCCGTCCGACGCCCCGATCAGCAGCTTGTCCGTCGTGAAGGCCGGAACCAGGAAGCCCAAGCTGTCGCCTTCCTTGAACTTCAGCTCCGACGGGTCCTCGACCTTGCCCTTGGCGGCGCGGATCCAGCCGCGCTCCGACAGGAT
>DAIOID010000186.1:2862-4517 GCA_036744355.1 Brevundimonas sp.
GCGATCAGGACGGCCTTGGGCTGCTCCTCCTCGCGGACGATGCGGATCACCTCGTCCAGGTTGAGGAAGACGATGCGCAGGCCTTCCAGCAGGTGCAGTCGCTTCTCGACCCGCTCGATCCGCCATTGCGAGCGGCGGTTCAGCACCACGCGGCGGTGATCCAGGAAGGCTTGCAGGCAGTCCTTCAGGCCCATGACGCGCGGCGTGCCCGTGGCGTCCAGCACGTTCATGTTGATCGGGAAGCGGACCTCCAGATCGGACAGCTTGAACAGGCTCTCCATCAGCATCTCGGGCTCGATGGTGCGGTTCTTGGGCTCGAGGATCAGGCGGATGTCTTCCGCCGACTCGTCGCGCACGTCGCCCAGCAGGGGCGCCTTCTTGTTCTCGATCAGGTCGGCCAGACCCTCGATCAGGCGGCTCTTCTGCACCTGATAGGGCATCTCGGTGACGATGATCCGCCAGACGCCGCGCCCCAGGTCCTCGGTCTCCCAGCGGGCGCGCAGGCGCACACCGCCGCGCCCCGTCTCATAGGCATCCAGGATGGAGGCGTGGCCTTCCACCGAGACCCCGCCCGTCGGGAAGTCCGGCCCCGGCACGATCTGCACCAGTTCCTCGGTCGTCGCCTCGGGACGCTCCAGCAGCAGCTGGCAGGCGTCGATCAGCTCGCCCACGTTGTGCGGCGGGATCGAGGTCGCCATGCCCACGGCGATGCCCGACGAGCCATTGGCCAGCAGGTTGGGGAAGCCGGCCGGCAACACCACCGGCTCTTCGTCCTGATCGTCATAGGTCGGGCGGAAATCGACCGCGTCCTGATCGATGCCGTCCAGCAGCAGGACGGCGGCGGGCGTCAGCTTGCACTCGGTGTAGCGCATGGCCGCGGCGCTATCGCCGTCGATGTTGCCGAAGTTGCCCTGCCCGTCGACTAGCGGATAGCGCTGGGCGAAGTCCTGGGCCAGACGGACCAGGGCCTCATAGATCGAGGCGTCGCCGTGAGGGTGATAGCCGCCCATGACCTCGCCGACGACCTTGGCGCACTTGCGCGCCGCCGCCTGCGGGTTCAGCCGCATCTGGTGCATGGCGTACATGATGCGCCGGTGCACCGGCTTGAAGCCGTCACGCACGTCGGGCAGGGCACGGTTGGTGATCGTGGACAGGGCGTAGGCCAGGTAGCGCTTCGACAGCGCATCGCCCATCGGCTCTTCAACGATGCGGCCGCCTTCGGGCGTCGGGGTGTGGATGGTCATGCGACTTCGAATCGGTGATCTGAACGACAAAGTCTAGCGCAGCGCGCGGCTGACGCGGGGACGATCCGTGCCTATCTGTGGAGCGCCGTCGTCGAAAAGGCAGGAACCGTGCATGAAGACCGCCCTCACCGACCGCCTCGGACTGGACCTGCCCATCATTCAGGCGCCCATGGCCGGGACCTCGACGCCCGAACTGGCGGCGGCGGTCTCGAACGCCGGGGCGCTGGGCTCCATCTCCATCGCCGCGGTCGATGCGGTCGAGGGGCGGCGCCAGATTCAGGCGTTGAAGGCCCTGACGACGCGGCCGGTCAATGTGAACGTCTTCTGCCATGCCCCGACGCCGCCTGATCCGGCGCGCGACCGCGTCTGGATCGACAGCCTGCGCCCGCTCTTCGCTCAGTTCGGCGCCGC
>DAIOID010000187.1:0-4406 GCA_036744355.1 Brevundimonas sp.
TTGGGGCTGCTCACCCCGCCAGCGTCTCCTGGAACCGCACCGGCTGGCCATGCGCCTGGCCGATCAGCTCGCCGTCCTTCATCACCACCCGGCCGCGCACGATGGTGGCCACCGGCCAGCCGGTCGTCTCGAAGCCGTCAAAGGGGGTCCAGCCGCAGCGCGTGGCCTGCTGGCCGTGGGTAATGGTCTTCTTGGCCTTCAGATCGACGATGGTCAGATCGGCGTCGTAGCTGACGGCCATCCGGCCCTTGTTGGCCGTACCGAACACCCGCTGCGCCCCGCCCGAGGTCAGGTCGATGAAGCGCTCCAGCGACAAACGGCCGTTGGCGACATGCGTTAGCATCAGCGGCACCAGGGTCTGCACTCCCGGCATGCCCGACGGCGAAGCCGGATAGGGCTTGGACTTCTCTTCCTTCGTGTGCGGCGCGTGGTCGGAGCCCAGCACGTCGGCCACGCCCTGCTGCATCCCCCACAGCCACAGGGCGTCGACGTGCTCCTGCGAGCGGATCGGCGGGTTCATCTGGGCATAGGCGCCGAGCCGCTCATAGGCTTCCGGCGCCACCAGGGTCAGGTGCTGCGGCGTGATCTCGACGGTGGCGACGTCCTTGTGGAAGCGCAGGAACTCCATCTCATCCTTGGTCGTGACGTGCAGGACGTGGATGCGGGCGCCGGTCTCCTTGGCCAGCCCGACCAGACGGCGGGTGGACATGATGGCGCTTTCGGCGTCGCGGACCTCGGGGTGGCTGGTCCAGTCGCCGGTGCGGGCCAGACTGCGGCGCTCGACCAGTCGGTATTCGTCCTCGGAGTGGAAGGTGGCGCGACGACGCACGTTCGACAGGACCTTCCTCACCCCCTCGTCGTCGGCGATCAGCAGGTCGCCGGTCGAGGCGCCCATGAAGACCTTGACCCCGCAACAGCCCGGTAGGCGCTCCAGATCGGCCAGATGCTCGGCGTTCTCGTGCGTGCCGCCGACGTAGAAGGCGTGGTCGGTCCACATCCGGTTGTTGGCCCGAACCAGCTTGTCGGCCATCGTCTCCGGGTCAGTCGTGTTGGGATTGGTGTTCGGCATCTCGAACACGGCGACCACGCCGCCCAGGGCCGCCGCGCGGCTGCCGGTCTCAAGGTCTTCCTTCCATTCCAGCCCCGGCTCGCGGAAGTGGACCTGGGTGTCGATGACGCCGGGCAGGACCGTCAGGCCGGTGGCGTCGAACACCTCACCCGCCGAGGCCTGGGACAGATCGCCGATGAAGGCGATGCGGCCGTCGATGACGCCGACGTCGGCCATGCCGCGTCCCGCATGGTTGGCGACTTCGCCGCCCCGCACGATCAGGTCATAGGTCTGGGTCATGCCACTGCCCTTTCGGCGTCACCCTCGGGCTTGTCCCGAGGGCCTATGGTTCAGCGGCAGGTGCGTCTGGCTTCAGGCGCGGCGCTGCCGTCGCAATGCGCGCTTATGCGGACGGATAGGCCCTCGGGACAAGCCCGAGGGTGACGGAAAATTACGCCGCCAGTTGCGCCAGCAGCTTCTTCGACGCCTTCAGCACCCGCTCATACGGCAGGTCCATCATGTGCTGGATGTGCTGGTTCAGACGCGGATCCAGGTCGATGAACTCCTGCAGGCTGCGCGGACCGCGCACCGCCACCCCGGTCCAGGGACGGCGCAGGGTCTCGTCCGAGGGACCGAACACCCCCACCGCCGGCACGCCCGCCGCGACCGCCAGCTGGGTCCACAGCGAATCCCCGCCGATATAGAAGTCGGCCCGCGACAGGGCCGCGACCGTCTGCAGCCGCGTCAGCCGCCCCTGCAGCTCGATCACCCGCTCGCGCTTGACGGCGAAACGGATCGAGTGGGCCGCGTCGCGGTCAGCTTCCTCGCCGACGATCATCAACCGCCCGCCAGCCAGAGGCCCGTCTTCGCCCAGCAGCGACAGGGCCACCTTGGCGTAACGGTCTGCGGGCCAGCGCTTGCCGATCCAGTCCACGCCCGGCCCGATGGCCAGGATCGGCCCCTCGCCCGGCGGGATCAGGGCGTCGGCGGCTTCCTGCGTGTCGCGCCCGATGAACAGCTTCGGCGCCGGAATTTCGTCCAGTTGCAGCACCCGCGCCGCCTGTTCGACCAGATGGACGTCCGGCAGGACCTTGCCCTTCACCGCCCGCTTCTGACGCCGCAGCTTGCCCGACAGGGTCGAGCCGCGCATGTCGACCACCAGCCCCCAGTTGGTCTCGCGCACCTGGTTCCACAGGGCGATCCAGTCCCAGCGCCCGTCGCGATCCAGAACGATCAGCCGCTCCAGCCTTGGAGTGTCCGCAAACAGGGGCGCGCTGGCCGCCGAACCGACGACAGTAAAGGTGGCGTGCGGGATGGCCTCGACCAGATGGGCGAGCGTGCCCGACGAGAGGACCGCGTCTTCTGCGTCCGCCTCGGCGATATAGAGGATCGGGAAACGCCCATGCATGCGACGACCCTAGAGGGATTCTCTACGGAATTCAGCGTAGATAAGACGTGACGCGGGTTCCTTGAGCGAAGTTCGCCCTGACCGCTGCGCAAGCGGGCGCCCTCTGCTAGGCTTCGCGTCGCTGAGGGAGCCGGACCATGAACGTGCTGACCATCCTGCGGTCCGTGGAGGAACTGCTCTACGAGGTGATGTCGTGGCTGCTCTTCTATCCGCGCACCCTGTGGACCACCCTCACGCGCCCGCTGGCCACGATGCGTTATTCCGATCAGGAACAGCGCGACAAACCTGACCAGCAGTACCTGGAGACCTTGAGCCCGCCGCTGTTCCTGGTGCTCAGCCTGCTGCTCGCCCATGGCCTGGAACTGGCCATGGGCATGCCGGACGCGGCGCCGCGCTCGCGCCTGGCCCAGGCCATCATGCATAGCGAACAGACGGTGCTCGCCTTTCGCGCCCTGCTGTTCAGCCTTCACGCCCTGGCCTTCGCCTGGATTTCGCTGAAGCTGGAGAAGAAGCGGATCGACCGCGAAGCCCTGCGCACGCCGTTTTTCGCCCAATGCTATCTCTCCGGCGCCACCGCCATCCTGGTCAGCCTGGGCGCCGCGGGCATCCGCTATCCCAGCGAGACGGCCACCTTGGCCGGGCTGGCCGTGATCGCGGCCACCACCCTCTGGTACCTGGTCATCCAGCATCGTTGGCTGATGCGGCTGGATGGGGTGGGCGTCGTCAGCGCCGGACTTTGGGCTCTGGGCGGGTTCACCCTCTCGACCAGCCTGGTTTTCGCCTTCGGCTGGCTGCTGTCCTGACCACAGTCGCGCCTTGCGCTCCGACGGGCGCGATGCGATCCATCCGGCAAGCAGCGGGGACCTCATGAGCGAACAGGAACAGTCGGCCAAGCCGACGCCGGCACAGACTGTCCACGACCTGTCCGAAGACGCCTTGGGCTTCGGATCGACGGAGTTGCGCACCGTGCGCGATCTGCTGCTCCGCCCTCGTATCGTCCTCGAAAGCTGGATGACGTTGGGCGCGACGGGCGGCGGGCTCTACGCCCGGCCCCTGCGTCTCTACCTGGCGCTCAACGCCGTTCTCATGCTGGCGCTCTTCCTCAGCGGCGGGTCGGGTCACATGATCACCGCCCTGCCCCCCGAAATGCTGGATCCGCTGATCGAAACCTCGGGCAAGAGCCGCGACGCCTTCCTGGCCGACGCCGACGGCTGGATGACGCTGTTCATGGTGCCCCTGCTGTCGGCGCTCCATGTCATGGCCATCGCGCCCCTGCTGCGCTGGTGGGACCCGGAGAACCTCGGCTGGCGCCGCGGATTGCGCGCCGGCTTCGCCTTCCTCAACGCCTGGACCTTGCTGCTCCTGCCGATATCCTGGTTTCTCTATGGTCAGGGATGGCCCGGCCTGGTCGCCTCCTTCGCCATGTGGGTGATGGGGATCGCCACCTTCCTGCGCATGGGCAGGGGTCGCTGGTATCGGACGACGGGGCCCGGCGTCGGCAAGGCCCTGGTCGCCCTGATCGCCCTCTATGCGATCAGCCTCGTCGGCGGCATGGCCATCACGGCCATTGGGCTGGCGGCGGGTCTGTGGTTCTGACCTCGGATCGGCGGGCGCATTTCCGAACGCGATAGGCTAAGGCCGCGTCATGAGCCTTCCCCTTCTGCCCGACCGGACCTGCGGCGGCTGCGTCGAGTGCTGCCGCGTGATCCCGCTGAACCTGCCCGAACTGGCCAAGCCGACGGGCGAGCTGTGCGGCTATTGCGTCGATGGGGCGGGCTGTTCGGTGCACGAGGTCCGACCCCAGACCTGCCGCGTCTGGTTCTGCCTGTGGCGGGCGGTCGAGCTGTCCGACGACTGGCGCCCCGACCGCAGCGGCGTCATCATCCGCCCCGACGGCGTCGAGCGCGGCGAGATCACCCTCTATGTCGTGCGCCGCTCCGACTTCCTGGC
>DAIOID010000188.1:0-2381 GCA_036744355.1 Brevundimonas sp.
GCTTGACGATGTCCCGGACATGGATGGCCGTGGCGGGCGCGCCCCGCTCCACGATGGACTTGCAATGGGCGCGCAGGTCATCCGGCGTGATCTCGCCCAGCAGCCGGTTGCGCCATTGCGGCAGGACTTCCCGGTTGAAGATGGAGCGCCGCATGTTGCGCGTGCTGTCCGCCATGGGCGCCTCGTCCATCCACTTCTGCGCCACATGGGCGAAGTCGCGGGCTTCCCGGAGCCGCCTCTTGGCGCGCTGCTTTTCCAGAGCCGGCGACACGCCTTCCGCGATCATCCGCTTGGCGTCGATGAGCTTCTCGCGGGCCTTGGCCAGCGACAGGCCTGTCAGCCCGTAGGACCCGAAAGTGACCGTCTCGCGCCGCCCATTGAAGCGGTAGTCGTACTTGAAGGCGATGCCTCCTGACGGTGTTACGAGCACGTAAAGACCGTCCCTGTCGGTCTTTTTGTACGCCTTTGATTTTCCACGCGTATTCCTCAGTTCTGCGTCGGTAAGCATGCCATTTCCCCTTCCAAAAGACCGTCAGGCGTTTTCGGGGTCCTCAACGGTCATTTTTCACAAACAATTCAGCAACTTGTTTCGAAAAAAAGACCGTCAGGACGCCCTCGATGGGGTGACGGTATGAATCAGGGGCGGTTGAGGCAACGGACGCGAGACCGTCAGGAAAGCCGTCATCACAAAAAAGAGACCCTCCGAAAGGCTTCGAAGGGTCTCGTAAAAGTTCATTTTACGTCAGTGACTTATCGGCATCTTCTCAAGCGATCTCGAAAGGTGCCGAAAGGCCTGAATTATTCCCACTCGATGGTGCCGGGGGGCTTGGAGGTCACGTCGTAGACGACGCGGTTGACGCCGCGGACTTCGTTGATGATGCGCGTGGCGGTCTTGGCCAGAATGTCCCAGGGGAACTGGTAGAAGTCGGCGGTCATGCCGTCGGTCGAGGTGACGGCGCGCAGGGCCAGGACCTTCTCATAGGTCCGGGCGTCGCCCATGACCCCGACCGTCTTGACCGGCAGCAGGACGGCGAAGGCCTGCCAGATGTCGTCGTACAGACCAGCCTTGCGGATTTCCTCAAGGTAGATGGCGTCGGCGTCCTGCAAAGTGGCGACCGCTTCCGGCGTAATCTCGCCCGGGATGCGGATGGCCAGGCCCGGCCCCGGGAAGGGGTGGCGGCCGACGAAGGCGTCGGTCAGGCCGAGTTCGCGGCCCAGGGCGCGGACCTCGTCCTTGAACAGCTCGCGCAGCGGCTCGACCAGCTTCAGCTTCATGAAGTCCGGCAGGCCGCCGACATTGTGGTGGCTCTTGATCACCGCCGAGGGGCCGCCCGAGGCCGAGACGCTCTCGATCACGTCGGGATAGAGAGTGCCTTGCGCTAGGAACTCGGCGCCTTCGATCTTGGCGGCCTCGCGGTCGAAGATCTCGATGAAGACGCGGCCGATGGTCTTGCGCTTGGTCTCCGGGTCGGAAATCCTGGCCAGCTCGCCGAGGAATTCCTTAGACGCGTCAACGTGCACCAGCGGGATGTTATAGTGCTCACGGAACAGTTCCGTGACCTGCTTGGCCTCGTCCTTGCGCAGCAGGCCGGTGTCCACGAAGACGCAGGTCAGCTGATCGCCGATGGCTTCGTGGATCAGGACGGCGGCGACGGAGCTGTCGACCCCGCCCGACAGGCCGCAGACCACCTTGGCCGAGCCGACCTGCTCGCGGATCTTGGCGATCTGCTCGTCGCGATAGGCGGCCATGGTCCAGTCGCCGGTCAGGCCGGCGATGCCGTGAGTGAAGTTCTTCAGGATCACGGCGCCGCGCGGGGTATGCATCACTTCCGGGTGGAACTGCACGCCGTAGATCTTGCGCTCCTCGTCAGCGATCGCGGCGTAGGGCGCGCCTTCCGAGGTGGCGATGACATGGAAGCCTTCGGGGATGGCGGTGACGCGGTCGCCGTGGCTCATCCACACGGTCTCGCGGTGATCGACGGCGCCGATGCCGGCGAACAGCGGGCTCTCGCGGGTGATGACGATCTCGGCGCGGCCGAACTCGCGATGGTGGCCGCTCTCGACCTTGCCGCCCAGTTCGGCGCAGATGGTCTGTTCGCCGTAGCAGATGCCCAGCACCGGCACGCCGGCCTCGAACAGGGCGTGGTCAGCCCTGGGGCTGTCGGCGTCGGTCGTCGAGTTGGGACCGCCCGACAGGATGATGGCCTTGGGCGACACCGCCTTCAGCGCCTCGCCCGCCTTGTTGAACGGGTGAATCTCGCAATAGACGCCGGCTTCACGCAGACGGCGCGCGATCAACTGGGTCACCTGACTGCCGAAATCGACGATCAGGACGGCTTCGTGGGTGTGGGGCGCGGTCATGAGGGCTCAGAATCCGAAGC
>DAIOID010000188.1:2481-4399 GCA_036744355.1 Brevundimonas sp.
TTGGCGCCGGTCGACAGGGTCGCGGTCGGCACGCCGGGTATCGGGCAAGGCAGAGGCAGGACGGCGGGCAGGTCCAGCAGAGGCGTCTTGCCCTTCTCGAAGCCCAGAGGGCTGGCGTCCATGTCGCGATAGGAAACGGACGAGGCCTGATAGACCGCCGCGTGCTCTAGGTCGCGCGACCCGCACGAGCCCAGAGACACGATCAGGTCCGGCAGGGCGTCCTCCGCCTCCAGCCGCGTCAGGGCTGCCGTCAGGGCGATGGCCGCCTCGACCGGGCCGATGCCGGTCATCAGGGGCGTGATCCGCGCCTGCAGGGCCGCGCCGTATTCAGCGGGCGCCGCCATGACGGGCAGGACCGTCAGGCCGTAGATGTCCTCTGACCGCCCGTCGCTCATGCCGTCCGCTCATAGACGGCGGCGAAGAAGCCGTCTGTGCCGGTCGAGGCGGGCGACAGGCGCAGGCGATGACCGTAAGCTAGTTGGCCGAGACGGTCGCGCGCCGCATCGGTCAGATTCCCCGCCTTCAGGGCCTCGGCCACGGGGACCGGGCTGAAGGCGGGGTGGTTTTCCTCGAAGGCGTCGGCCGTGGCCTCGTTCTCGCCGCGCAGCATGGAGCAGGTGACGAAGACCAGACGCCCGCCCGGCTTCACCAGCTCGGCGGCCCGGCCCAGGATCTGGACCTGCAGGGCGTGCAGGCGCTCGACTTCGGACGGCTTCAGACGCCAGGCGTCCTCGGGACGACGGCGCCAGGTGCCGGAACCGCTGCACGGCGCATCGACCAGCACCACGTCGGCCTGACGCACCAGGTCCTCGACCCCGCCGCCGTTCTGCCCCAGCAGGCGCAGATCGGCGGAAACGCCGGCGCGCGCCAGGCGGGGACGGATATTGTTCAAACGCTTTTGCACCACGTCATAGGCGAACAGGCGGATGCCCATCTCGACAGGCCTGGCCTTGGCCTTGGGCTGGACCACAGTCCCCTGCCCGTCCCCGCCGACCGGCGACCAGGCGGCGACCGGGGCGGCGGGCGACTCGGCTGCGGCGGCCTGGGCCGCGACCGGCTGGCCCAGCATGGCCAGACCCAGGGTCTTGCCGCCGCCGCCCGCGCAATAATCAACAACGGTCATGCCGGGCTGAACGCCCGTCAGCCAGCAGGCGACCTGACTGCCTTCGTCCTGAATCTCGATATGGCCCTGCTTGAAGGCCTCCAGCGCCTGAACGTTCGGCGGCGGCTCGGCCGACAGGCGCAGGCCTGCGGCCGACCAGGGCGTGCGCTCGGGTGAAAGACCGGCCTCGACCAATTCGGCCTCGACGCCGGCGACGGTCGTTTTCGCGAGGTTGACGCGCAGGTCGATGGGGGCGCGCGGCGCCATCAGTTCATGGGCTTCCTCGGTCCAACGGTCGCCGAAGGTGGTCTTGAAGTCCTCGACCACGAACTCAGGCAGGCCTGCGGCGACCCAGCCGGGCAGTTCGCCCGGTCCGGCGGTGATGCGGCTACGCTCCTGCTTGGACAGCGGACGTGGGCCATAGCCCTCGCCCGAATGCAGAGCCTCGATCTCGTCCAGCGGCAGGCCGTCGATCAGCGACAGCGAGCCGATGACCAGGGCGCGACCGTCTTCACGACCGCCCATGGCCCAGACCAGACGCCCGCGGGCGCGGATGACCTTGTAGACGCGGTCGGCGATGGCGCGACGATCCTTGGACCCCGCATAGCGGTTGGCGGCGCCCCAGGCCTTCAGCACCACCTCGGCCGGCTGGCGGCTGTGGGCGATGCTGTCGAGGACGGAGGCGGCGGCGGCGAGGCGAGCTGCAGGGGTCAATCGGGTCTCGGATCAGTTAAAAAGAGCCGCGAGGATCATGATTAGTCCCGCAAGCGAGACCAGCCAGACCAGCGACCGGATATAGGGCACGCCAAAGGCGTA
>DAIOID010000189.1:0-3166 GCA_036744355.1 Brevundimonas sp.
TAGGCGTGAACTGATCCGCAGACCGGGCAGGCCGGATCGGCGGCCACCTTCACGACGCGGCTGGTTCCGGCCAGGCCGTCGTAGAGCATCAGGCGGCCGGTCAGGGGCTCGCCCGCCTCGGTGATGATCTTGATCGCCTCCAGCGCGGCCATGGCGCCGATCACCCCGGCCAGGGCGCCGACCACGCCGACGCGGGCGCAGGTCTCGGCGTCGGGCGGGGTCTCGGGCACCAGACATTGGTAGCAGGGCCGGCCGGTGAAGACGCCGACCTGACCATTCCAGCGGCCCAGAGCCCCGGACACTAGGGACTTGCCCGTCGCCACGCAGGCGGCGTTGACGGCGAAGCGAGTCTCGAAATCGTCGGTGCCGTCCAGCACCAGATCGAAGCGCGCGATGATGTTGCGGGCGTTGTCAGGCGTCAGCCGCTCGATGAAGGGTTCGACCGCGACATGGGGATTGAGCGCGGCCAGATGGCCAGCGCCTGCCTCGACCTTGGGGCGTTCGGCGTCGGCCGTGGTGAAGATGATCTGGCGCTGCAGGTTGGACAAGGCCACCGCGTCATGATCAATCAGGCCCAGGGTCCCGACCCCGGCGGCGGCCAGATAGAGGGCGGCGGGCGCCCCGACCCCGCCCAGGCCGACGATCAGCACCCGCGCGCGCTTCAGCGCCTGCTGGCCCGGGCCGCCGATTTCGGACAGCACCAGTTGGCGCGCGTAGCGATCAACCTCTTCGTCGGAAAAACGGACAGGGGCGGGGGCGGAAGACTGGGTCACGCGCCCTGTCTAGCGCAGTCGCGGCGGCCCGTCAGGCCGGAACAGGCAGGGCCTCGGCCGCCGTGGTCAGCAGAACCTCGGCGCGGTCAGGGCTCAACTGGTCCAGCCCGGCCCCGTTCAGCACGCGCGCGGCGGCCGGCGTCATCTGGGCCAAGGTCATCGGCCACTCGGGAAAGAGGCGGGCGGGCACGTCCTGATCCGACAGCAGGCGGACGTTCTGGTGACGAGGATCGGCGCGCAGTCGGTCCATCAGCCGATCCACGTCGGCGCGGCGCCCCTCGATGGCCTGCATGAAGCGGCCGCCGTGGCGCATCAAAGCCCCGGTCAGGCCGTCGCGACGATTGTTGCGTTCCGAGGCGCCGAGGATTTCGGCGAGAACCAGCAGGCTGGTCGCAGCCTCGCCGACGGCGTCGCTGACATAGATGGCGCGGTGCAGAGGCAAGGCGGGTACTCGAACGGTAGGCGAAGCGACTGGGGAAGGCTCCCCTGTCATGGCAGGGTTAACAAAACGGAAGTCCCTGCGGCGCGGCGGCGTCTTGCGAGCGCGATCTTTCCTCGCCATCTGAGCGACCATGACCCAGACCTCAAGCTTCCCCGACTGGCACGGCACCACCATTCTGGCGGTGCGCAAGAACCGCCGCACCGTCATCGCCGGCGACGGCCAGGTCTCGATGGGGCCGACCATCGTCAAGGGCGCGGCGCGCAAGGTGCGCACCTTGGCGGGCGGCAAGGTCCTGGCCGGTTTCGCCGGGGCCACCGCTGACGCCCTGACCCTGATCGAGCGGCTGGAAGCCAAGCTGGAGCAGTATCCGGATCAACTGGCCCGCGCCTGCGTCGAGCTGGCCAAGGACTGGCGCACCGACCGCTATCTGCGCCGGCTGGAGGCCATGCTGCTGGTCGCCGACAAGGACACCATTCTGACGGTCACCGGCGTCGGCGACGTGCTGGAGCCCGAATACGGCGTGGCCGCCGTCGGTTCGGGCGGCAACTATGCCCTGGCCGCCGCCCGCGCCCTGATCGACGTGCATACCGAGATGGACGCCGAGCAGATCGCCCGCAAGGCCATGCAGATCGCCGCCGACATCTGCGTCTACACCAACGGCAATCTGACCATCGAGATTCTTTGAAGGGCGCTACGCTCGCCGCACGGCGGCTCGCTGCTTGAGCGCGGTCTGTCCGTCTTCGGGCGATTGGTCGCCGTTATGTCGGCTTTCGGCGAATTAAGGCGACAGGCGGCGGTTTCGGGCGATCAATGCGCGGCGGAGGATCGCCGCCATGACGTTTGACGCCCTGCTGTTCGCCGCCGCCCTGGTTTCGACCGAGGCCCCGGCCTGTCCCGCCGCTTCGCCCGCGCCGGTGGTGGCGGCCGAGCGGGCCTTCGCCGCCGACGCGCCCGGCCTGGGCGTTGGCGGCAGCTTCAACAAATGGGCCCTGCCCGACGCCGTGGTGATCGCCCAGGGGCGGGCGCAGACGGTGCGTGAGGTCTATCCGCCCGAGGCGGCGCGCCCAGCCGACGAGCCCCGTCTGGAGTGGTGGCCGAACTGGGCCGGGATCGCCCGCTCCGGCGACCTGGGCTTCACCACAGGCGGGGTGGCGGTGAACGGGCGCGCACCGGGCACTACTTCACCCTTTGGGCCTGCCAGCCCGATGGCCAATGGCGCTGGGTCTATGACGGCGGTTCTGGGGCGACGGCGGCCGAGGTCCGCGGTCCCGACAGCGAGCCGGACCTGATGGCGGCCGGCGAGGGCGTCTCAACCTCGCCAGAGGCGGCGATGAGCGAGGTGCGGGCCGCTGAAGCGACGCTGGCCGAGGCGGCGCGCACGGATCAGAAGGCGGGCCATATGGCGGTGCTGCCCGAGGACGGACGCCTCTATGTCGCGCCGCGCCCGCCCGCTATCGGGCGGACGGCCATGACGGCGGCGCTCGACGGATGGCCCTCGCGCTTCGACTTCGGCCCGACCGAGGGCGGCGGCGCCTCGCGCGCGGGCGACCTGGCCTGGACCTATGGCCCGGCGCGCTGGACGCGGGATGGAGCCGAGCGGCGCGGTCACTATGTGCGGCTGTGGCGTAAGGGGGCGGGCGGATGGGCCCTGATGTTCGCCCAACTGATCCCGGCGCAGCCGGTTTCCGCCGCGCCTGTCGTCGCACCCCCTCCCGCTGGCGGCTGAGACCCCCTATCTGGCGATCATGACCGACCTATCTCCCCGTGAAATCGTCTCCGAACTGGATCGCTTCATCGTCGGCCAAGACGACGCCAAGCGCGCCGTGGCCGTGGCCCTGCGTAACCGCTGGCGCCGCAAGCGTGTGCCCGAGGATCTGCGCGACGAGGTCACGCCCAAGAACATCCTGATGATCGGCCCGACGGGCGTCGGCAAGACCGAGATCGCCCGGCG
>DAIOID010000189.1:3266-4332 GCA_036744355.1 Brevundimonas sp.
CCTGGACATGCCGGGCGGCGGCGGCAACGTCGGCCTGCTGAACCTGTCCGACCTGCTGGGCAAGATGGGCGGCGGGCGCACCAAGACGGTCAAGTTGACCGTGGCCGAAGCCATGGCGCCGCTGACGACGGAAGAAAGCGACAAGCTGCTGGATCAGGAAAGCCTGACCAAGGAAGCGCTTTTGCTGGCCGAAAACGAGGGCATCGTCTTCCTCGACGAGATCGACAAGGTGGCGGCGCGTCAGGGCGCCTCCGGGGCCGATGTTTCACGTGAAGGCGTGCAGCGCGACCTCTTGCCCCTGATCGAGGGCACGACGGTGTCGACCAAGTATGGGCCGGTGAAGACGGACCACGTCCTGTTCATCGCCTCGGGCGCCTTCCACGTCGCCAAGCCCAGCGATCTGCTGCCCGAACTGCAGGGCCGCCTGCCGATCCGGGTCGAGCTGAAGGCCCTGACCCGCGACGACTTCAAGCGCATCCTGACCGAGCCCGAGGCCAATCTGATCCGTCAGAACCAGGCCCTGCTGGAAACCGAGGGCGTGACCCTGGTCTTCACTGACGATGCGGTCGAGGCCATGGCCGACGCCGCCGTGGCGGCCAACTCCACGGTCGAGAACATCGGCGCGCGCCGGCTTCAGACCGTGCTGGAGCGGGTGCTGGAAGAGACCAGCTTCAAGGCCTCGGACCTGTCGGGCCAGACCCTGACCTTCGACGGCGGCAAGGTGCGCGAGAAGGTCGGCGAACTGGCCAAGAACATCGACCTGAGCCGGTTCATCCTGTGATCGGACGGCGGTGCGGGTCAGTCCCGCATCGCCTCCACCGCCTCGACCAGCCGCGCCAGATCGCTCGACGTCGACAGGCGGTGGTCGCCGCCCTCGATCAGGTCCAGACGCAGGTCGCCGCCGGTCAGGCGTTCGGCCAGTTCGACCTGATGGCGCCAAGGCACCACGTCGTCGGCGCGGCCCTGCAGCACATGGACCGGCGCCGTGATGTCGATCACGCCGTCCAGCAGCAGCCAGTCGCGCGCCTCCTCGAACATGCGCCGGGTCAGGACATAGGACCCCAGC
>DAIOID010000190.1:0-4194 GCA_036744355.1 Brevundimonas sp.
ATTGGCGTAGTCGACATAGGGACTGCTGATCCGCCACTCGACCGAGGGCGTGACGAAGAGGCCCGAGGCATGGCGCCAGGTCAGCTCGGCCCGGTACTGATGCTCGGGCACGACCGGCAGGCGGTTGTCGCCCCAGCGCGCATCGCCGTCGAAGCGGAAGTCGCTCCAGGTCCAGGTCTGGCGCAGCAGCAGCGAGCCGTCCGCCAGCTCGACGGGCAGGCGCCAGTCCAGACCGGCCTCGATCCCCTGGTGGACCGTCTTGTCGGCGTTGAAGGTGGCGGCCGGGATGTCAGGCCCGGTGATGAAGTTCAGCATCTCGCCGTCGATCTGGCTGCGATAGGCGGTCAGGTCCCAGGCGAAGGCGCCGCGCCGCCCGCGCGTGCCGATCTCGGCGGTCCAGGCGTCCTGAACCTCGACCGGGACGAAGCCGGCCAGCGGGGCCTGCACCAGCGCCCCGTAGGTCGGCGGCTCGACCGAGCGGGTGACGTTGGCGAAGACCTGGGCGCCGTCCTCGTTTTCCCACAACAGGCCCAGACGCGGCGAGAACCAGTCGTAGTCGATGCTGTCGTCATTGGCCGGGGCCAGGTGGTCGCGATAGTCGCGCGTGGCGCGCCCCCATGAGCCGCCTGCCACCAGGGCCAGCCGGTCGGTAACGAACAGCCGCCCTTCGGCGAAGACGTCCAGCCCCGTCGCCTCTTGCTTGCCCCTGGCCGTCAGGGCGCCGCGATTGCCGGCGATATTGACGTAGCGCAGGGCGTCCAGATCGCCGTCACGCCAGCTGAAGCCATAGAAGGCGTCGGCGCGCAGACCCGCGACCCGACCCGTCCAGTCGATGCGGCCAAAGGCGCCGCGCGTGGCGCTTTCCTGATCCACGACCTGGAAGATCGGGTGATAGAGCGACTTCTCCCAACCCCAGACCGCGCCCTCGAACAGGGTGGATTCATTGAAGCGCCAGCGCGTCTGCAGCGTCAGGCGCTTGACCGTCAGGTCGCGGGCCTGATCGCCGGTCAAGGCCGAGGTCGAGGCCATGCGCGGCGTCTTGAGCGCCTGATCCAGGGTCAGGGCGCCGGGGATGTCCTGCTTGATGTCCGCCGCCTGGGCGATCAGGCGCACCTCGCGGTCCTCGCCGAACGAACGCCCGGCGTTGACGGTCAGGCGGCCTTGCGACTGCTCGCTGTGATCGCGCCAGCCGTCGCTCTGCATCCCGGTGACGGCGGCGTAGACGTCCCAGTCGCCGTGGGTGCGGGCCACGGCGGCGTGGCCGCGCCAGGACTCGAAGCTGCCGCCTTCCACCTGAAGCAGGTTCTCTTGCAGCGCCGTGCGGCCCGTCGGCGTCACCAGATTGATCGCCCCGCCCAGCTGCGCCCCGCCGAAGCGCAGGGTGTTCGACCCCTTCCAGACCTCGATGTAGCGGGCGCTCAGGGCGTCCACGCTCTGGAAGTCGGAAAAGCCGTCGGCGTCGGCGAAGGGGACGCCGTCCTGGGCGAACAGGACGCCGCGCTGGTGGAAGCCCTGGGCGATGCCGGAGCCGCGAATGGAGAGGCGGCTTTCCTCGCCATAGCGCTTCTGGGCCAGCACGCCGGGGACGTTCCTCAGGGTGTCGGCGAAACCCTGGGCGAAGCGATCGGCGTAGCTTTCGGCCGAGACGACGGCCACGGCGCCGGGGGTGCGGCTGAGGCGGTCGCGCGCCTCGGCCACGACGGCGGGGTCCTCGGCGTTGCGACGGCCGGTGACGATGATGCTGTCGACGACGGTGGCCGGACCTTCAGCATTAGGCCCCTCAGCCTCGGAGGCATGAGCAAAGGCGGGCGCCAGGCAGGCGCCGATGAGCAGCGCGCACGGCGCCGCAGTGATCTTGAAAGACATGAAACTGGAATCCTGAAAACAGAAATGCGGCCGCGCGGCCCATCAGCAGGCGCACGGCGTCGATAGGTCTGGTTTTCAGGCGTGGGGCGGTGCGGTGGACGGCGGGCGCGGCGGCGCGC
Organism: Brevundimonas sp.; assembly: GCA_036744355.1. Taxonomy (GTDB): domain Bacteria; phylum Pseudomonadota; class Alphaproteobacteria; order Caulobacterales; family Caulobacteraceae; genus Brevundimonas. Next base: position 1,986 of record DAIOID010000190.1, read on the forward strand.
GGGCCGGCGGCGGGGGGCTGACGCGGAAGGGCGCATAGGCGACCGGCGCGACGATGCGGACGGCCGGGGCGGGCGTCGGCGGGGGCGGTTCAGGCAGGGCGGCCACCAAGGGCATGACGCAGGCGGCGCACCTGGCCCCAACGTGCTTGCTGATGGGGCCATCGACCCCGCCGGTCTGGATCGTCTGCGGCCCCTCGGCCGAGCAGATGACGACGGGCTGGCCGGGGACCGAGGCCGCCAGGGCCGCGAACGGCAGCAGGGTTCCGATCACGATGGCGAACGTCGCGGCCAGGAAGGCCAGCGAACGCGTCATCGACCAGTTTTCACTCTGGGACCGGGTCACGAGCCGGGCTGTAAACCTTCCTGCAATGTGAAGCTATAGCGACGGGAGGCCGCACACCCTCGACAACGGTCGTTTCTCCGTGTCAGCGTGGCCCCCGAAACGCTCAGGGAAGACCTCATGATCCGCGCACTCGGACCCTTCGCCGTCGCCATGTTGCTGGCAGCGCCCGCAATGGCGCAACAGGTGGAGGAGGGACCGGGCGGTCCCGACCGCGTCTCCCTGACCGTCTATAATCAGAACATCGCCCTGGTGGAGGACGTGCGGAACCTGAACGTGCCCGCCGGGCGCTCGCGTCAGGAGTTCCCGGGCGTGTCCGCCAGCATCCGGCCCGAGACGGTCGGCCTGTCGGGGCGCGGCTTGTCGGTGGTCGAGCAGAACTTCGACTATGACCTGCTGACGCCGGGCAAGCTGATGGAAAGCGCCGTGGGCGGCGACATCGGCATCGTCCGCACCAACCCCGGTTCGGGGGCGCAGACCACCGAGCGCGCCCGCGTGCTGGCGGCGAATCAGGGCGTGGTCTTGCAGATCGGCGACCGCATCGAGGTGCTGCGCGACGACGGGGTGCCGACGCGGGTCATCTTTGATCGTGTGCCGGAAAATCTGCGTCCGCGCCCGACGCTCAGCGTCACTCTGGACGCCGAAGGCGCCGGCCGTCGCGAGACGACGCTTTCCTATCTGACCACCGGCCTGGCGTGGAAGGCCGACTATGTCGCCCGCTTCGACGAGAAGGCGGGCAAGCTGGACCTGACCGGCTGGATCACCATCACCAACAATTCCGGCGCGACCTTCTCCAACGCTCAGACGCGGGTGGTGGCGGGCGACGTCAACCTGGTCAATCAGGGCGGCTACAACCCCTACAACCAGCCGTCGCGTTCGCGCGGCAACGGCACGCAGACGGGCGGGCAGGGGGCCCTGGCCGACGTCTATGTCTATCCGCTGCCGGAGGCCGTCACCGTCGCCAACAATCAGACTAAGCAGGTCGGTCTGATCGACGCGGCGGGCGTGCCGGCAAGCAAGCGCTACCTGAACGTCATCAACGGCTTCCAGACCTTTGAGGAGCCGGTCGCGGCCGAGGTCGGGGTCATCTTCAGCAATGGATCGGGCAGCGCCGCCCGCGCCCTGCCGGCCGGGGTCATGCGCGTCTATGTGAAGGACGTGGCGGGCGAGCCGCGCTTCATCGGCGAGGATCAGGTCGATCACTCGCCCGCCGGGTCCGAGATCGTGGTCACGACCGGCGACGCCTTTGACGTGACGGTGCAGCCGCGTCTGGTCTCTTCGGAGCGCACGTCCAGGCGCCTGGTGGACTATTTCCGCACACGCTATGCGATGGAATACACCGTTCGCAACGCCCGGCCCGAGCCAGTGACGGTCGAGGTGCGCCAGCGCGGCCTGGGCCGCGACACGGAACTGAGCGAGCAGAGCATCGAGGGCGAGATGCGCGACGCCCGCACCGTGGTCTGGCGCGTGCCGGTGCCGGCCAACGGCGAGACCAAGCTGACCGCGACCATCACGACCGGCAGCTGATCCCGTGCGCCGCCTGCTGGCGATCACCACGGCCCTGACCGTCCTGGCGCCCTCTGCGTGGGCGCAGACGGAAAGCGTCTCCGCGCGCCCGGACACCGCGACCGTGGTCATCTATCGCGACCAGCCGGTCGAGACGGTCGCCCTGATGGAGCAGTCGCGTCAGCCGTGGAATCGGCTGGACCGAGAGGGTCTGGCCCTGATCGTCGAGACCCGCACGGTGGACCTGCCGGCGGGCGAGGGCATCATCCGCTTCCGGGGTCTGGCCACCGGCGTTGTGCCGCAGAGCGCGGTGCTGGAGGGCCTGCCCGCCCATGTGGTCGAGCGCAACGCCGACTTCGACCT
>DAIOID010000191.1:0-4123 GCA_036744355.1 Brevundimonas sp.
CGGGCGAGCTGGAGATCGTCATCCTCGGTTGCGGCTCGTCCGGCGGCGTGCCGCGCGGCGACGGCGACTGGGGCGACTGCAATCCCGGCGAACCCAAGAACCGGCGCACCCGCTGCTCCATGTTGGCGCGCCGTCATGGCCCGGATGGAACCACCAGCGTCCTGATCGACACCTCGCCCGATCTGCGAAGCCAGGCGTTGATGGCCGGGATCACCCATGTCGATGCGGTCCTCTACACCCACGACCATGCCGACCAGACCCACGGCATCGATGATCTGCGCGTCTTCGCCATCCATGCGCGGCGACGTATCCAGGCCTGGATGGACCCCGCCACCCATCACGCCCTGACCCAGCGCTTTGACTACATCTTCGAGAGCCAGCACGGCTATCCGGCCATTCTGGAGGCCCGTCGCATTCCGCCACAGGGCGAGGCCTGGCATGTAGACGGCGCGGGCGGCGCAATCCCTGTCGTGACCTTCGATCAGGCGCACGGACCGATCCGCTCGGTGGGCTATCGCCTGGGGCCGGTCGCCTATTCCAGCGACGTGTCCGATCTGGATGAGGCGGCGCTGGAGGCAGTGCGCGGCGCAGACCTCTGGATCATCGATGCCCTGCGCTACACGCCGCATCCGACCCACGCCCATGTCGATAAGGCTCTGGACTGGATCTCGCGAGCGGAGGTCGGACGAGCGGTCCTGACCAACCTTCATATTGATCTGGATTATAATCACTTGTCGGCACTACTTCCTCATCACGTCGAAGTCGCTTTTGACGGCTGGAACTGCCGTTTCGATCTCTGACTGGGAGGCAGGTTCCGCATTCTGAACCGAGGCCCGACAACCACGTTGTACCGGTTTCGGATGAAGGATCGACGCCATGCTTCGCACGGGCCTGACCATCGCCGCTACCGTCGCCGCCCTGACCCTTGGCGCGGGCTTTGCGCCTCCCCAGCAAGCGAACCCCTCGGTCATCGAGGTTCAGCTCAAGAACTATGAGTTCGTCCCCTCGACGCTACGCCTGCAACGTGGAGTTCCCGTCGTGCTGCGGTTAGTCGAGACCGCGGGCTCCCACAGCTTCGCGGCGCCCGAGCTGTTCGCCGCCTCGACGCTGGACCCCGCGACCGCGCAGTTGGTTCATAACGGCAAGGTCGAAGTCGGCGAGGGCGGGGTTGAACTGCGCCTGACACCGACCACGCCTGGCGCCTATCCCTTCCACTGCACCCATTTCATGCACACCTCGTTCGGCATGAAGGGCACGGCGGTCGTGGAGTAGTGCCGCCGCCCGTCGCTCTTCTTGCGCTCTCCACGGCGTCGCCGCCGAACATTCTGCGTCAGGACGAGGTCGCTGTCGCCGCTCGCTCACTGCTGCAGGACCGTTTCCCCGGCTTTGACCGAATGGCCCCGGTTTTCAGCACAGCCGGCATCAACACCCGCCAGTCCGCCATGCCGATCGAGTGGTTCTTCGAGCCGCGCGGCTGGCCCGAGCGGACGGAGGTCTATCTGCCGGTCGCTGTCGATCTGTTCGTCGAGGCGGCGGGCAAGGCGCTGGCTGAGGCTGGCCTGACCGCGGCCGAGGTCGATACTCTCGTCACCGTATCCTCGACCGGTATCGCCACGCCCAGCCTTGAAGCGCGGGCCATGGAGCGACTGGGATTTCGACCTGACGCGGCGCGGGTTCCGGTCTTCGGTCTCGGCTGCGCGGGCGGAACGACGGGGCTGGGCCTGGCCGGCAAGCTGGCGCGGGCGACGCCGGGCAAGGTCGTCCTGCTGGTTGTGGTCGAGCTCTGCACCCTGTCGTTCCGCATGGACAACCTCAGCAAGGCCGACATTGTCGCCACCGCCCTGTTCGGCGACGGTGCGGCGGCCTGTGTTCTGAGGGCGGGCGCGGGCGGCTTCGCCCGGATCGAGGGGGCAGCGGAACACACCTGGCCGGACACCCTGAATATCATGGGCTGGCGGGTCTGCCACACCGGCTTCGGCGTCATCTTCGACCGCGCGATCCCGCCTTTCGCTCGCACCCATCTGCGCCCCGCCGTGGATGAGATGCTGGCGGCTCAGGGGCTGGAGGTCGGTGATGTCGATCGTTTCGTCTGCCATCCGGGCGGGGTGAAGGTGATCGACGCCCTGGAGGGTGCGCTGGCGTTGAAGGTCGGCGACCTCGATCATGAGCGGGCCGTTCTGGCCGAGCACGGCAACATGTCGGCGCCGACGGTTCTCTATGTGCTGGATCGCGTGCGACGCGAGGGATTGCCGACCACATCCGTTCTGATCGCCCTGGGGCCGGGATTCACCGCCAGCAGCGTGACCTTGGGCGCGCCGTGATCCTGTCCGTCGTCGTTCTGAGCCTTGTCACAGCCCAGCGGATTGGCGAGCTGCTGCTGGCCCGACGCAACACGCGGCGGCTTCTGGCGCGCGGAGCGCTGGAGGTCGGGGCAGGGCACTATCCCTTCATTGTCGCATTGCACGCCGCCTGGTTGATCGGCCTGTGGCTACTGGCCTGGGATCGCCCTTTGAACCTGTGGCTGCTGGCGGCCTTCGTTGGCCTGCAGGCGGCGCGGGTCTGGGTGATCGCGACCCTAGGCGAGCGCTGGACGACGCGAATCCTCATCCTGCCGGGCGAGCCGTTGATCCGGCGCGGCCCCTATCGCTTCATGTCCCACCCGAACTATGTGGTGGTCGCTGCGGAGCTTCTGCTTCTACCCTTGGCTTTTGGACTTACAGGGTTCGGCCTGATCTTCACGGTGCTCAATGCCGTCATGATGGGGGTGCGGATCCGATCCGAAAACCGTGGTCTTCTTGAGGCGCGGCCGCTTGGCGTCCGACGCTAGTCCTTGCCCTGCGGATCCAGCTTGTGGCCGTCCAGACGGGCGGCGTCGCGGTCGCGTTCCTTCTGCGTAGTCAGACGCTCGACCTTGGTGCGGCCGAAGGTGAGGCGGTTGGCGTCGGCGGTGCGTCTGGCCTCGGCCTTGACGCGGACCTTGCGCGCCTTGTTCAGGTTGACGATCTCGCCCATCAGACGTGGCCCTCGGGGCTGTCCTTGGCCCAGGCGCGCTTGAGGGCCGGGCGACCGCCGATGCGCTGGGCGTAGGAATCATAGGGCTCGCCTGGCGGCATGGCGGCCCGGAACCATTGCAACAGGCTGCCGAACAGGATGTCGAGCGCCGAGAACTCGCCCAGGATATAGCCGCTGTCCTTGATGGCTGCGCGCCAGCGTTGATCCAGGGCCGCGTAGCCGGCCTTCCTCAGATCGTTCCAGCTGTCGGGCGGGCCCGAGGTCAGGACGCTTTCCAGCACATTGTTGTAGAGGCCCAGCCACGACAGATACTCGGCCCGGCGCGGATCATTGGGGCCGGGCGCCATCTTCGCCTCGGGGAAGCGGTCGGTGAGGAAGAGGAAGATCAGCACCGACTCGATCAGCAACTGCCCGTCGACGCTGACGGACGGCGCCTGTTTCAGCGGGTGCGGGTTGCTGGGGTCCGCATGACCTTGACCGCCCTGTCGCTCGATCTCGACGTAGTGGATGTCGTACTCCGCGCCCAGTTCCTCCAGCAGCCAGAGCAAGCGTGTCGAGCGGGACTGGGGGGCGTGATGGATGGTCAGCGACATCGTGAACTCCCTGGGCGGAGATTGTGTTGAACCCGTTCGCGACGCGGGTCGTTCCTCCATCAACCCAAACAGCCATGGAGAGGGTCATGATAAACACCTCGATGATCAAGGAACATCTCGAAGTCGTCGGTTCTGACGGCGGACACGTCGGCCGGGTGGACCATGTGATGGGCGATCAGATCGAGCTGGCCAAGATGGACCTCGGCTCCGGCCTGAAGCATCACATGATCCCGGTCAGCTGGGTCGATCACGTCGATGAACACGTCCACCTGAACATGACCAAGGATGAAGCCAAGGCGCGCTGGGTCGTGAAGCACTAGGCCGCCTTACCGCGAATTCACCCGGGCCCCGCTGTCACAGGCGGGGCCTTTCGCCATATCAGGTGCGTGGCGCAGTTTCGCGCGTGGAGCGACGACCTTGATCCGACTGATCCTGAACCTGCTGTGGTTCTTTCTGGGCGGCTTTGCCTCGGGGCTGGCCTGGCTGTTCGGCGGGCTGTTGCTGGCCCTGACGGTCGT
>DAIOID010000192.1:0-4088 GCA_036744355.1 Brevundimonas sp.
GTCGAGCGTCGGGATGTTGCGTTCGGCGTCGGCGCTGACGGTGATGTGGGACATGGCCGAGGCCGTCGGGGCCTCGCGCCGGTAGACCGTCAGGGCGAAGGGGACATGGCCGGGCGCGTCGACGCGCCAGACGCCGTTGCTCTCGCCGGCGCCGAAGGCGTAGCAGCCGATCGGGTAGACCTCGGCGCCGCGCACCTTCAGGGCCTCGACCGGATCGAAGGGCACGGGTTCGCCCGCCGCCGACCAGTTGAAGATGATCCGCGTGGTCGGGGTGCGCGTCGTTTCGACGTTGAGGTCCGCCAACTGGCCCAGCGACGGCGAGCGCCAGCGCACCATCGAGGCGCGGCGCTGCACATCGGCGGGATCGAGCGCCGAGGGCGTTCCGGCTGCAAACAGCGACAGGATGGCGTCGATCATCTGATTGGCGCGGGTGATCTTGGGCCATTGCTCGGCGCAGGCGCCCTCGGCGTAGCTCTGCATATTGGCCGTGCGGGCCAGATCCATGGTGCAGCGGTTCAGGAACTGCTCACGCGTTTCCTTGGGCGGCGGCGGGCGAGGCCGCGAGGGAAAGCAGGCCGGCGAGGGAGGCAACAAACAAGGCGGCGCGCATGGCGAGCTTCCTTTTGGCTATCGCTGATCGTTCAAGATTGCGCCTGATGCCGGGCATGAGCAAGCGGAGCCGGGCGATCGGCCAGGGAACGCGGCGGAGCGACCGACCGTTGCCGTGGGATGAGCCTGTCCGTGATCGAGAGTTTCGCCCTGCCCATCCTCGGCGCCGTCGTAGCCGGGGGGATGATCGGGTTTGAGCGTGAGTGGCGCGGACGCGCGGCGGGGTTTCGCACCCATATCCTGGTCAGTCTGGCCTCGGCCCTGCTGATGCTGGCGGCCATGGGGCAGGCGGACTGGGCGTTCCGCGCCCTGCCGGACGAGAACATCGTCACCGACCCGACGCGGATGGCGCATGGGGTGCTGACCGGCATCGGCTTCCTGTGCGCGGGGGTGATCTTCCGCACCGGCTTCTCCATCCACGGGCTGACGACGGCGGCGTCGCTGTGGATCACCTCGGCCATCGGCCTGCTGTTCGGGGCGGGGCTGTTCGCCCTGGGGATCGTCGGGACGGTGACGACCGGACTGATCCTGGTGGCCCTGCGGCTGGTCAGCGTGCGGCTGCCGGCGCGGGTGCTGACCGATGTCGAGGTGCGCTGGCGCCGCGACGGGCCGTCGCCCGAGGCCGAGGTCGAGGCGGCGCTGAGGGCCATTGATCCGGCGCCGCGCCATGACCGGTTCGAACTGATCGACGGCGGGGCGACGGTGCGCAGGAGCTGGCGCATCAAGGCCGGGAGCGAAGCCGAGTTGAAGGGGCTGGCGGCGCGGCTGTGCGCCTTGCCGGGGGTGACGGACTACCTGCTGGACCCGCGCGACGACTGAGGCTTGCTGCAATCAACGGCGCGGTCCACGGTGGGCGGTCCTGTGCAGCTTGAGGTTGGGACATGACGGTTAATTGGGCCTTGATCGCCCCGGTGGCGGCGGCGATGACGGCGGGCGGTCTGATCGGGATCGAGCGGACCTATCACGGGCATCCGGCGGGGTTCCGCACCCATATCCTGGTCTGCATGACCTCTTGCGTCCTGATGCTGGCGGCCATGCATCAGGCGACCTGGGCCTTCGTCGCCCTGCCGGACCAGAGGCTGGTGATCGACCCGACCCGGATGTCGCATGGCATCCTGACGGGCATCGGCTTCCTGTGCGCCGGGGTGATTTTCCGCGAGGGCTTCTCGGTCCACGGCTTGACCACGGCGGCGTCGCTGTGGACCACCTCGGCGGTCGGGGTGATGTTCGGCATCGGCATGTGGGACCTGGGCCTGATCGCCGGCGGCGCGACCCTGCTGGTGCTGGCGATCCTGAGGTTCCTCGATGCGCGCCTGCCGCACGTGGGAGTGATGGATGTGACCCTGCGCTGGGCGCGCGGGTCTGCGCCGGATGAGGCGGTGCTGCGCGGCCTGCTGAGCGACAGCGGGCTGAAGCCGGTGCGCATCGGCCATGTGGTCAGCCACGACGGACAGGTTCACGAACACCACATCAAGGCGCGCGGGCCGATGCCGCTGCGGGTTCATGATCTGTCGATGCGGCTGGGGGAACAGACGGGGCTGGCGGGGTTCTCGGTCATGCCGAGGGACGATTGAGAGATGATCAGGCTTTTCCTCCCCATGGAATGGGGAGGAAAGTCGACAGGTGGCTTCGTCATTGTTCGCTAACCCTCTTTGGGGCATGACTGGAACGAATGACGAACGTATCGACTCGAATCCTGGGGCTGGACCCCGGTTTGCGCCGCACCGGCTGGGGCGTGATCGAAAGCGAGGGTAGCCGCCTGCGCTGGATCGCGCACGGGGTGGTGGCGCCCGCCGAGAAGGCGCCCTTCCCGGAACGGCTGCTGCATCTGCTGGAGGAGGTCGGGTCGATCTGCGCCTCATACTCCTGCGACGAGGCGGCGATCGAGGAGGTCTTTGTCAACATGAACGGGGCCTCGACCCTGAAGCTGGGCCATGCGCGGGCGGCGGTCATGCTGGCCCCGGCGCGGGCAGGCTTGAGCGTGGCGGAATACGCCCCCAGCCTGGTCAAGAAGGCGGTGGTCGGCGCCGGGCAGGCGGACAAGAGCCAGGTGGCCTTCATGATCAAGCGGCTGCTGCCGGCGGCGGGCGAGGTGAAGGCGGACGCGGCGGACGCCCTGGCGGTGGCGATCACCCACGCCCACCATCGGCGGAGTTTGAGCCTGAATGCGAGTTTGAGGGGCGCGGCATGATCGGTCGTTTGCGCGGGGTTCTGGCCGAGGTCGGGGAGGCGGAATGCCTGATCGACTGCGGCGGGGTGGGTTATGTGGCGACCTGCGGGGCGCGGACCCTGGGACGTCTGCCGGCGCCGGGCGACGAGACGACCCTCTATATCCATAGCCAGTGGAGCGAGGACGCGGGGCCGCGCCTGTACGGCTTCCTGTCGCGCGATGAACGGCGGGCCTTCACCGTGCTGCTGGCCATTCAGGGCGTGGGGCCGAAGGCGGCGCTGAGCGTGCTGGACGTGCTGCCGCCGGGCGAGCTGGCCAGCGCCGTGGCGCGTGAGGACAAGGCGGCGGTGGGCCGCGCCAACGGCGTGGGGCCGAAGCTGGCCTTGCGCATCGTCACCGAACTGAAGGGCAAGGCGCTGGGCGACGGGCATTTCGCGCCGAGCGCGCCGGGCGTCCACGCCGAGGTCGCCGCCGCCGCGCCGCCGCCGAGCGTGACGGGCGAGGCGGTCGCGGCCCTGCTGGGGCTGGGCATCGCCGAGGTCAATGCGCGTCGGGCCGTGGATCAGGCGCTGATCCGGCTGGGAGACGAGGCGGAACTGCCGGCGGTGATCCGCGCGGCGCTGCAGGAGTTGGGGCGGTGACTTCTCACATCCGCTCATCCCCGCGGAGGCGGGGACCCAGTGCTTTGGCTAGGGAATGTCGCCTCGGCTATGAAGGCGCGATGACTGTAACCGTGCGTCGTGTTGCTCAAACCTGGGTCCCCGCCTCCGCGGGGATGAGCGGTCAATCATGAGCGAGCGTCTGGTGACCGGCGACGCCGCGCCTGGCGAGCAGCACGACCGGGCTCTCCGGCCGCAGACGCTGTCCGAGTTCGTCGGTCAGTCGGCGGCCAAGGGCAATCTGAAGGTCTTCATCGATGCGGCAAGGGGCCGGTCCGAGGCGCTGGACCACGTCCTGCTGTTCGGACCTCCGGGGCTGGGCAAGACGACGCTGGCGCAGATCGTGGCGCGGGAACTGGGCGTGGGGTTCCGGGCGACGTCAGGCCCGATCCTGGCCAAGGCGGGCGATCTGGCGGCGATCCTGACCAATCTGGAACCGCGCGACGTCCTGTTCATCGACGAGATCCACCGGATGTCGCCGCTGGTCGAGGAGATCCTCTATCCGGCGATGGAGGACCACGTGCTGGACCTGATTATCGGCGAGGGGCCGTCGGCGCGCAGCGTGCGCATCGACCTGGCGCCCTTTACTCTGGTCGGGGCGACGACGCGGGCGGGGCTGCTGGCCACGCCGCTGCGCGACCGGTTCGGCA
>DAIOID010000193.1:0-4084 GCA_036744355.1 Brevundimonas sp.
CCGCCCATCGTCTGGGGCACCCTGATCTGGGCGGGGCTGATTTCGTCGGTGTTCGCGACCAGTCTGGTCTTCTGGCTGGTGCAGAGGCGCGAGGCGGGGCGGGTGACGCCCTATCTGCTGGGCTCGCCGCTGGTGTCCATCCTGATCGGCTGGCTGTGGATGGGCGATGTGCTGACGCCGCAAATCCTGACCGGGGTGGCCATCGCCCTGATCGGCGTGGTGACGGTCGCCCTGGGGGAGCGCGGCCTGCGCGCCGGCGCCCCCGCCAAGGTCTGATCGTTTAGCCTAGTTCGCGCTGAGGACGGCGCAGGCCACGCGGTCGCCCGCGCCGCCGATGGGCTGGCTGTTGTGGTCGTCCGGGTTGGCGTGGATCACCAGGGCCGAGCCGTCGGCGTCCCACAGCCACTGGCCGGGGCCGTCCTGGCTGATGCGAGCCTGGGTGGTGAAGAACTCAGCCTTGGCCGAGCCGTCGGCGGCGGCGTAGAGGTTGGGCAGGTCGCCGTCGTCAGGGCCTTGGGCGTTCAGCAGGCCGTGCGGCGTCTTGGGATCGGTGTGATTGATGTGGGCGCCCGCCGAGGTGAAGGGGGCGGCGCACTGGCCCGTGGCGTGGATGTGGATGCCGTGCCAGCCGGGCGTCAGGCCCGTAGCTTCGACCCTGATCAGCAGGCCGGTGGCGCCCTGCGTCAGGGTCGCCTTGCCGATTTCCGCGCCCTGACCGTTGATGATCGCGGCCTGGCCCGTCTGGCCCGGCGTGGCCCGCGGGATCATGGCGGAATGGTCCATGGCGGCGGCCTGACCGTGAGCGCCGTGGCCCATGGCGGCGTGATCATGGCTCTGGGCGAAGGCGCTCGCGGCAAGCAGCGAAGTCGCGGCGAAGGCGGTGAGGGCGGCAGCAGTCAGACGCATGGTTTTCCTGTCCTTTTGGGCATGGGGATATCCGCGGCGTTTCTTTGCCACAGCGGCCCCCGGATGCTAGAAACCGGAACAGCGGATCACGTTCCGATTCCGGCCATTTAAAGCCTGATTTCCTTGACCGACGACAGCTACGACAACGCCGCACCTTCGGCGCCCGGCGACATCTCCATCATCACGATCGAGGACGAGCTGAAACGCTCCTACCTCGACTACGCCATGAGCGTGATCGTCAGTCGCGCCCTGCCGGACGCGCGCGACGGTCTGAAGCCGGTTCACCGTCGCATCCTCTATTCGATGCACGACCTGAACATGACGCCCGAGCGCGCCTATTCGAAGTGCGCGCGCGTCGTCGGTGACGTGCTGGGTCGCTTCCACCCGCACGGCGACGCCTCGGTCTACATGGCCCTGGTGCGGATGGCGCAGCCCTTCTCGATGGGTCTGATGCTGGTCGACGGTCAGGGCAACTTCGGCTCGGTCGACGGCGATATGCCGGCCTCGATGCGTTACACCGAGGCCAAGATGGCCCCGGCGGCGGTGGCCCTGCTGACCGACATCGAAAAAGACACGGTCGATTTCCAGCCGAACTATGACGAGAAGGAGCTGGAGCCCGTCGTCCTGCCGGCGCGGATTCCGAACCTGCTGGTCAACGGCGCGGGCGGCATCGCCGTCGGCATGGCGACCAACATCCCGCCGCATAACCTGGGCGAAGTCGTCGACGCGGCCGTGGCGCTGCTCGACAACCCCGACATGGGCGACGAGGCCCTGCTGGACATCGTGCCCGGCCCCGACTTCCCGACGGGCGGCGAGATCATGGGCCGCACCGCGCCGCGCAACGCCCTGCGCGACGGACGCGGTTCGGTCATCGTGCGCGGGCGCGCCTCGGTCGAGGAGATCCGCAAGGATCGCGACGCCATCGTCATCACCGAACTGCCTTATCAGGTGAACAAGCAGACCCTGATCGAGCGCATCGCCGAAATGGTGCGCGAGAAGCGTCTGGAGGGCATTTCCGACGTACGCGACGAGTCCGACCGTCAGGGCATGCGGATCGTCATCGAGCTGAAGCGTGACGCTTCGGGCGACGTCATCCTGAACCAGCTGTTCCGCTATACGGCGCTGCAAAGCTCCTTCGGCGTCAACATGCTGGCGCTGAACCACGGCCGTCCCGAGCAGATGGGTCTGCGCAAGCTGCTGGAGCTGTTCCTCGAGTTCCGCGAGGAAGTGGTCGTCCGCCGCGTCAAGTTCGAGCTGGCCAAGGCCCGCGACCGCGGCCACGTCCTGGTTGGTCTGGCCGTCGCCGTCGCCAACATCGACGAGGTCATCCACATCATCCGCAGCTCGGCCGACCCGGCCGAGGCGCGCGAGCGGCTGCAGGCCAAGGCCTGGCCCGTCGGGGACATGATGGCCCTGGTCGAGCTGATCGCCGACCCGCGCACGGTCTTGGTCGAGGGCGACAAGATCCGCCTGACCGACGAACAGGCCCGCGCCATCCTGGCCCTGACCCTGTCGCGTCTGACCGGCCTGGGCCGTGACGACATCTTCGGCGAGGCGCGCGGTCTGGCCGACACCATCCAGGGCCACCTGACCATCCTGTCGGACCGCGCCAACGTCCTGGCCATCATCCGCGAAGACCTGTTGGTGGTGAAGGATCAGTTCGCCGTGCCGCGCCGCACCCTGATCGGGGAGGGCGACGCCGAGATGGAGGACGAGGACCTGATCCCGCGTGAGGACATGGTCGTCACGGTCACCCACGGCGGCTACGTCAAGCGTGTGGCCCTGAACGCCTATCGGACCCAGCATCGCGGCGGCAAGGGCAAGTCGGGCATGACCATGAAGGACGAGGACGCCATCACGGGCGTCTTCTCGGCCTCGACCCACACCCCGGTCCTCTTCTTCGCCACCAACGGCAAGGCCTACAAGTTGAAGACCTGGCGTCTGCCGCTGGGCAATCCGCAGTCGCGCGGCAAGGCCTTCGTCAACCTGCTGCCCATCGAGCCGGGCGACAGCATCATGAACGTGCTGCCGTTGCCCGAGAACGAGTCCGAGTGGGACAACTACGACATCATGTTCGCCACCAGGTCCGGCGACGTGCGGCGCAACAAGCTCAGCGACTTCGCCACGGTGAACCGCGCGGGCAAGATCGCCATGAAGCTGGAAGACGGCGACCGCATGGTCGGCGTGGCCATCTGCAACGCCGAGGACGACGTTCTGCTGACCACGGCCCTGGGCCGGGCCATCCGCTTCAAGGCCGACGACGTGCGCGTCTTCAAGGGGCGGGACTCGACCGGCGTGCGCGGCATCCGTCTGCAGGACGGCGACGAGGTCATCTCCATGGCCATCCTCGGCCGTGTGGACGCCTCGCCGGAAGAACGCGCCGCCTACGTCAAGCACGCCAACGCCATGCGCAAGGCCCTGGCCGGCGCGGATGCGGAAGACGAAGCCGTCGCGGTCGAAGCCGACGACGAGGATGCGGGCGACGCCGCCCTGTCGGTCGAACGCATCGCCGAACTGGGCGCAGCCGAGCAGTTCATCCTGACGGTTACGGAAACCGGCTTCGGCAAGCGGTCCTCGGCCTATGAGTATCGCCGTACGGGGCGCGGCGGGCAGGGGCTGACGGCCCACGGCCTGGGCGGTCGCGCCGGCACGCGTCTGGCCGCCGCCTTCCCGGTCGAGGAGTCGGACGATCTGATGCTGGTCACCGACGGCGGTCAGATGATCCGCACCCCGGTCGGCCAGGTCCGCATCGTCGGTCGCTCCAGCCAGGGCGTGACCATCTTCCGCACGGGCAAGGACGAGAAGGTCGTCTCGGTCGAGCGCCTGCCCGATTCGGGCGGCGATGATGACGGCGCCGACGACGCCGTGACCGAAGAGGGCGGCGAGGGCTGATCGGCTCTCTCAAGGCGAGCATGACAGCGGGCATGGCTGACGTTCTGATGCAGATCGACGGCCGGCCCGCCGGCGCCGCCGACCTGGGCTGTTTCGTCCTGTCCAACTATGGCGCCTTCACCTCGATGCAGGTGGAGGACGGCGCAGTGCGGGGCCTGGACCTGCATCTGGCCCGCCTGGAGACGGAAGCCGTCGAGCTGTTCGGCCACGCCGTGCCCGAAGCCCTGTTGCGTGAACGGATGCGACAGGCGGTGGACGGGCGTTCAGGCCGGTTCAGCCTGCGGGT
>DAIOID010000194.1:0-4020 GCA_036744355.1 Brevundimonas sp.
CGGCCGCCCTTGCGCCACCAGGTGCGCAGGTCCTTCAGCCAGTCCTTGCCGTCGCCCTCGTTGTTGCGGGTCTGCTGGTACCAGACGGCCAGGGTCTGGGCCGTCGACTGGTCCGGCTTCTCGATCCACACGGCCACATAGGGGCGGTGATAGGATGCGCTGGAAATGCGCGGCAGTTCGACGCTGACGCTCAGGTCGGCGGCGCTGGCGACGGCGGGGGCGGCCGCGAGGCCGGCGGCGGTCAGGACGAGAGGGAGCTTACGCATGGGGAGGAACTCGTCAATGAATGAACAGAAGGGCGATAACGACAGGAATGAGCAGACCCAGGGCCACGATGGGCCAGGTCGAGGGGCGGCCGCGGGCGTGCAGCCACAGCAGGGCCAGACCCGTGACGGAAAAGATCACGCAGGCCACGGCGAAGACGTCGATGAACCAGTACCAAACCACCCCGGCGTTGCGACCCTTGTGCAGGTCATTGAGGTAGGCGACCCAGCCGCGCGTGGTCTTCTCGTGCACGGCCTCGCCGGTTGAACGGTCGATGGTCAGCCATCCGTCGCCGCCGGGGGTGGGCAGGGCGACATAGATCTCGTCCGCCGTGGTCTCGGTGGCGCGGCCCTCGACCTGGACCTTGAAGGCCTCCGCCGCCCAGCGCGCCACGGGGGCGGGGACCGGGTCGATGGTCTCGGCGGGGAAGTCTGCCAGACGCGCCAGCAGCGGCGCGGGCAGGGTCGCCGTCGCCTCCTTGACCACCGGCTCGGCCGGAATCTGCGCCGCGTGGTTCAGGGTGATGCCGGTGATCGCGAACAGGATCATGCCGACCAGGCTGACCGCCGCCGAGATCCAGTGCCAGCTGTGCAATTGCTTCAGCCAGAACGACCGCTTGGCGTTCAGCGCCGCCTTGGGACGGGCAGCGGATTTGGCAGGGTTTGCGGCGGCTTCAGTCACAATATGGCTGTGCCATACTCTGCGAACGATTTGCAATACCGTTTAGGCGTCGGAATGTCGCGGGTCAGTAAGTAAGCCGCAGGCCGAGGCTGATCAAACGCGGCGGGCCATAGCCTTCGACGCCGTTTCCGGTCTCGGAGACCTCGACCTCAGCGTCGAACAGATTGTCGGCGGCCAGCCACAGCGAGGTCGTCTCATTCACCCGCCAGTCGGCCCGCAGGTCCGCTGTCACGGCGGCGCCCAGAACCCGGCTGTTCAGGTCGTCCTCGAAGCGCCGGCTCTCATAACGGGCGCGGACGCTCAGGCTCAGCCGGTCGCTGGCGCGCCAGTCGATCCCGGCCGAGGCGCTCCAGATCGGGGCCTGGGCCGGGCGCAGGCCCGTCAGTTGCGGCGCGGCCGACCCGCCGTCCACGCGGGCGTCGGTGACCGAGACGGCGCTGGTCAGGTCCAGTCCGCCGCGCAGCGTCTGGCGGGCGCTGATCTCCAGGCCGGTCGCCTCGATGGTCCCCGCGTTCTGGCGCTGACGCAGCACGCCGCCAGCGGGCACGAAGCCGGCGCGGGGGAAGGTCGCTGGGCCTTCGCCGATGGTGACGTTGACCACGGCGTCCTCGATGCGGTTCCAGAACAGGGTCGCGCTCAGGGCCGAAATCGGTCCCTCGAAGGCCAGCCCGGCCTCGATTCCCTGCAAGGTTTCGGGGACCAGAGCCGCATTGGCCTCGGTCAGGTCGTTGCCGACGCGGAAGGGCCGGTGCAGTTCGTTCAGCGTGGCCGGCCGGAAGCCGGAATAGGCCCCCGCCCGCGCCGCCCAGCCGCCGCCGATCATGCGCCGCGCCGCCAGCCGCGCGCTGACCACCTCGCCCGAGCGTTCCGGATCGACCTCGTCCAGCGTCGCCGCCCCGGTGGCCCGGTCGCGTTCCAGCCGCCGTCCGTTTTCATTCTTCCAGCCGTCCAGCCGCAGTCCACCCGCGAACAGCCATGGCCCGCTCTCCCACGAGCCCTCGCCGTAAACCCCGGCCACCGACGTCTCGCCCCCGGCGATGCGGTCGCGGGTGAAGGCCCCGGCCATGTAGCGGAAGCGCTCATGCGTCTCGCCTTCGTTGAAGCGGGCGTCGGCGCCCACCTCCCACTCCAGCCGCCCGCCGCCGACCTGGCGCTCGGCCCGGCGCAGGGCGGCGTTCAGGCCCCAGCCGGTCGCGGGCGTCTCATACTGGTCGTTGGCGGGGGTGGTCGTCGCCCGGTCCGCCGCCACGGCCACCGAGGTGTTGGCCAAGTCGCTCTCGCGCCGCCAGGCCTGCAGCCGCCAGCCGTAGTCGCCCTCGGTCGGACGTTTGGCCGCCGTGGCCGACAGGACATGGCCGCTGGCCGTGGCCCGCGCCCCCGACAGACCCGAGCCGCGATCCTCCTCATAGGCGGCGGCCCGCAACGACAGGGCCGCCTCGCCCAAAGCGGGGGGCAGCGGGATATCCGCCCGCAGCGAGGCGCTCTTCGCCTCCAGGTCCAGCGGCGTGTCCGCAGCCCCCGCCGCTGCGCCGCGCACGGGTACATAGCCGTCGCTGGTTTCGTAAAGCGCCGATCCGGTCAGCCGCATCGGGCCGGCGTCGACGCCGCCCGCCCCCGCCAGCCGCGCGCCTCCCCGCTCGCCGATGGAGGCGTCCAGCACCCCGCCGCGCTCGCGTTCCCTCAACTGGATCACCCCGGTCAGCGCCCCCGCGCCATAGGGACCGGCGCCCGCGCCGCGCACGATGTCGAGGCTCTCGACCGCCTCGGTCGGAACCTGCGACCAGATCACCCAGCCGCCGAAGGGATCGTTCAGCGGCGCCCCGTCCAGCGTCACCAGCGTCCGTCCCGCCCCCGACGGCGCGATGGCCCGCAAGGATATGCCCTGCGTCGTCGGATTGGCCGCCAGACTCGAGGTCCGCCGGAACAGCGACACCGCCGGCACCGTCGCCAGCGCCTCGTCCAGCCGCGTCGCCGTGGACAGCGTCTCCTCGCCCAGGCGGATCACGGAAAAGGCCGCCTCACTCGCCGCCGGGGGCAGGCGCGCGGCGGTGACGATCACCTCGTCGACGACGGTGACGGAAGGGGCGGGGGGCGTGTCCTGAAGCATCGAGCGGGACCATAGCCCAGCCCCCGCCTGGAGGCGCGCCCTTAAGCCGCCGCTGCGACCGTGTGGCGCGACAGGGCCAGTCGGATGGCGTTCAGCAGGGCGTCGGGCTGGATCGGTTTCTGCGCCACCCCGTCCATGCCCGCCGCCAGATACTCGGCCTCGTCGCGCGGGTCGGCGTTGGCGGTCAGGGCCAGGATGGGCACGGCAGAGGCCGCGCCGGGCAGGGCGCGGATGGCCCGCGTCGCCGCCACCCCGTCCATCAGCGGCATCTTCACATCCATCAGGATCAGATCGAAGGGCGCGACGGCAGCCCGCTCCAGCGCCTGCCGCCCGTCGTCAGCCGTCTCGTGGGTGCAGCCGAACAGCTCCAGCACCTTGCCGGCGACGAAGCGGTTGGCGGCGTTGTCGTCCACCACCAGGACATGCAGCGTCTCGTGCGGGGTCGGGGCGGCCGTTCGGTCCTCGTCGCGCCGGGCGTCGGCCTCGGCCAGCGGCAGGTGCAGGTCGAAGCGGAAGCGCGCCCCGCCGGCGGGCGAACGCTCCAGCGCCAGCGTCCCCTCCATCCGTTCGACGATCTGGCGGCAGATGGCCAGACCCAGCCCGGCGCCTGCGCCCTGTCGTCCCGCCTCGCCGGTGTTGAAGGGTTCGAAGATGGCGGTCGCCGCCTCGTCGCTGACGCCGGGGCCGCTGTCGTCGACCACGGCGTCCAGCCGCACACGCCCGTCGTCCAGCCGGGTGCTCAGGCTGACCTCGACCGCGCCGACTTGCGTGAACTTCAGGGCATTGCCGATCAGGTTGTTGAGCAGTTGCTTCAACCGCATCTCGTCGCCGACGACCCAACGCGCGGCGGCCGTGTCCGCCGTCACGCTAAGACGCAGGGCCTTCTCCTCCGCGCGCGGTCGCCACAGGGCCGACAGGTCGGCGGCCACGGCGTCCAGATCCAGCGGCGCGGGCTCCAGGGTCAAAAC
>DAIOID010000195.1:0-3930 GCA_036744355.1 Brevundimonas sp.
TCGGCGCCGACCTGCGCGCCGGCGGCTTCGTGTCGGTGTCGGACATCGGCGACGACGAAGCCTTCACGGTCGGCGCTGAAGTCCAGAAGTACCTGGCCTCGGCGACCCTGACTGGCCTGGTCTCCTACACCGACGCCGACATGGGCGACGCCTGGACCGTCGGCGGCGACGCCGCCTACTACGTCAACCCGTCGTTCCGCCTGAACGCTGGCGTCTCGTACTCGAACGTCGACACCGGCCTGGCCGACGTTGACGCCTGGGCCTACGGCGCCGGCGCCGAGTACCAGTTCGCCAACAGCCCGTTCAGCGTCCACGGCACGTACCAGCGCATCTCGACCGAAGTCGCCAACATCGATCGAGACGCTGACGTCTTCATGATCGGCGCTCGCTACAACTTCGGCGGCACCCTGCAGTCGCTGGACCGCGCCGGCGCCAACCTGGGCCGCACCCTGGCTGGCCTGCCGACCGCCTTCGGCTTCTAAGCCCAAGACGCTCCAACCTCGGGTTGGAAACGAGAAGCCCCGGCGGAGCGATCCGCCGGGGCTTTTTTCTATCCAGAGTTCCGCCCGGGGGACAAGAAAAAGGCCCGGGGGGTTCCACGCTCCCGGGCCTTCTCTCATGACGGGGTGAGGTCGGATCAGCGTCCGATACGCACCTCGCCCGAACCCACGATCGAGCGCGACACCGGCCCGGTCACCTCGGCCACACGGACATCCCCCGATCCAGCGATCGACGCTTCGAGACTGGAAGCCACGCCGTCGAAGCGGACATTGCCGGAGCCCGCGATGGCCACTTCCAGAGTCGATGCGCGGCCGCCGCGAATAGTCACGTCGCCAGACCCGCCGATCGACGCTTCGGCCGGACCGTTCACCCCGGCCACGACGATATTGCCGGAGCCCCCGATATTGGCCTCCAGGCTGCCGGTGGCGCCGGCCAGGATCGAGCCCGAGCCGCCGACCGAAGCCTCCAGCGAACGCGAGGTTCCTGCGCGAACCGTGCCCGAGCCGCCCACGCCGATCTCAAGGCGTCCGTCGACATTGGCCACCGTCCAGGCGCCGCAGCCGCCGGCGCCCAGTTCGACCGAGCGCGCGCCGCGTCCGACCGAGCCATAGACGCCGCTGCCCGAGTCGACATCCACGTCGCGCGGCGTGCGCAGCACGATCAGAGGCGCCTCCTCCAGACGGATGCGGCCCTTCCCGGCCAGTTCGACCGTGGCCCCTTCGCCCGGTTGACGGGCGTCGACCGGCCCGTTGGTGCAATTGCGGATGCTGTCGTTGCTGAACTGCAGCATGCTGCGACGACGGCCCAGACCGCCATCGATGCGGACCTTGTCGCCGCGACGCTCGACGGTCAGTTGCGGCAGGTCGGCCGAGCCCGGAGTGATCTCGACGGCGATGTCGGTCCGGTCCTCGGGAATGACGATGACGCGGGCGACCGCATTGCGGATTTCGGCGTCCTGAGCGGCGGCGGGCGCGGCGGCAAACCCGGCCAGAACGGCGGCGGCGGCGGCGGCGTAAACGGCGATCTTCATGGCGGTGTCCCTCTCCAGCTATGAGAGGAAACTGGCCGCGCGCGCCGCTCAAGTCATTTTAAATCGAGGTCATGAAGTCGTTGTAAGAAATCAGCCTTCCGCCATCAGACCTTCAGGGCCCCCGCCCCGTCGATCGCGCCGACCTCGGGTTCGAACTGCCGCTCGAAGTGGGCGATCCTGTTCTCCAGCGCGCCGACGCATTTCAGCCCCAGCGACGCCGCCCAGCGCAGAGCCAACTCCCCCTGCCCCATGGTGTCGGTCAGGCGCGGCGCCCCGCCCCGGCTGCGCAGGACGGCGTTGGTGTAGAGAGCCCCGTTGCGGAACCGCGACGGCCAGGTCTGGAAGTCCATCGACAGCGAGACGCAGAAACGGTCCAGGTTCTCTACCCGGTGCGGTGCATAGAGCGGCCAGGTCAGGGCCTGTCCCGGCTCCAGGTCGATGACCTGGGCGTCGCCCTCGAAGGCCAGGCTGTAAGGCAGTTCCTCCGTCGTCTGACGCGAGACCACCTGCTCCATGTCCCGTTCGGCCAGATGCGCCTCGTCGCCCGGATAGACGAAGATCCGCTTGCGTCCGCGCAGGTGGAACAACACCACCCCCGCCGCGTCAAAATGATAGGGCACGCGGGCCTTGGGCGAGGACAGGATCAGTTGCCCGGCGTTCTTCACCGCCCTCAGCCCTGGATAGGCGGCTTCCACCTTGCGGAACTCGGCCATGGCCGCCGCCCACAGCTCAGGCCAGCCGGTCTCGACCTGTCGCAGATTGACCCACAGGCGCCCCTGCTGGATGGCCTCCAGCAACTGCGCCCCGTCCAGACGACCGCGCGCCCCGGTGCGCAGCGACACCTGCCCCTCGTCGTCGTAGTCGTACAGGTTGATATCGAACAGATCGGCCGGATAGCGGTCCAGCACCGCCGCCAGAGCGCCATCCTCGGCGAAGCCCTGGGCGATCAGGCTGTGCGGGTGCACCCCCGCCTCCGCGATGGGCCCCGGATAGCGCGTACGACGATCAGACATGGGCGTCTCCTTCATCATGGCTCAGCCGTCGCGCGGCTGGCGACCTTGGACAGGGCGGCGCGGGCCGCCAGCGCCGCCCCCTTCAGGCGTGCGGCGGCACCGGTTTCACAGGCCTCGATGACGTTCCAGCGGCGGCGGATGCTGTCGGTCAAACGCTGGCCTCCAGCCATGTTCAGCACGGAAGCTCCGGCCCCGCCGAGCGCCGCCGTCAGGCCCGGCTTCAGAATGACCGCCTCGGCCACCGGCTGAACCGTGTCGCAGAAGTAGCGCTTGTAGGCCTCGCCCCCGAAGCCGTAGTCAAAGTCGCGGTAGCCCTGCTCGGATCCCAGGCGGATCGTCTCCATGCTCAGCATGATGCCCGGCGAGCAGCGCGCCAGGGCCGGGACATAGACCGGGAACCAGAAGTGGAATCGCTGACCGGCGTGCAGGGAATATTCCATGGCGGCGATCTGGCCACCCGCCCTCAGGACCGCCAGCGAGGCGCCGAAGTCCGCCTGCTCATGCGCCATCAGGGCGTGGAGCAGTTCACGCGTCCACCCGCAGGCGAAGACGTCATGCCGGCCGGTGCGCCGATACTGTTCGCGCTTGCGGTCGATCAGTTCATCCAGAAGCGCATGGTCGCGCAGGCCGATCTGCGCCTCGACCGGCCCGAACTCCGCCGCCATGCTCCGGCGGGCGCGTTCCTTGTCCTTGAAATATTTGCCGAAGGCCTGCCGGCGCGCGGCGTACCAGGCGTCATAGCCGCCCTCGGCGGGGATGGTGGTGCGGAAACTCTCGCTGACCGACGCCCCGACCGCCTCGCCGACCCAGCCGTTGACGCTGAACCGCCGTCCAGCCAGCAGGCCCGCGACCTCGTTCAGGCCGGGCCGCACCGCCACGGGCCCGATCACGCCGTGATAATCGTTCATCGGCGCCGCGATGGGCAGGATCGTCCCGCCACGTCTCTGATGCGGAAAATAGCCGGCGACCGCGCCGTCCCGTTGGAAGACAGCCACGGCGCAGTCCGGGCTGATCCGTGCGGCGATTTGCGAGAACTCGACGCGGAAATAGGGGCTGGCGAGGTCCGGGTCTGCCGCCGCCCAGGCGTTCCACTGCGCGCCCTCGGCGGGCGTCAGGCTTTCAAGGCTGCGGATCTCGATGGTCAGGTCGCCGGACATGTCTTCCCCCTTAGGGCAAAGCGGTTTGCAAGATCCGTTCCACGCTGCGCGTGCCGCCACGGGTCGCCCCCCTTCGGTCTGTTTGAGGTCGAAAGCAGAAACGGCCCCCGGATTGCTCCGGGGGCCGCTCTGTTACTCGATACTGCGGCGTCTCCGAGGAGAGGCCGTTACGCTTACTGTTCGGGTCCGAGGACCCGGATCCATCGCTTAGGCGACGATCTTGGCCACG
>DAIOID010000196.1:0-3909 GCA_036744355.1 Brevundimonas sp.
CCGAAGGATGCGATCTCCTCAGGCTTCAGGCTGTCATAGACGAACTTGGTCGAGGCCAGGTCCTGAGGCCGCACGCCGCGCACGACGCCGCCCGTCATCTGGCCGCCTGCGCGGAACATGGCGGGGGATTCTGTCAGCGGCGACACCGAGACCACGCCGGGCACGTCAGAAATCCGCTTCAGCGTCGCCTCGCGGTCGGGCGAAGTGAGCACCGGCCCCTGGACATACATATGCCCGTTGAACGACAGCATCCGGCCCAGCAGTTCGCTGCGGAAGCCGGCCATGATGCTCATCACGCTGATCAGCACCGCCACGGCCAGCATGATGCCGACGAAGCTGATGATGGCGATCAGGGCGACCCCGCCCTCCTTGCGCTTGGCGCGAAGGTAGCGAAGGGCCAGTCCGATCTCCCAGGCGGAGAAGGGACCGGCGGGTTTCACGGCGGGCGGCGCGGAGGCCGTCGCGGCGTCGGTCATTTCGTCAGCAGCTCCAGGGCGGCGTCCAGCGACAGGGTTTGCTTCTCGCCTGTGGCGCGGCGCTTCAGTTCGACCACGCCGTCAGCCAGGCCCTTGGGACCGATTGTCAACTGCCATGGCACGCCGATCAGGTCGGCGGTGGCGAACTTGCCGCCCGGGCGCTCGTCGGTGTCGTCGTAGAGGACTTCCTTGCCCAGGGCTTCGAGTTTGGCCACGGCGTCTTCACAGGCGGCCGAGACGGCGTCGTCGCTGGCGCGCAGGTTGATCACCACCACGTCGAACGGAGCGACCGAGTCCGGCCAGATGATGCCTCCGGCGTCGTGGCTGGCCTCGATGATGGCGCCCATCAGACGCGACACCCCGACGCCGTAGCTGCCCATGTGGACCTCGGTGTCCTGACCGTCCGGCCCGGCGACCCTGGCCTTCATCGGCGTGGAGTATTTGGTGCCGAAGTAGAAGATGTGGCCAACCTCGATGCCGCGCGCCGACAGGCGGTCGCCCTCGGCGGTCTGGGTCTCGAACTGGGCCGCGTCGTGCATTTCCTCGGTCGCGGCGTAGAGGGCGGTGCGCTCGTTGAACACGCCTTCCAACTGCTCGACGCTGAGGTTGTGGCCCGGCGCGTCCATCTCGACCAGCTTGCGGTCGCAGAAGACCTCGCTCTCGCCGGTCTCGGCGAGGACGATGAACTCGTGGCTCAGGTCGCCGCCGATGGGGCCGGTGTCGGCGCGCATCGGCACCGCCTTCAGGCCCAGACGCGAGAAGGTGTTCAGATAGGCCGCGAACATGCGCTTGTAGGCGATGCGGGCCGAGGCCTCGTCCAGATCGAAGGAATAGGCGTCCTTCATCAGGAACTCGCGGCCGCGCATGACGCCGAAGCGCGGACGGCGCTCGTCGCGGAACTTCCACTGGATGTGGAAGAGGTTCAGCGGCAGGGCCTTGTAGCTCTTCACATAGGCACGGAAGATATCCGTGACCATTTCCTCGTTGGTCGGTCCGTACAGCAACTCGCGCTCATGACGGTCGGTGATGCGCAGCATCTCCGGGCCGTAGGCGTCATAGCGGCCGCTCTCGCGCCACAGGTCGGCCAGTTGCAGGGTCGGCATCAGCAGCTCGACGGCGCCGGCCTTGACCTGCTCCTCGCGGACGATGTTCTCGATCTTGCGCAGCACCCGCAGGCCCAGCGGCAGCCAGGCGTAGATGCCGGCGGCCTCCTGCTTGATCATGCCGGCGCGCAGCATCAGCTGATGCGACACGATCTGGGCGTCGGAGGGGGCTTCTTTCAGGGTCGGCAGGAAGTAGCGCGACAGGCGCATGGCGGGAATCTCTGCAAAATCAGTCAGGCCCGAGTTTTAAACGGGCGAATGGGGCGAAAGCTAGAGCGCAGGACCGCGCGAGAAGTCCGGGAGCGGCATCCATCCGGTCCAGACGATGAAGACAATGCCGACCCAGACGATGGCCGAAACCCAGGTCGTGGTGATGAATTTCTTCTTCAGCTGCGGATTAGCGGGCGCGCCCCACTGGCTGCCGTCGGTCGGCGGCGTCTCGACCTGCTTCGACGAGCCCAGCGGCAGGATCATGAACAGCACGATCCACCACGAGGTCAAATACAGCGCCACGAGAGTGAAGGGGCCAAGAGGCATGGGCGGTCATCCATCGGTTCGGGCGCCTTCCGCATTCCGTCCACGTCAGGAGCGGTCTAAGGAAAGGCGCGAAACAAGGACGCCCTCATGCCACAGATCACCCTGGAACACTCCCCCCATTTCGACGGGACCGATTGGCGCGCCCTCGCGCTGGAAATCCATCAGCTGTGCGTGGACGTGGTCGGCGCGACTATGCCGGCCTGCAAGACGCGCATCGTGCGCTGCGACGACCTGATCATCGCCGACGGCGACCCGGCCCAGGCCATGGTCCACTGCGACCTGCGTATCCTGACGGGACGGACGCAGGAACAGAAGACGGCGCTGGGCGAAGCGGTTCAGGCCGCCCTGCTGGCGGGGGTGAAGTCCTACGACGGTCCGGCCCAGATCTCGGTCGAGATCGGCGCCCTGGACAAGGACAATTATCGGAAGGTCACGCTGGGAGGGTGAACACCGAGAAAAACCCTCCCCCTCGAGGGGGAGGGTTGGGTGGGGGTGTAGTCACTGGTTTTGCCGGTGGTGCGCCCGAGACGCAGAGACCCCGCCTCCCCCGCCACACCTCTAGGCTCGGCGCACACACCCCCATCCCCGGCCCTTCCCCCCTCGAGGGGGAAGGGAGTTTATGCAGAGATGCTTCTACGGGTGCGGCCGCCCGATCCCGTAGCGGGCCGCCCAGTAGGGCAGGATATCGTCGTCCTGCAGGAAGCGGGCGCCGGTCTCTGCACTGACTTGGGCGTCAGGCCAGTCGAACTCGCCGTCCAGGACCAGCAGCGGGCAGCTCTGGTTGGCCTCCCCCACCTCGGCCACGACGGCGGCGCGCGGACGGGGGTGGTCCAGATGCGTGACCTGGACCTGCTCGCGCAGACGCGGATAGAGGCTCAGAACGCCTTCGATCCGGGCGCCGGGCGGGCAGTACCAGGGCCCGCCCTGATCGTCGAACCAGTCGGCGTTCAGCAGATACAGCCGGTCCGTCATTACAGACGCAGGATCACGGTTTCGACGATGGGACGGCGATCCCAGACCTGCTGGCTGGCCTTCTTCAGGGCGCGACTGACAGCCTGTTCGACCACCATTTCGTCGTCCAGAGCCTCGCCCTTAAGCTTGCGAACCGCCTGTTCGGCGCGTTCGGCCAGATCGTCGAGGATGTCGCCCAGAGGACGGTCCTCGTCGCCGGGCAGGCCGATGCCGCGCACGTCGATGTCGCTGACGATCTTGCCGCGCTTGTCCATGGCGAAGCTGACGACCAGGACGCCGTTTGACGCCGCGTGCCGACGCTCGCGCAGGGCCTCGCCCGCCTCCTCGACCAGCATGCCGCCGTCGACGAACAGACGGCCGGAGGGCACTTCGTCGATGATGGCCGCAGGTCCGGGAGCCAGACGCACCATGTCGCCGTTGCGCGGCGTCACGGTTTCCGGAACCTGCATGTCCTTGGCCAGGAGGGCGTGCTCCATCAGGTGACGGCGCATGCCGTGGGTCGGCACCGCGATCTGCGGACGGGCCCACTGATACATCTGGCGCAGTTCGTCGCGGCACGGGTGGCCCGAGACGTGGATGCCCGGATGATCCTTCTCGGTGTAGATGCGCACGCCCCGGTCTGCCATCTTGTCCTGCAGGCGACCGATCGACAGCTCGTTGCCCGGAATGACCCGCGACGAGAAGATGCAGTGGTCACCCTTGCCCAGCTTGATGAAGGGGTGCGTCCCCTCGGCCACGCGTGACAGGGCCGCGCGGACCTCGCCCTGGCTGCCGGTGCAGAGATACAGGATCTCGTCCTCGGGCCAGACGCGGGCTTCCTG
>DAIOID010000197.1:0-3891 GCA_036744355.1 Brevundimonas sp.
CCTAGGCGGCTCAGGTTCAGTCGAGGCCGCGCAGGAAGCGGATCAAGGCGGCGCTGACCTCGTCCGCCCGTTCCTGTTGCAGCCAGTGGCCGGCGCTGGGCAGGATGATCTGGCCGCGCAGGTCGGTCAGCCAGTCCTTCTGCGCCGCCTCAAACGGACCGGCGTAGTGGCGGACGGGGTCGCGTTCGCCGATCATGAACAGCGCAGGCTGAGCGATCTTCTGGCCTTGCAGGAAGGCGGTCAGGCTCCAGTTGCGGTCGAGGCAGCGGTACCAGTCCAGCGGGCCCTTGAAGCCTGAACCGTTGAAGGCGGCGACGTATTCGTTGAAGTGCACCCCGCTCATCCACGGCGGCAGGGTTGCCTGGGCGGAAATGCTGTCCAGCAGAGACACGCCCTCGGGCATGAAGCCGGTCGACTGGTCCGCATCGGCGGTGGCGCCGTCATAGGCCCAGAACATCTTCCTCAGGGCGGTGGCCGGATCGGCGTCCAGTTCGACATGGGCCTCGGGCGACTGGAAGCGGTTGATATAGAGGTCGCCCAGACCCGCGCGCTTGGTGATCGCCGCCATCGCCGCGGTCGGCGGTCCCTTGGGCCGGCGCGGCTGGAAGGGCACCGACAGGCCGGCCACGGCGCGGAAGACGTCCGGCCGCATCAGGGCGCAGTGCCAGGCGACCGCCGAGTCCCAGTCATGGCCGACGACGACGGCCTCGGTCTCGCCCAGCGCCCGCACCAGATCGACCATGTCGCCGACCAGGTGCAGGACCGTATGTTCATCCTGATCCGCCGGTTTGTCGGTCCCGCCATAGCCGCGCATGTCGGGGGCGACAGCGTGAAAGCCCGCCTCGGCCAGGGCCTCAACCTGCGCCCGCCAACTGATCCCCAGTTCAGGAAAGCCGTGCAGCAGCAGGACCAGCGGGCCGTGTCCCGCTTCGATCACCTGTTGCGTCAAGCCGTCGGTGGCGATGCGGCGGGTCTGCATGGGCGGTCCTCCCTTTGATAGAGAGCCTATCGCGTTTTCGGCCTCTGGCGAGAGCGTTCCCGTTCCGTTTCGCGGCGCGGGGCGCTATGGATCGGGCGTGACCGACGTCTCCGCCCCTTCCATCGTCCAGTCTGCGGCCCCGGTCTGGGCCGAGCTGCCGCCCGCCCTGGCCACGCCGCCGGGCGCTGGCGCGGTGTGCGACGCGGCGGGCGCCAGAAAGATCGGGCGCGGCGCGGCTGAGGGCGTCTTTCTGGGCGGCGCCGTTCTGGTCGCCCACGCCAGCCTGACCGCGCGCCGTCTGGGCCTCAGCCCGCCGCCGCGCTCCGCCGACATGCTGGACGTGCTGGAGCTCTACGCCTTCGTGCGGCCCGCCAGGTTCTGCGCGCCCTCGCCGTCGGGCCTGGCCCTGGCTCTGGGCCGGTCCGAACCCAAGGGGGCCGAGGCCCAGGCCCAGGCCCTGCGCGACGCCGCCGCTGACCTGCTGACCGAACTGACCGACCCCGCCTATCCGGGGCGCGACGACGCCTACACCCTGGCCGGAACGCTGGATAGGGCGGGCTGGTCCTGGGGTTCGCGCGTGCTGGCCGCGCTTCAGGCCGGGCCCCTGCGCGACCGGCGCGAGCGCGGCTCGGGTCTGGACGTCTGGTCGCGGCTTGCGGAATGGGAGGACGAGGCCCCGCGCGGCGAGGCCGGGTCCGCGCCGGTGGACAGCGAGAGCGCCCGCATCCGTCTGGACAAGCTGTTGCAGGCCTCGGGTCTGGACGAGACCCGGCCCGCCCAGTCCGACTACGCCGCCGAGGCCGCCTACGCCTTTTCGCCGCGCAACGAGGAGGGCCGTCCGCGCGTCCTGCTGGCCGAGGCGGGTACCGGCACCGGCAAGACCCTGGGCTATCTGGCCCCCGCCAGCCTGTGGGCCGAGCGCAACTCAGGCGCGGCCTGGATCTCGACCTATACCCGCGCCCTGCAACGCCAGATCGACCGCGAAAGCCGCGCCCTGTGGCCCGACGAGGCCGAGCGCCGCAAGAAGACGGTGGTGCGCAAGGGCCGCGAAAACTACCTCTGTCTGCTGAACCTGCAGGACATGATGCAGGCGGCCCAGCTGGGCAATGGCGACCTGATCGGCATGGGTCTGGCCAGCCGCTGGGCGGCGCACAGCCGCGACGGCGACATGACCGGCGGCGACTATCCCGGCTGGCTGCCGGGCCTCTATGCGACCGCCCCCAGCCATCAGGCCAGCCCGGCCAATCTGGTCGACCGGCGCGGCGAATGCGTCCACGCCGCCTGTCCGCATTACCGGCTGTGCTTTGTCGAAAAGACCATTCGCGCCAGCCGACGGGCCGATCTGGTCGTGGCCAACCACGCCCTGGTCATGACCCAGGCCGCCTTCGACGGCGCCCGTTCGGCGCGCGGTCTGAAGCAGGACGGCGAGACGGCGGCGCTGAAGCGCATCGTCTTCGACGAGGGCCACCACCTGTTCGACGCCGCCGACAGCGCCTTCTCCGCTGCCCTCTCGGGTCAGGAAGCCGCCGAGCTGCGCCGCTGGATCAGGGGCCCCGAGGGGCGCGGTCGTCGCGGGCGCGGGCTGGAACAGCGTCTGGGCGACCTGTGCGCCGACAACGAGGCCGCCGCCAAGGCCCTGAAGGACGCCATGATCGCCGCCGCCGCCCTGCCGGGCGAAGGCGTATCCGGCCGCATCGCCCCGGCGTCCGGCGAGATCAATCCCATCGGTCCGATCGAGGCCTTCCTCGTCGCCGCCCTGGAACAGCTGCGCGCCCGCAGTCAGGAGAGCGGCGGGGCCGAGTTCGGCATGGAGTGCGCCCTGCGCCCCGCCACCGAGCCCGTGCTGGAGGCCGCCCGCGCCGCCGCCCGCGCCATCGCCGCCGTCGAGGCGCCGCTTCTGGCCCTGTCGCGCCACCTTGAGGACATCCTCGACGAGGAAGCCGCCGAGCTGGACGGCGCCGCCCGCGCCCGCATCGAAGGGGCGCTGCGCGGCATGGACCGGCGCGCCCGCATGACCCTGCCGGGCTGGCGCTCCATGCTGGCGGCGCTCGAGGAGGGCGGCGACGAACCGGACCCCGACTTCGTCGACTGGCTGAGCGCTGAGGCCGCCTTCGGCCGCATCCACGACGTGGCCCTGCGCCGCCACTGGATCGACCCGACAGTGCCGCTGGAGGCCGCGGTGGTCATGCCCGCCCATGGCGTGCTGGTGACCTCGGCCACCCTGTCGGACCCTGCCGCCGAGGACCCGTTCCAGTTGGCCCGGATGCGCACCGGCGCCGCCCGCCTGATCGAACCGGCGCGGACGCTGAAGGTGGAGAGCCCCTTCGACTACGCCGCCAACAGCCGCATCATCGTCGTCAACGACCTGATGAAGGACGACCCGCGCCAGATCGCGGCGGCCATGCGCGAGCTGTTCCTGGCGGCGGGCGGCGGGGGGCTGGGCCTGTTCACCGCCATCCGTCGGCTGAAGACCGTCTATGAGCGGCTGGGGCCGGATCTCGCCAAGGCGGGCGTCCCGCTCTACGCCCAGCACGTCGATCCGCTGGAGGTGGGGGCTCTGGTCGACGTGTTCCGGGCCGAACAGGACAGCTGCCTGCTGGGCACCGACGCCGTGCGCGACGGGGTGGATGTGCCGGGGCGGTCCTTGCGCGTCCTCGCCTTCGACCGCGTGCCCTGGCCGCGTCCCGACCTGCTGCACAAGGCGCGGCGCGAACGCTTCGGCGGCAAGACCTATGACGACGCCCTGGCGCGCGGCCGCATCGCTCAGGCCTTTGGCCGCCTGATCCGTCGGGCGGACGACAAGGGGGTCTTCCTGATGCTGGACGCCGCCTGTCCGACCCGCCTGTTCGCCGGTCTGCCGCCCGGCACGGAGGTCCAGCGTATGGGCCTGGCCGAGGCGGTGGAGCTGACGA
>DAIOID010000198.1:0-3868 GCA_036744355.1 Brevundimonas sp.
TGGAAGCGGCCGCCGCGCGGGGGCTTGGGGCGGGCGGCGATAGCTTCCTGCTTTTCACGCAGGGCGCGCTGGATCGGGGTTTCGTTCGGCGCGGCCTCTTCCGAAGACGGGGCGGGGGACTGGTCGTCGTTGTGGTCGCTCATGACCGCAGTCTAGCACGGCTTCAGTCCAGTTCCTGAACTCCGCCGCCCGAGACGGTCAGCACCTGGCCGCTGACCCATGACGCGGCGGGCGAGCACAGGAAGAGGGCGGCGTTGGCGATGTCCCGCGGCTGGCCCAGACGACCCAGCGGGGTGTGCTTCAGCATGGCCGCCTCAATCTCGGGCGTCAGGACGGTGGACAGGGCGTGGGTCTTGATGGCGCCCGGCGCGATGGCGTTGACGCGGATGCCCTTGGGCCCCAGGTCGAAGGCGACGTTGCGTGTGAGGTGATTGACCGCCGCCTTGGACGATCCATAGGAGGCCATCCGGCTGTTCTTGTTCTCGCCCGCCATCGAGGAAATGTTCAGGATCGCTCCGCCGCCCGCCTGTTCCATGTGGGGCGCGACCATCTGCATGAAGCGGAACATGGCGAAGACGTTGAGCTGGAAGGCCCATTCGAAATCGCGCATCGGCATGTCGAAGGGCTTGGGCCCGCCGCCGCCGGCGTTGTTGGCCAGAATCGTCAGCTTGCCGAAGGCCTTGATCGCGGCGTCCACGGCGGCCTGTCGATGGGCCTCGTCGGTGACGTTGCATTCCAGACCGATGGCGCGACCGCCCGCCGCGACGATGGCCGCCGCCGCCTCATCGGCGCCGTCCTTGTTAAGGTCGGTGACGACCACGGCGGCTCCGGCCTGAGCAAAGGTCTCGGCGATGCCGCGCCCGATCCCGGCGGCGCCGCCGGTCACGATGGCGACGTCGCCGTCTAGCCGAAATGCGCTTTCGATCGCCATGGCGTCCTCCATCCAGCCCAAGGGGGCCAGAGGTAAAGCTCAGCTTGGGCGATCAGGTTCCGCGCCTCAGCCCGCTTCCTTCAACTGCTCTTCCAGCCCCTGTTCGCGGACCTTGCGGTACAGGGTCGAGCGGCCGATGCCGAGGCGCCGGGCGATCTCGCTCATGTGGCCGGAATAGACCTCGATGGCGTGCTGGATCAGGTCGCGTTCGATCTCTTCCAGCGTGCGCAGGTGGCCGCGCGCGTCGATGATGCGGACCGGGCTGTCGGGGTGGGCCTCGCCGCTATCGTCGCCTTGCGGCGTCTCGGCCCGCTCGTGCGAGATGACGCCGCCCGAGGTCAGCGGCATGGCGACGCCCGAGATGGCGGGGAAGTCGTGCGGCTGCAGCAGGGGGGAATCGGCCAGCACCAGGGCGCGATAGATCGAGTTCTCTAGCTGACGCACGTTGCCGGGCCAGTCGTAGGCCTGCAGAAGGGCCATGGTCTCGACGGCGCAGCCGGCGACGCGCTTGCCTTCCTCGACGTTGAAGCGGGCGATGAAGTGCTCGACCAGGGCCGGGATGTCCTCGCGCCGTTCGCGCAGGGCCGGGGCCTCGATCGGGAAGACGTTCAGGCGGTAAAACAGGTCCTCGCGGAAGGCGCCTTCCTTGACCTGCTGGGCCGGGTCGCGATTGGTGGCCGAGACGATGCGGACGTCGACCTTGACCGCGCGCTTCGATCCGACCGGGTCAATCTCGCCTTCCTGCAGGGCGCGCAGCAGCTTGACCTGCATGTCCAGCGGCAGTTCGCCGATCTCGTCCAGGAACAGGGTGCCGCCGTTAGCCTCCATGAATTTGCCGGCGTGCTTGTCGACAGCGCCGGTGAAGGCGCCCTTCTCGTGACCGAACAGGATGGATTCGACCAGATTGGCGGGCAGGGCGCCGCAGTTGACGGCCACGAAGGGCTTGCCCGCCCGGTCCGAGGCGCCGTGCAGGGCGCGGGCGATGACCTCTTTACCAACGCCGCTTTCGCCGGTGATCAGCACCGGGATGCCGGACTTGGCGGCGCGCACGCCCAGAGCCTTGACCATGCGCATCGGCGGGCTGTCGCCGACGATGTCGTCGAACGAGGTCCGGCCCGAGACGTGTTTCTTCAGGCGGCCGATTTCAGCCGACAGCTGGGTCAGCTGCAGGGCGTTGCGTACGCCGATCAGCAGGCGTTCCGGCCCCACCGGCTTGACGAAGAAGTCCTGGGCCCCGGCCTGCATGGCCTTGACCACGGTCTCGATGCCGCCGTTGGCCGTCAGGACGATGACCGGCACGGCCACGCCCGCCGTGCGGATTTCCGCCAGGGTCTCCAGACCCGACAGGCCCGGCATGACGAGGTCGAGCAGGACCACGTCGGCGCCCCCGCCCTTGGTCAGGCGGTCGATGGCCTCGCCCCCGCTCTCGGCGTGGACGACGGCATAGCCTTCGCGGTCGAGCACCGCCTGAATCAGGCGGCGCTGCGTGGGATCATCGTCGACGACCAGAACGGTCTTGGCCATGTGAAACACACCCTAAATCATCACCGTAACGGCCGTCCTCGTTGCTCGGGATCGGCTCGTTTCGAGCTGACCCTAGACCCGAGGGGGTGAAGATCGGGTTTCGGAGAACTGAGTCAGGGGTTAACGGCGACGGGCGGCGGGCACTTCTCTTCGGGCTGGAATCGGGCGGCTCCGCGCGCGGTCGAAAGGTCCGGCCAGACGGGGGCGAGGGGCATAGTCTGCGGGTCTTTCAGCAGGTCGCGGACATTGCCGGGACCCGTGCCGCAGTAGGCGACGCGGTAATCGCCGTGATGCGTCCAGACGCCGTCAGTCCCTTGGGCGAACAGGGCGATGCGGTAGTTGTCGGCCAGCAGGACCTCGAGCTTGCCGTCGCCGTTCAGGTCGCGGGCGGTCGCCAAGCACTCAGCGGCCTCCTGACACCCATAGCGGGGATCGCCGGGACGAACCGGCGTCACGAACCCGGCGGGCAGGGCGGCGTCCGCGGGCCAGGCGGCGATGCGCGGCGTGCGGGACGGAACCGTCGCCTGCTCCACATCATAGCGGGAGGTGGTGGCCTGGGCCTGCTTGGCCAAACGCGCGACCTCGGCGTCGGAGGATCTGGCCAGATCGGTCAGGGCGGCGCGCCCGGCCTTGCCCGCTTCGAAGCGCAGGAAAGCATAGTCGAACTCGGCGGCGCTGACGGCGCCGCGCTTCAGCCGGGCCATCTGATCCTCGACCGACAGACGGGCGGGGTCGAGCAGGGGGCTGAACAAGGCCAGGATGACGGCGACGGTCAGGACGGCGGCGGCGACATTGGTGCGCTCGAGCGGTTTCATCCACGCCGCCTTCTTCCAGAATGGGGACAGCGCGGCCCATCCGTATCCCGCCGCATAGACCACCCCGATCAGGGCGCAGGCCGAGGCGATGATCCGGTCCGGCGTCAGCCCGTGCTGGCCGATGCGAAGGCTCAGGCCCCAGACGGCGATCAGGATCAGCGGCGTCAGCAGGACGGCGGCGACCCGCACGGCGACGCGCAACACGACCGGCGGCAGATTGTCCTCGCGCCCGTCCTGATAGGCGGTGTTGATCAGGATGATCAGGGCGGCGGCAGCCGACAGCACCAGAGCCGTGGCGCTGCCCGTCTTCCACAATCCGTCCAGCCCGGTGAAGGGCAGGGCCAGCAGGAAGCCCGCCACCAGCACCGTGATGACCAGCAGCAGCCAGGACAGCAGCATCAGGGCCACGGTTCGCACGCCCCGGATCAGACCGGCGCGCACGTCGGTCAGCTGCACCGCGACGGCGAAGACCAGGCAGGTGACGGGGATGGCGAACCATTCCTCGCCGATCAGGTCCGACAGGAAGCTGAGGCCGATGACGCGGAACAGGGCCGCGCCCAGGAACAGCAGCAGCCAGAAGGCGCCGGTGAAGCCCAGC
>DAIOID010000199.1:0-2125 GCA_036744355.1 Brevundimonas sp.
CCATGGGCTGGGACCTCGGCCCGCCCGACGGCGGCTTCGGCGGCTATCAGAACGTCATGAAGCAGATGAACGAACAGGGCCGCTGGACCTATGGCGCGGCGACGGAGATGCGCAAGGACGGCAACGCCCTGGCCTATTGATCCGGACTGTTTGAGGAAGACGCCATGATCGCCGCCCTTCTGGCCGCCAGCCTGCACGCCGCCGCCCTCGACGCGCCCTCCGAATGCCGTCCGGTCCCGGGCGCCGAGGTCCTGTGGCGCGACGATGTCCGCTATGTCTTCGTCGGTGAAACCCACGGCACGACCGAAGCCCCCGCCGCCTTCGCCGATCTGGTCTGCGCGGCGCTGGAACAGGGGTCGGTGACGGTCTCGGCCGAGTACCCGGTACAGATGCAGCCGACCCTGGACGCCTTCATGGCCGCCGACAGCGACACGGGGGCGCGGGCCGCCCTCGCCGCTTATGAGTATGGCCCCTTCGTGCACCATGACGGGCGGGGCAGCGGCGCCATGCTGGACCTGCTGCTGCGTCTGCGAGGCATGGCGAAGGCGGGCCAGGACCTGACCCTGGTCGCCTCCGTGCCGGACAGCCCCCGTATCGAGGGCTTCCGCCAGTCCTATTCGGAAATGGATCGCGCGGTTCTCTGGAGCCGTCAGGCCATGGCGCGACCGCAAGCGCGGGTTCTAGCTTTGGTCGGCCGCGTGCACGCGGAAAAGGTTCGTCGCGTCGGCTCGCCGCTCGGCCTGCCCGCCGCCGCCCATATCCGGCCCGAGGAAACCCTGTCACTGACCATCGCCCATCAGGGCGGAGAGGCCTGGATGTGCCTGGATGACTGCGGCGCCGCGCCGGTCCCTGAGACTGATGACCTGACAATGCGCGGCGTCGTCCTGACGCCCCAACTGAACGGCAGGTTCGACGGCGTGCTGGCCCTCGGCCCCGTGACGGCGTCGTCACCGGTGAAACCTTGACCTGACGCCGCGTCAATCGCCTAGAGTTCGTTTCTAAACAGGACGGACCCGATGATCGAACTCGTCATCCGAAACTTCACCGCCCCGGCCACCGACGGCTATCCGCTGTCGATGCGGCTGGTGTCGGCGGCCGAGCCGCGCATCGCCGTTCTGGTCTCGTCCGGCACCGGCTTTCCCAAGGGCTTCTATGAGCGCTTCGCCCGGTATCTGGCTGAGCGGGGCGCGGCGGTGCTGACCTATGATTTCCGGGGCATCGCCGGGTCGCGGCCCGACGATCTGAAGGCGATGGCGATGGACTATCCCGACTGGGGCCGACTGGACATGCCCGCCGCCCTGGACGCCCTGATCGAGGCTGCGCCGGGCCTGCGCGTGGTCCATGTCGGCCACAGCGTCGGCGGGCACTTCCTGGGCTTCATGCACAATCAGGACCGCATCGACCGCCACGCCTTCGTCTCGGTCGGCACCGGCTGGTGGGGCGGGCACCACCGCAGCTACACCCCGCTGGAGCTCTTCTTCTGGCTGGGCTTCGGCCCGTTCAGCCTGATGCGGCACGGCTATATCAAGGGCGGCGGCCTTTGGGGCGGGACAGACCTGCCGCGCGGGGTCTTCACCACTTGGCGGCGCTGGTGCCTGAAGCGGGAATACTTCTCGCGCGAGCTGGAGACGACGCTGCGGCCGCATCATTACGAGGCGGTGACCGCCCCGATCCGGTCGTGGATCTTCACCGACGATCCCATCGCCACGCCGAACACGGCGCGCGACCTGCTGACGGTCTACGCCAACGCCCCGTCCGAAATCAGCGTCCACGCGCCCGCCGACTTCGGCGCGCGGCGCATCAGCCACGAAGGGGCCTTCCGCAAGGGCATAGAGCCGCTGTGGGACCGGATTTTCCACTGGCTGGACAATGGCGACGCCTGATCGGGCGCCTATATCGAGCGCTCCCTGACCCTGCGGAGCCTCCCCATGCCCTATTCCGACCAACCGACCCTGACGGCCTCTGGCGTGGAGATTCCGCTTCTGGGCTTCGGCACCTGGCAGCTGGAGGCCGAGGACGCCCGGCGCATGGTCCATGAGGCCCTGCGCATCGGCTATCGCCACATCGACACGGCCTGGATCTACAAGAACGAGAAGGCGGTGGGCGACGGCATCGCCGACGCCGT
>DAIOID010000199.1:2225-3795 GCA_036744355.1 Brevundimonas sp.
TCCGCGAGGCGGCGGCTCTGTCCAAGGCCCCGCTGATCACCAACCAGGTCGAGTACCATCCCTATCTGTCGCAGAAGACCCTGATCGAGACGGCGCGCGAGCTGGGCTCGTCCATCACCGCCTGGTCGCCCCTGGCCCAGGGCAAGATCGCAGACGACGCCGTGATCGGCGAGATCGCCAGGGTTCACGGCAAGACCAACGGCCAGGCGACCCTGCGCTGGATCATCCAGCAGGGCGTCATCGCCATTCCGCGCACCGCCAAGGAAAGCCGCGCGGCCGAGAATTTCGGCATCTTCGACTTCGAACTGTCGGCCGAAGAGATGGCCCGCATCAGCGCCCTTGCTCGCTCCGACGGCCGCCTGGGCGACTGGCTGGACGCAGCCTTCCAATGGGATCAGGATGCCTGACCTAACAGCGTCATAGGACGCCCGCGTCGGGAGGACGCCATGGGTTCGGTTCTGGGCTTTCCGGGGGTTGATCCGATGGACGCCGTCGTCGGCGCCCGCATCCGGCGCTGGCGCGACCACCGGGGCGTGGCGGCCGACGATCTGGCCGCCGCTCTCGATCTGACGCCCGAGGCCCTGCGCCGGGTCGAGGCGGGCCGCGAGCATCTGGATTCCGCCAGCCTCGACGCCGCCACCCGCGCTCTGCACCTGCCGGTGTGGGCGCTGGTTTCGGACACGCCGGGCTATTGATGGCCCGTCTCTATCGCGCCGTCTTCGCCTGCGTCGGCTGGTTCGCCGTGGCCCTGCAGTACGGGGTGACGCTCGCGGACAACCCCGGCCAGAACCCGGCCGAGTTGTCGCTGAATTTCTTCAGCTACTTCACCATCCTGAGCAATATTCTGGTCGCCCTGGCCCTGACCGTCCCGGTGGTGGCGCCGAGCAGTCGTGCGGGGCGCTGGTTGGCGGGCGAGGCGGTCCGCGCGGCCCTGGCCATGTACATCGTGGTGGTCGGGGTCGTGTACCACGTCCTGCTGGCCCCGACCTGGAACCCGCAGGGGCTGGCCCTGCTGGGCAACACCCTGCTGCACTACGTCATGCCTACAGCCTTCGTGGTGGACTGGCTGCTGTTCGCGCCCAAGGGGCGTCTGAACTGGGGCGATCCGGCCCGATGGCTGGTCTTTCCGCTGGTCTATGGCGGCTGGACCCTGCTCCACGGCGCACTGAGCGGCTGGTGGCCCTATCCCTTCGTCGACGTCGGCGTGCTCGGTCTGGGGCGGGTGCTGCTGAACTTCGTCGGCCTGTTGATCTTCTTCCTGATCGTCGGCCTTGTGATCGTGGCGCTTGATCGCACCTTCGGACGAGGTGACAGACGCGCCTCCGCCGCTTAAGCGTCAGCGCATGGCCTACAAGTCCCTGCGCGATTTCATTGCGACCCTCGAAGCCGACGGCGAACTGGTTCGTGTGTCGGAGCCCGTCTCCACCCATCTGGAGATGACCGAGATCCAGACCCGGCTGCTGAGGAACGGCGGTCCGGCGGTCTTGTTCGAGAAGCCGGTCATGCCCGACGGCACGATCAGCCCCATTCCCTGCCTGGCCAACCTGTTCGGCACGGTTAAGCGCGTCGC
>DAIOID010000200.1:0-3763 GCA_036744355.1 Brevundimonas sp.
CCTAGTCCACCGCGCGGCAGTTGGTCGGATCGCGATCGACCACGGTCCAGACCGCCTGATCGCCCTTGCCGCGCAGATCGTGACCGCTGGCCCTGTACCAGATGCCGCTGGCTGCGCGCTCCTGATAGAGGTCCACGGCTTCGCCGTTGGAGGTGCGCAGGGTCGCCATCTGCCGCGGATTGTCGAAGTCGACGGTCAGGCGCTCGCTGTTGTCGCAGAGATAGACGGTGCGAACGACGCGGTTCAGGGCACGATCCTGGATTTCGGCGCCGGTGCGACGGCGGGCGGTCTGGGCCTCCAGCGCGCGCTCGCGGACCGCATCCCCGTCGGTCGGCGCCCTGCGCGGTTCCTGCGCGCAGGCAGACAAAAGGGCAGTCAGGACAAAGGCCGGGGCGGCGCGAAGGAGCGGGTGCGACAAGCAGAGGCCTCCAAGGTCAAGCTTATCCCGGTCAACGCCCCGCAGCGGAGCGCGTTCCGCGACGTGCCCGGAAGAAGGATCGCAGGGTCTCGGCGGCGAGTTCGGCCATGACGCCGCCCTCGACGGCGGGACGCCAGTGGCAGGTCGGTTGGTCGAAGAAACGCCCGCCGTGGATCACTGCGCCGCCCTTGGGATCGTCCGCGCCCCAGACGACGCGACCGATGCGCGCGTGGCTGATGGCCCCGGCGCACATGGCGCAGGGTTCCAGCGTTACATAAAGTGTCAGGTCGGTAAGGCGATAATTCTGCAACTTTGTCGCGGCATCGCGCAAAGCGACGATCTCGGCATGAGCGGTCGGATCATGGGCGGTTATGGGGCCGTTTTGCCCGCGTCCCAGCACTTCGCCGGTCGTTTCATCGACAATTATCGCGCCCACGGGCACTTCGCCCGCTTGCGCCGCCGCTTGCGCCAAGTCGAGCGCCATGCTCATGAACCGCTCATCATGGATCGCCATCCCAAAGACAACGACAAGAAGCCCCGCTCCCGTCAAGACGACGGCCCGCGCGGTCCCCGTAAATTCGCCGACGCGCGCCCGGACAAGGGCGGCTTTGGAGATCGGAAAGGCCCGCCGCGCGGCGACCGCAAGGACGATCGCGGCGACAAGCCTTTTGTGAAGGGCGCCGGCAAGGGCGGCCCGAAAGGCGGCCCCAACGCTGGCAAGGAACCGGCCGCTCCGCTGCGTAGCGAGCGAATCGCCAAGGCCATGGCCCGCGCGGGCATCGCCTCGCGCCGCGAGGTCGAGCGTCTGATCGGTCTGGGCAAGGTGGCGGTCAACGGCCGCATCCTGGACACGCCGGCGACCCTGGTGACGCGCGACGACGTCATCACCGTCAACGGCAAGCCCATGGGCTCGGCCCAGGCGACGCGCGTCTGGCGCTATCACAAGCCAGCCGGCCTGATCACCAGCCACAACGACCCGGCAGGCCGCCCGACCGTGTTCGACGCCCTGCCCAGCGGTCTGCCGCGCGTGATCTCGGTCGGACGCCTCGACCTGAACACCGAAGGCCTGCTGCTGCTGACCAACGACGGCGAACTGAGCCGGGCGCTGGAAATGCCTGACACGGCCCTGGTGCGCCACTATCGGGCCCG
Organism: Brevundimonas sp.; assembly: GCA_036744355.1. Taxonomy (GTDB): domain Bacteria; phylum Pseudomonadota; class Alphaproteobacteria; order Caulobacterales; family Caulobacteraceae; genus Brevundimonas. The sequence goes on from DAIOID010000200.1 coordinate 1,568, forward strand.
CGCTCGTGGCCGCATCACCCAGGAGCAGCTGGACAAGCTGAAGACCGGCTGCACCATCGACGGCGTCCACTACGGCCCGATGGAAGCGACCATCGACAAGGCCAAGGAGAAGGCGGAGGGCGAGAAGTCGTCGGCCAATCTGTGGATCAGCGTCTCGATCACTGAGGGCAAGAACCGCGAGGTCCGCAAGGTGCTGGAATCGGTCGGCCTGACCGTGAACCGCCTGATCCGTCTGGCCTATGGCCCGTTCCAGCTCGGCACCCTGCCGGTCGGGGCGGTCGAGGAAGTCGGTCCGCGCGTGATCCGCGAGATGCTGGCCGACCACATCCGGCCCGAGAACCTGCCGACGGGCAACACCGTCTCGACGCCTGCGCCCATTCCCGGCCGACGCACCTCGTCGCCGATCGTGACGGGCAAGTCGGGTTCGGCCATGTCGGATCCTTCGCGCAAGCCGAGCCGCGTCCGCGCCGCCACGGAGGCGCAGGCCGACGCGGTCGACCGCCGCGAGCGTCCCGCCAAGAAGGAAGGCTGGGCCAAGGCGACGCCGAAGTTCGAGCACAACAAGACCTTCAAACCGCGCGCCCGGCCGCAAGCCGCCGAGGGCGGCGAGTGGTCTGATCGTCCGCGCAAGCCCTTCAACCGTTCCGAGCCGCAGCTCATCGACGATCGCCGCGCGCCCCGCGACGGTGCCAAGGGCGGTTTCAAGTCGCGCGAAGGTGGTTTCAGCGACCGGCCCAAGCGGGACTTCAAGCCCCGCGACGGCGCGCCGCGCTCGGACGGCGACCGTCCGCAACGTGATTTCAAGCCGGGCGAGGGTGGTTTCAGTGATCGTCCGAAGCGGGACTTCAAGCCCCGCGAGGGCGGTTCGAGCGACCGGCCCCAACGCGACTTCAAACCGCGCGATGGCGCGCCACGTGCGGGCGGCAAGCCTGGCGGGTTCGGCGGCAAGCCGGGCGGCGGATCGCGTCCCGGCGGCGGCAAACCCTTCGGCGGCAAGCCTTCGGGCGGCCGCGGCGGACCGCGCGGCTAAGCCATGCGGATCGTTGCGGGCAGCCTGAAGGGGCGCGCCATCCTTGCGCCCGAGGGCCAGAACACGCGTCCGACCTCGGACCGGGCGCGTCAGGCCATCTTCAACGTTCTGGAGCACGCCTCCTGGGGCGAGAGCCTGCACGACCTGCGGGTGATGGACATCTACGCCGGATCGGGCGCCCTGGGGTTTGAGGCCCTGTCGCGCGGGGCGGCCTTCGCCCTGTTCGTCGAGATCGACGACGGCGCGCGCGGCGTGATCCGCGAGAACATGGACGCCTATGGCCTGTTCGGCCGAGCGCGCGTGCATCGCCGTAGCGCCATCGACCTAGGCGAACGTCCCGGTTCGGTAGGCGAGGCCTTCGATCTGGCATTCCTCGATCCGCCCTACGCCAAGGGACTGGGCGAACAGACGCTGGAGCGGCTGCGCGAAGGCCAGTGGCTGAAGCCGGGCGCCATCGTGGTGTTCGAGCGCGGCTCGGACGAGCCGGACATCGACACGCCGGGCTATGAGCGACTGGACGCGCGCGACTACGGCTCCGCGCGCGTCCTCTTCCTCAGGGCGCTAGAAGCCGCGGCCTGAGGTCCGGTTGTCCAACTGGCTGCGCAGGCGGCTCAGGCCGTCGCGATTGACGACATAGGGGCCGCCGTTTCGCGACCGGATGACGCCCTTGCGCTTCAGGCTGCGCCATTGCTCGAGATTGCAGCCGTCCAGCACCTAGCCTTCGCGGGTGAAGCAGCGGGCGGCGATGATGCGGCCCTGATCGTCGCGTTCCAGCAGGATGCGACCGCCCTGGGCCAGGGCGTGGAGCGTGCGTTGTTCCGCACGAGAGATGTTCATTTCAGATGGTCCGGGACAGGCGTCAGCGTGCGCCCGGCGTCGATCATTCAGAAGCGGGGCGTTACGAGCGGCCTCGGACGGGTTTCAGCGTCCGGGCCTCAGGCCGTGAACACATTCTCAGACATAAACAGTCCCAACAGGTGAGGGGCGACAGATAGCGAGGCCGTGGCCCGGTTTCAATCGCCCCGGCGCAGCTTGCGGGCCAGACTGCGTGCGCCGGCAGTTACATCGGCCCAGGTGAGGTCAAAACCGTCGTCGTCGCCGAAATAGGGATCGGCCACGGGCTGGCCCTCGCGGCCTTCGACGTGATCCAGCAGCAGGCTGAGGTC
>DAIOID010000201.1:0-3646 GCA_036744355.1 Brevundimonas sp.
AAAGAATGGTGGACGCGACAGGGATTGAACCTGTGACCCCTACGATGTCAACGTAGTGCTCTCCCGCTGAGCTACGCGTCCGCCTTTTCTGCGGCCCGTCCGACTGATGTGTCGGTGGGCGGGAAGGCGGCGTCTATAACCCGCAGTTCGCGGGGGCCGCAAGAGGCTTGTGTCTTCTTTTTTCGTATTTTTTCGTTAGGCGGCGATCATGCGTTCGACCTCGTTCACCAGGTCGCGCAGGTGGACGGGTTTGGACAGGACCTTGGCCTGGGGCGTGGCCTGGGCGGCCGACAGGGCGACGGCGGCGAAACCGGTGATGAACATGATGCGGATGCCCGGCTGGCGCACGGCGGCGACGCGGGCGACCTCGATCCCGTCGGCGCCCGGCATCACGATGTCGGTCAGCAGCAGGTCGTAGGGACCCTGTTCCAGAGCGTCGATGGCGTCGTCGCCGTTCTCGCAGTCCACCACGGCGTGGCCGGCGCGTTCCAGCGCGCGCGTCAGGAAGCCTCGAAGCGAGCCGTCGTCTTCGGCCAGCAGAATACGCGCCATGGGGTGTCAGGTCCTTGAATCTCGGCGAGGAACCTAGGCGTCGATCTGTAAACTCGCAGTGAAAATCCCCCTAGGGGCGAGCGCGTAGTGGGGCGCGTCGGGGGATAAATCAGTTTATGGCCAAGGCATGAGTTCTGCGCCGCCCGAAGCGACCTTCAGCATCGTTCCCGCCTTGAGCGGACGGGCGACGTCGCTGGTCTTCGCCTCTCCCCATTCGGGCGCGGTCTATCCCGACGACATGGGGGCGGCTGAGGGCCTGTCCAAGGCCTCGCTGCGCAGCGCCGAGGATGCGGCGGTGGATCGGCTGCTGGCGGCCGGTGCGGCGGCGGGGGCGGTGCTGATCGCCGGGCGGATCGGTCGGGCCTATGTCGATCTGAATCGGGCGCCGGACGACTTGGATCCGGCCCTGATCGCCGACTGCCCCGAGGGGCCGCCGCCGGGGCTGAAGACCCTGGCCGGATACGGCGTCGTGCCGCGCCTGGCGGGCGACGGGACGCCGCTCTACGACCGTCGCCTGACGCTGGAGGAGGCGAGGGGGCGCATCGCGCAGGTTCACGCCCCCTATCACGCCGCTCTGGGCGAGCTGATGCAGGCGGCGCGCGACCGGCATGGGCGCGCCGTTCTGGTCGATTGGCACTCCATGCCGACGCGGGCCACGGGTCCGAACGGACCGGACGTGGTGCTGGGCGACCGACACGGGACCAGTTGCGCGACCGGGCTGACCCGCCGGCTGCGAGCCCTGTTCGAGGCTCTGGGCTGGCGCGTGGCGCTGAACCGGCCCTATGCGGGGGGGTATGCGACCCAGCTCTGGGGGCGGCCGGACGAGGGTTTCGAGGCGATCCAGATCGAGCTGAACCGGCGGCTCTATTGGGATGAGGTCGCCGGCGCGCCTTCGGTCGGCTGGGGCCGTTGCCAGTCCGGGCTGAACCGCGTGATCGCGGCCCTGGGCGAAGACTTCGCGGCCTGAGCCCGTCTTCAGGCCAAAAAAAAGCCGCGCCCGGGGGCGCGGCATATAAAGTCTATAGGGAGGAAACGCCCAGGAAGGGCATGACGCCCGGAGGCGTCGAAAGGCAAGCTAGTTTGCAGCGCACAAAATTTCAAGGTCCGATTTTCTTTGTGCGATCACAGGCTGTTACGTAAATCTGTTTCGTCGTTACGCAGCGGGAACAGGTCTCGAAACAAGAATCGTTCGCGGCTGCAATAGGGCCAAAGTCGGACCTAGTTGCGTTCTAGCAGTCGTCTGGCCGCCCGCACGGCGCGCGCCGCCGGCGAACCGGCCTGACGCCAGACCAGCAGGCCGAAGGCCGAGATCACGCCCAGCGCCAGCCACAGCGGCCCGAACAGCCAGGCCGCCGCCGCCAGGGCGAAGTAGTAGCCGCGCACCCCCTGGCTGAACCCGCCCAGCGCCGGGTTCAGCACCCGCGCCACCGCATGGCCATAGGCGACCTTGTCGGTCTCGGAATGGATTTCGGGGGCGGCGCCGATCAGGGCCAGGGCGTAGTTCATCTGGCGCAGCGACCAGATGAAGTCGAGGAAGCCGCGCGCCAGGCAGATCAGCACCAGGGCCAGCTTGGCCTCCAGGATCTTCACCGGCACCGCCTCGGCGCCCACGGCCGCGAAGCCCTTCAGGGCGTTCTCGCCGCCGAACAGGATGCCGGCCACCGCTGCGATCAGCAGCAGGTTGGTCGAGGCGAAGAAGGAGGCCGAGTTGATCGAATGGCCCATCAGCTGACTGTCGATCAGGCGAATCTCGCGATGGGTCATGGCCGTCATCCAGCTGTCGCGAACCACCAGCATGTCGTCGTTCAGCGAGCCGCTGCGCCGGGCGATCAACCCCAGGATCGGGCCATAGCCGAGCCAGGCGACGAAGAAGAGGAAGAGGGCGATCCAGTCGAACAGGGTCATGCCCTGTTGATGCCTTCAGTAGGGCCTAGGGAGCAAGGGCGAACGCCGCAGAAAGCCCGCCCTGAAGCTTGCTGTTCGGCGACGCAAAGCTTATCACGCGCCCCAATCTCCCCGTTCGCACCTGCAACAAGAGCGTAACATGAACATCGAAGCCATTCCGGTCGGCCCGAATGCGCCGTGGGACATCAACGTCATCATCGAGATCCCGCAAGGCGGCCTGCCGGTGAAGTACGAGATGGACAAGGAATCCGGCGCCCTGTTCGTCGACCGCTTCCTGCACACCGCCATGTATTATCCGGGCAACTACGGCTTCGTGCCGCACACCCTGTCGGACGACGGCGACCCCTGCGACGTCATCGTGCTGAACCCGACCCCGGTGGTGCCGGGCTGCGTCATCCGCTCGCGCCCCATCGGCGTGCTGAAGATGGTCGATGAAGCCGGCGGCGACGAGAAGATCCTGGCCGTGCCTGTCGACAAGCTGAACCCCTATTACACCGAGGTCTCCAGCTACCGTCAGCTGCCCGCCATCCTGATCGAGCAGATCGAGCACTTCTTCACCCGCTACAAGGATCTGGAGAAGGGCAAGTCGGTCAAGGTCAATGGCTGGGGCGACGCCGGCGAGGCCGCCGAACTGATCGCGGCCGGCATGGCTGCCCACCAGGCCAAGCTGGCCAAGGCCGCCGCCGAAGCCGCCTGAGGCGACGAAGCGTCTGAATAGAGAAAGGCCCCGCCGGTCTAACCGGCGGGGCTTTTTTGTTGGCTGAATTGATGTTGCGTATTGGTGTTTTCAATAGCCCTCCCCCTTGAGGGGGGAGGGTTGGGAGGGGGTGTTTGCAGGCCCTATCCCTTGGGGCTCGGGAGACCGGGGAAGCGCCTCATGCGCGCCGTCGGCCATGTTGCGCTCTACACCCCCATCCCCGACCCTTCCCCCCTCGAGGGGGAAGGGGGCCAATAGGGGGCGGTTACTTCGCCCGGAACGTCGCGATGGCCTCCACTGTCTGGCGCACCTTGGCCTCGATGCCGGCCCAGTCCCTGGCCTGGATGGCGGCGTCGGTGATCAGTTTCGACCCCATGCCCGCCGCCACTATCCCTGCGCCGAACCATTTGGCGATGGAGGCCTCGTCCGGGTCCACCCCGCCGGTCGGCATGATCTTGGTCCAGGGCATGGGGCCCAGCACCGCCTTGACGA
>DAIOID010000202.1:0-2180 GCA_036744355.1 Brevundimonas sp.
GCGTCGGCACGCGCTCGCCCAACGACACCGTGGCCGTGACCATCCTGCGCGACGGCCGGACCCAGACGGTCAACGCCCGCGTCTCGGCCCTGCCAGGCGACGCCGACCCGGGGCAGGGGACGACCGTGGGGCAGGGCGCGCTCGCCGGCCTGCAGGGCGTGGCGCTGAACCCGGCCTTGGCCGACCGCCTCGGCGGGGATCCCTTCACCAGCGGCGTGGTGGTGACCGGCCTGCAGCGCAACAGCATCCCGGCCCGCATCGGCTTGCGCCCCAACGACCTGATCGTTCAGGTGGACGGCCGCCCGGCGACCTCGATCGCCGCCCTGGGCCGAGCTCAGCGCGGTTCGGAACTGACTATCGTGCGCGGCGGCCGCAAGCTGACGGGGCGGTTGCCATAGAACGGCGGTGACGGATCTCAGCTCCTCCTGGGACCGCCAATGGACCAAGTGTGGCCGAAGGGGTCGCGGACCTGGCCGTAGCGGTCGCCCCAGAACTGATCCTCCAGCGGCATGACCGGGATGGCGCCGGCCACCAGGGCGCGGTTCCACCATTCGTCGGGATCATCGACCTGAAGGTGCAGGGTGACGCCCTTGGGTGTGATGTCGGCCTCGCCGGACCATTCGGGGAATTCGTCGGCCAGCATGAGGCTGGCGCCGTTGATCTTGAGGTGGGCGTGCATCAGCCGTTCGCCGTCCTCGGCGGGCATCCGCATGATCTCCTCGGCGCCGAAGGCCCGGCCGTAGAATTCGATGGCCGCCTGACCGCCGCGCGACGGAATGGTCAGGTGGGGCGTGACGCCGCCGATCGGGCCCTGGTTCGGCTGGGGTTCGGACATGGTTCCTCCGTTCGGGCCGTTAGTAGTGCGTGTATTCGCCTGAACGAACGCCTATCTAGGCTGTTCCATGACTGACCTGTTCGAAGCCTCCGGCATCCATCCCTCTGACGCGCCCTTGGCCGACCGTCTGCGCCCGCAGACGCTGGATCAGGTCGTGGGCCAGGACCATCTGTTGGGCGAGGGCGGGCCGATCCGGCGTATGATCGAGGCCGGACGGCTGGGGTCCATGATTCTGTGGGGACCGCCCGGCACCGGCAAGACCACCATCGCCCGCTTGCTGGCCAAGGCGGCGGGCTATGAATATCAATCGATTAGCGCGGTCTTCTCGGGCGTCGCCGATCTGAAGAAGGCGTTCGAGGCGGCCAGGATGCGTCGCGCGGCGGGCCAGCAGACCTTGCTGTTCGTGGACGAGATCCACCGCTTCAACCGCGCCCAGCAGGACGGTTTCCTGCCCTTCGTCGAGGAGGGGATCGTCACCCTGGTCGGCGCCACGACCGAGAACCCCAGCTTCGAACTGAACGGGGCGCTGTTGTCGCGCAGCCAGGTCTATGTGCTGAAGCGTCTGGATGACGCGGCGCTGGATCAGTTGCTGGATCGGGCTGCGACGCTGATGGACCGCCCCCTGCCGCTGACGCCGGAAGCGCGTCAGGCCATGCTGGCCTTGGCCGACGGCGACGGCCGCTATCTGCTGACCATGTCGGAGGTGCTGTTCGACCTGCCTGAAGGCGAACTGCTGGACGTTCAGGCGCTGGCGGGCGTGCTGCAGAAGCGCGCCCCCGCCTACGACAAGTCGCGCGAGGAACACTACAACCTCATTTCCGCCCTGCATAAGTCGGTGCGCGGTTCGGACCCGGACGCGGCCCTCTACTGGCTGGCGCGGATGCTGAACGGGGGCGAGGACCCGCTCTATCTGGCGCGGCGCATCGTGCGGATGGCGGTCGAGGACATCGGTCAGGCCGACCCCCTGTCCATCCTGGTCGCCAACGCGGCCAAGGACACCTACGACTTCCTGGGATCACCCGAAGGCGAACTGGCCCTGGCCCAGGCGGTGGTCCATCTGGCCACGGCGCCCAAGTCGGTCGGGGTTTATGAGGCCTTCAAGGCGGCGAAAAAAGCCGCGCACGAAACCGGCTCCCTGATGCCGCCCGCCCATATCCGCAACGCCCCGACCAAGCTGATGAAACAGCTCGGCTACGGCAAGGGCTACCAGTACGATCCCGACACGCCCGAGGGCTTCTCCGGCGCCAACTTCTTCCCCGACGAGATGGAGCGCCGCACCTTCTACAAGCCCAAGGGCGAGGGGCATGAGGAGAAGGTCAAGGCGCGGCTGGAACGCTGGGCGGCG
>DAIOID010000202.1:2280-3643 GCA_036744355.1 Brevundimonas sp.
GGCGGATACGACTTCATCCAGACCACGACGCGCGGCGAAGCCTATATGCGCGAATCCGGTTTCGGCGACGACATGATCGCCTATTTCAAGGCCATGCCGACGTGGATGTACGCGCCGTGGACGCTGGGTGTCTGGGGCGCGGTGATCGGGTCGCTGCTGCTGTTGGCGCGCAGCCGCTGGGCTGTGCACGCCTTCGCTCTGTCGTTGCTGGGTGCGGTGGTCAGCCTGGTCTATTCCAAGTTCATCAACCCCCCGCCGGCCCTGCCGCCGCAGTTGGCCATGGTGGAGTGGATGCCCTACGTCATCGTCGGGATCGCGGCCCTCTTGCTCTGGTACGCCTGGGCCATGGCGAAGAAGGCCGTCCTCCGCTAAAGGCTCGGCGGGTGAAAACCCGCCAGCCCGCTTCCCTGACCGAAGAAGACATCGCCGCCGTCCGTTCGTGGGTCATCCACGAGGACGCGCACATCATCGCCTTCAACAAGCCGTCCGGCCTGTCGAGCCAGGGCGGGCGCATTCAGGCCCATACGCTGGACGACCTGCTGTGGGCCTTTGCGCGCTCGAACGGCAAGCGGCCCGAGCTGGTGCACCGGCTGGACCGCGACACTTCGGGCGTCATCCTGGCGGCCAAGACCAAGCCGGCGGCGGGATTCCTGGGCAAGGCCATGCAGATGCGCCGCTTCCAGAAGACCTATCTGGCCCTGGTGTCCGCAGCCCCTGAGCCGAAGTCCGGCCGCATCACCGCCGCCCTGCGCCGCGAAGAGATCGGGCGCGAAAGCTATATGCGGGTGGTCGAGTTCGACGCGCCGGGCGCACAAGGCGCCGTTAGCGGCTATCGCACCCTGGCCTCCAGCGAGGACGGCGCCCTGGTCGAGCTGTCCCCCGAGACGGGGCGGATGCACCAGCTGCGGGTCCACATGGCCTCGATCGGCCGGCCTCTGGTCGGCGACGTTCGTTACGGCGGGGCTCTGACCTTCGCCGGTCGCGGGGCGCCGCGCCTGATGCTGCACGCCGCCAAGCTGTCCTTCCCGCACCCCGAGGGCGGCGAGCGCGTGACGCTGGAAGCGCCCTTGCCCGAGGACTTCATGGCGCTGAAGACGGCGGCGGGTCTGTAGCCAGTTCAGCCTCTGTTCAGCTTCGCGGCGGAACATCTCGACGGGCCCGGCGCTATTCGGGCAGGGAGAAACGGCATGAAACGTCTGACCTTCGGCCTGATCGCAGCCTCCGCCCTGGCGCTGAGCGCCTGCGCCAGCCTGGCCCCCTATGGTCCGCAGCAGTCCGCGCGCGGCCAGGGCTTCAGCGAGCAGCAAATCGAGACCAACCGCTTCCGCGTCACCTACAACGGCGTCGGCGCGCCCGGTCCGGT
>DAIOID010000203.1:0-3604 GCA_036744355.1 Brevundimonas sp.
GCCTTTTCGGATTCGGTCATGGCGCGATGTTGCGGGAATGTTCTGGGGAGGCAAGGGGTTAAAGCCCTCCTGCTCCCTTCCCCCTTGATGGGGGAAGGGCAGGGGATGGGGGTGAAACCGCGTCCGCATCGAAGATTGCGGTGAAAACGCCCCCGCCGTCCCCCCCCCACCCAACCCTCCCCCATCAAGGGGGAGGGCTTTATGATGAAGCCGAAACCTACAGCCGCTCGACCGTGAACCCGCGCGCCTTCAGCATGTCGATGAGGCTGTCCTGATCGGCCAGGTGGGCGACGCCGACGGCGATGAAGGCGGTGCCCGAACCTTTCATCATCGTCTCGATCTGGTCGGTCCAGTCGGCGTTGCGGACGATCAGGGCGGCGCGGTGGACGTCCTCGTGGATGTCGCGGGTGTCGAGGCGGTTCAGGCGGCCGACCTCGGCGGCGTCGCCCTTGAGCCAGGCGGCGACGGTCTGATCCAGCTTGGGCACGATCTGGCCGCCGTTGCGGACATAGTTGTTCAGATAGGCGATCTGGGCCTCCTCGCTCATGCCGGCGATCAGGCGCAGCTGACGGTCGGCGGTCTCGAAGCCGTGGATGGTTTTGCCCTCGGCGCGAGCGCGGTCCATCAGGGTCTTATCGACCCCCAGGTCGGGGCGATAGCCGGCCTGCATAGGGGCGGTTCCGGCGACGACGAAGGCGGCCAGCCAGGGGCGATAGGCGTCCAGCGCCGCGCCGCTGGCGCCCACGCCCTGGGCGGCCTTGTCGAAGGCGGCGAAGTCCTCGGCCGACAGGATCGACGACAGGGGGCGGTCGGGGGTGACGCCGTGCTGCTGGGCCACCCGGGCAGCCACGCTCGGGTCGTCCTGATCGGCCACCTCGACCCAGAACTGGTCGGCGCCGGCGAAGGCGGCGTCCACCTTGTCCGAACCCCAAGCCGTGCCAGGGCGCAGATAGTGGATGGTGCCGAACAGATAGACGGTGGAGTCCGCGTCCCTGACCACCCACAGCGGGGGCCCTGCGCCCTCGGCGCGGGGGATGGGGGCGGCGGCGACAGCGGCGGCGGGCGCGGCGGCGTTCTGAGCGTGGGCGGCGCCGGGGAAGGCGGTCAGAGCGGCGCTGGCGGCCAGGGCGGCGCAGGCGCCGAAGGTCAGGCGCGAGACGTGATTGACCGTACGGCCCATGCGGTTGGCGAGGGTCATTGGAGCATCCTTGGATTGTCGGGGTGTCGGGAAAGGGCGCCGATCAGGTCGGCGAAGGCGTCGGCCGGGCGGGCCGGAAGATCAGTGCGGGGTCGAGACGGCGACGAGGACAGCGGCGGGCTGGCTGTGGCCGAAGGTGGGGACGGCCTCGATGGCCGTGGCGATCAGGAAGGCGCCGCAGAGGCCGAGAGCGAAGCCCGAGAAGCGTTCGACGATGGCGGTGTAGAGATTGAACATGGGTCTGGTCCTGAAAATGAGCTGTGGGACTTAGCGGGCGGCGACGGAGGCGGCGGGGGCGTCGAACCAGGCGGCGGCCTGGCTGGGGCTGGGGATCAGCATGACGGCGATGCAGATCAGCAGGGCTCCGCAGACGCCCAGGGCGAAATCGGAGACGTGTTTGGCCGCTTGGCCCATGCGGTTGGCGCAGGTCATTGGTTAGTCCTTTGAATGTCGTAGTGTTTTCTGAAGGTTAGCGAGCGTTGGACTCGCCGGGATCACTGAACGAAGATGGCTTCGATCGGTCGGCCGAAGAGGCGCGAGATGCGGAAGGCCAGAGGCAGGGAGGGGTCGTAGCGGCCCTTTTCCAGCGCCTGGACGGTTTGACGGGAGACGCCGAGCTGTTCGGCGAGGTCGGCCTGGGTCCAGTTGCGCTCGGCGCGGAAGACCTTGAGGCGGTTGACGAACTCGCTGGTCATCGGCGCGCCATCCACCAGCCGCACCAGGCGACGCCGTAGCCGACGGCCTGGGCGGCGAAGACGCCGAGGACGCCTGCGGCGACCAGGGCCGCGTCCGAGCGCTGCACGAAGGCCGGAAGCAGGTTCACGTCCATCACAGTGGCGGCCACGACGCCGGCCCCGCCGAGGACCAGACCCAGGTTGCCGCCCCACCACCAGGCCCACTTGTGGGCTTCCTTGGCGGCCTCATCGAGGGCGCGCCACCAGTAGAGGCTGTGGATGGCGGAGAAGACGGCGACGGCGGCGGCCAGCAGGACCACGCCCAGTTGCGGGGCGCTGCCCAGTTGGGCGGGCCAGAAGGGCGTGGCGACGGTCAGGCCGGAGGAGACCACCACCAGAGCGCACAGGCCCACGGTCAGGTCGTCCATCTTCTTCTTGTTGGCGGCGGCGGTCTTGGTGGCGGTGTTCATGACAAGCTCCCCTGTCGTTGTGACAAGTGAACTTTACCAACACTGCGTTCTGCGTCAAGCGACTTTTACATCGTGACAAGCAGATTTTCCGTTTTCCCGAAATTAGCCTTGAAAATCAGGGATCCAGCCGGGCTTTTCGACGGTGATCGGGCGGCCATCGACGCTCAGATCGCCCTCCAGTCGGTCCAGGCGCATCAGGGCGATGGCGCGGCCAGCGGCTCCGGTCATGACCTCGCCGGCGCGAAGCTCGCCGTTCAGCACCTCGGCGCCGCGCTCGGGGGCGGGGCCGTCGAAGGCGATGGCCATCATGCGGTTCTTGATCGTGCCGCGCCGCTTCATGCGCGAGGTCGTCTCCTGACCGATGAAGCAGCCCTTGTGGAAGTCGATGCCGTTCAGCAGGTCGAAGTCCGCCTCGATCGGATAGGTCTTGTCGAGCAGCGCATCCTTCGCGGGGTCCGGCACGCCGAGGGCCAGACGGTGGGCCTGCCAGTCGGCCTCGGTCGCATTGGTCTCGCACTGATCGCCCCAGCGGCGGCCGCCGAGTTCAGGCAGGCGGGGGTCGGGGACGAAGCCCTGCGGCGTCTCGTTCCAGGCCACGAAGACGGCGTCGGGAATGGGCATGACCTCTACATTGGAGCGCAGTTTGTACATCGACAGCCGCTGAACCAGGGCGTCGCGACGCTCGGCGGCGACGTCCAGCACCACGCCGTTCTCTTCGCCCCAGATGAAGAGGTCGAACAGCAGCCGGCCGGGCGGGGACAGAAGGGCGCCGAAGCGCAATGCGCCGGGCTCCAGGGTCTCCACGTCCTGGGTCAGCAGGTTGTGCAGGAAGGGGCGGGCGTCAGGGCCGGTGACGCGGATCAGGGCGCGGCTGTCGAGGCGGGCGATGGACATAAGGCCAAGATAGGGGGCAGGCGGGCGAAGCGACAGCCTTTCCCTGACCCTTCTCCTCCTGAGGGAGAAGGGTCAGGCGACGGCATACCTTGCCGTGACGCCGTCCGGCTGGAAGTCATGCTCGGCCAGCCGGTCCAGCGAGGCGACGACGCGGGCGACGAAGTCCTCGGGATCGCCCTCCTCGACGGCGGGACGCAGCCAGTCGGTGACGACGGCGCGGGCCGGATAGGTCCCGACCGGACCAGGCACGCTGAGGGCCACCTCGATCCCCTCGGCGATCCAGCCGGCGACCGTGGCGAAGAAGTCCATGCCGGCCAGGAAGTCGGAGCGGCGCACGACATAGAGGGTGATCTCGCCGCGCTCGACGC
>DAIOID010000204.1:0-1176 GCA_036744355.1 Brevundimonas sp.
GCGGATGTCCTGGCTGATCTTCATGCTGCAGAACTTGGGGCCGCACATGGAGCAGAAGTGGGCGGTCTTGTGCGCTTCCTTCGGCAGGGTCTCGTCGTGGTATTTGCGGGCGGTTTCGGGGTCGAGGCCGAGGTTGAACTGGTCCTCCCAGCGGAACTCGAAGCGGGCGCGGCTCAGGGCGTCGTCGTGCATGCGGGCGGCGGGGTGGCCCTTGGCCAGGTCGGCGGCGTGGGCGGCGATCTTGTAGGTGATGACGCCGTCCTTGACGTCCTGACGGTCGGGCAGGCCCAGGTGCTCCTTGGGCGTGACGTAGCAGAGCATGGCCGTGCCGAACCAGCCGATCATGGCCGCGCCGATGGCCGAGGTGATGTGGTCGTAGCCGGGGGCGATGTCGGTGGTCAGCGGGCCAAGCGTATAGAAGGGCGCTTCGTGGCAGTGCTTGAGCTGCTCATCCATGTTGGCCTTGATCTTGTGCATCGGCACGTGGCCGGGGCCTTCGATCATGACCTGACAGCCCTTGGCCCAGGCGATCTTGGTCAGTTCGCCGAGGGTGCGCAGCTCGGCGAACTGGGCCTCGTCGTTGGCGTCGGCGATGGAGCCGGGGCGCAGGCCGTCGCCGAGGCTGAACGAGACGTCGTAGGCCCGCATGATGTCGCAGATGTCCTCGAAGTGCTCGTAGAGGAAGCTCTCCTTGTGGTGGGCCAGGCACCACTTGGCCATGATGGAGCCGCCGCGCGAGACGATGCCCGTCACGCGTTTCGCCGTCATCGGCACGAAGGGCAGACGCACGCCCGCGTGGATGGTGAAGTAGTCGACGCCCTGTTCGGCCTGTTCGATCAGGGTGTCGCGGAACACCTCCCAGGTCAGGTCCTCGGCGATGCCGTTCACCTTCTCCAGCGCCTGATAGATGGGCACGGTGCCGATGGGGACGGACGAGTTGCGGATGATCCAGTCGCGGATGTTGTGGATGTTGCGGCCGGTCGACAGGTCCATGACGTTGTCGGCGCCCCAGCGGGTGGCCCAGACCAGCTTGTCCACCTCGTCATCGACGCTGGAGAGGACGGCCGAGTTGCCGATGTTGGCGTTGATCTTCACCAGGAAGTTGCGGCCGATGATCATCGGCTCGACTTCGGGGTGGTTGATGTTGTGCGGGATGATGGCGCGGCCGCGGGCGAT
>DAIOID010000204.1:1276-3543 GCA_036744355.1 Brevundimonas sp.
GGGGTGGACGGCGACCTCGCGGAAGGGGACGCGGATGTCGGGGTAGAGCTCGCCCGCCACATAGACCTTCACGCCGCCGGCGCGCGGGCCGGTGGGGATGCGGCCGTGTTCGGCGGCGACCTGCTGGCGGGCTTCGGCCAGGGGGAGCTCGACGTTGGGTTCGGCGGGAGTCTCGGCTTGCGGCGTGACTTGGATATTCATTGTGGCGGCCTCTTCGACAAAGAGGGACCGCCGGCGCGGTATGAGCGCCCCGGAAGCCGGATTCCCGGCGTGGAGGCGGTGAACTCGTCCCTTCGCCGGCATGACCCGGATCAGGTTCGACGGGTCAGAGGAGAAACCTCTATCTCAGCCGCTCGCTTGCGACCCCCCGGAGAACGGCGCGACCCTAGCCCCTTTCGGGGGTAGGTCAAGCGAGGGCGGCGTGGCAGGAAGGGGAATGATCCTTTCCCGCCCCTACCGCCCCGAAGACATGGCCGGCTGCCTGGCCCTGTTCGACAGCAATACGCCGCGCTTCTTTGACGCGAGCGAGCGGGAGAGCTTTGTCGGGTTTCTGGAGGATCAGGCCCTGCGCTGGCCTTATCAGGTGCTTGAGCTGGACGGGCGGATCGTCGGCTGCGGCGGCCATGCGGTCGAGGCGGACGGGGTCAGCGTCGCCCTGTGCTGGGGCATGGTGGACAACGGGCTGCACGGTCAGGGGCTGGGAAAGGTGCTGACCGAGGCGCGGATCGCGGCGGCGCGGGCGACGCCGGGGATCCGCCGCGTGATCCTGAACACCAGCCAGCACACCCAGGGCTTCTATGCGCGGTTCGGCTTCGAGGCGGAAAAGGTCACGCCGGACGGCTTCGCGCCCGGCATCGACCGCTGGGACATGGTGCTGACGCTGGATTGAGGGGAAGGGGGCGGTCCGGCTTCTCAGTCGGGGGGGCGTTAAGGCCGGACCGCCACAGACGACATCGGGGTTGGGGGGCGTCCGATGTGTCCGATGCAATAACAACGGATCTGAAACTTGGTTCCGGGAGAATTCGCGTCTTAAGCATGATTGTTGAACGCGGGTCGGCGAGGCCGTGGTTTCCTTCGACCGCAAACGGTTGAAAGATGTGTTTCCGAGCAAGACAGAGGCGCGCGGCATGAAGACTTTGGGCGTTCTGGGCGGCATGGGGCCGGCGGCGACGGTGGCCTTTCTGGCGCGGGTGCAGGCCCTGACCCCGGCGAGGGGGGACGAGGACCACATTCGCGTCGTGATGGACATGAACCCGCAGGTGCCGAACCGGCATGCGCAGCCCGAGGCGGCCGGGCGGACCCTCGGCGAGATGGCGCTGAGGCTGCGCGAGGCCGGGGCCGAGGTTCTGGCCATGCCTTGCAACACCGCCCACGCCCATGCCGGAGCGATCCGGGCGGCGGGTGTGCCCTTCATAGACATGGTGGTTGAGACGGCGAAGGCCGCGGCGGCGGGCGGCGCGTCTCGGATCGGGGTGCTGGCCACGCCGGGCGGCGAGGCGCTGTATGCCGAGGCTCTGGCGGCCGAGGGCGTGGAGATGGTGCGGTTGTCCGAGGCCGAGCGGGCGCGTTTCATGACCGTGGTGTTCGGGGTCAAGGCGGGCGACACGGGGTCGGAACAACGGGCGGCCATGCAGGAATTGGCCGAAGCCCTGGTCGCGGCGGGGGCGCAAGGGATCATTGGCGGCTGCACCGAGGTGCCGCTGCTGCTGGACTCGGACGACGTGGCGGCGCCGCTGACGGACTCGGCGGAGGTGTTGGCGCGGGTGTGCGTGGCGGCGTGTCTGTAGTTTTGGGAATCCTCCCCTGCGTAGCTGGGGAGGATCGAGGTTGATGCGGTTGCCTCGCGCGGCGTCACGCGGCACACCCGTCGGGTGAAACAGTCCCTCATCATTGATTGCGATCCCGGCGTCGACGACGCCACGGGGTTGCTGACCGCCTTCGCCTCTTCCGACCTCGACCTGCTGGCCGTGACCACGGTCGGGGGCAACGTCAGCGCCGAAAAGACGGCGCGCAACGCCCGCATCCTGCGTCAGATCGCCGGGCGCGAGGACGTGCCTGTCTTTGTCGGGGCCGAGCGGCCCTTGAAGCGCGACCCCGCCGGAGCGGGCGAGTTCCACGGGGCCGAGGGGCTGGGGGATCTGGAGCCGTTCGAGCCGGTCGCGCCCGTGGGCGAGGGGACGGCGGCGGAGGCCATCGCAAGGCTGGTGATGGAACGGCCCGCTGGAAGCGTGGCGCTAATCGTCATGGGGCCGATGACCAATCTGGCC
>DAIOID010000205.1:0-3526 GCA_036744355.1 Brevundimonas sp.
GCCGTCCATGCGGCGGATGTCGCAATATTCGATGCGGCAGTCGGCCCCCAGTTCCTCGACCAGCCAGACCAGGCGCGAGGAACGGGACCAGGGGGCGTGGAACAGGGTCAGCATCATAATCCTCCCAGATATCGCGCCGCGACAGAGCTTCGGCGGCGGTCCGTCTTGACTACTGCCACCCTGCTGCCACCATGCTGTCAGCAGCCTTCGGTCAGGGTGGGGACATGAGACGCGCCGACCGACTGTTCCAGATCATCCAGGTGCTGCGCCGGGCCTCGCGTCCGGTGACGGCCGACGCCATCGCGGCCGAGCTGGAGACCTCCAAGCGCACCATCTATCGCGACATCGCCGCCTTGCTGGGGCAGCGGGTGCCCATCCGGGGCGAGGCGGGGCTGGGCTATGTGCTGGACGGCGGCTTCGACCTGCCGCCGCTAATGCTGACTTCGGACGAGATCGAGGCGGCGGTACTGGGGGCGCAATGGGTGGCGGCGCGCGGCGATCCCGCCCTGGCGCGCGCCGCGCGCGACCTGACCGCCAAGATCGCCGCCATCGTGCCGGAACGTCTGCGGCCGGTGGTGCTGGAGCCCTCGGTGGCCACGCCCCCGCCGTGGGAGCAGAAGTTAGAGACCGTGGACCTGGCCCAGGTGCGCGCCTGGATCCACGCCGGGCGCAAGCTGCGGCTGCACTACGCCGACGAGCAGGGGCGCGAGACGACCCGCGTCATCTGGCCCTTCCTGATCGGCTATCACGAGCGGGCGCGCCTGCTGCTGGCCTGGTGCGAGACGCGCGAGGACTTCCGCAGCTTCCGCGCCGACCGGGTGGTCGACGCCGAGTTTCTGGACGACCGCTATCCCGGCCGACCCGCCGTCCTGCGGCAGCGCTGGTTCGCAGCGATGGAGGCGCGGCGGGCGGCCGAGTGCGGACCTCAGTAGATTTCAAACAGTCCCGCCGCGCCCATGCCTCCGCCGATGCACATGGTGACGACGCCGTACCTGGCCCCGCGCCGCTTGCCCTCGATCAGGACGTGGCCGGTCATTCGAGCGCCTGACATGCCGTAGGGGTGGCCGATGGAGACGGCGCCGCCCGAGACGTTCAGCCGGTCGTTGGGGATGCCCAGCTTGTCGCGGCAATAGAGGACCTGCACGGCGAAGGCTTCGTTCAGTTCCCAGATGCCGATGTCGTCCATGGTCAGGCCGTGGCGCTTCAGCAGCTTGGGCACGGCGAAGACCGGGCCGATGCCCATCTCGTCGGGTTCGCAGCCCGCCACCGCCATGCCGCGATAGGCGCCCAGCGGCTGCAGGTTGCGCTTCACCGCCTCGCCCGCCTCCATGACGACGCAGGCCGCGGCGCCGTCCGACAGCTGCGAGGCGTTGCCGGCGGTGATGAACTCGCCCTGCTGGATCTCCTCGCCGCCGCCGAAGACGGGCTTCAGCGATCGCAGTCCTTCCAGCGTGGTGTCGGGGCGGTTGCCCTCGTCCTTGACCAACGTGACCTCCTTAGAGGTGGTCTCGCCGGTCGCCTTGTCCATCACCAGCATGGAGGTGGTCATCGGCACGATCTCGGCGTCGAAGCGGCCTTCGGCCTGGGCCGCCGCCGTGCGCTGCTGCGATTGCAGGGCGTACTCGTCCTGGGCGTCGCGGCCGATGTTGTAGCGACGGGCCACGACCTCGGCGGTCTCCAGCATCGACATATAGATGTGGGGCGACAGCTTCAGCAGGGCCTCGTCCTTCATCCGGTACAGGTTCATGTGCTGGTTCTGGACCAGAGAGATGCTCTCCAGCCCGCCGCCCACCGCCATCTTCTGTTGGTCGAAGATCACCTGCTTGGCCGCCGTGGCGATCCCCATCAGGCCCGAGGCGCACTGGCGGTCCAGACTCATGCCCGGCACGGAGGCGGGCAGGCCGGCCGCCAGCGCCGCCTGACGCGCCACATTGGTGCCGGTCGAGCCCTGCTGCAGGGCCGCGCCCATGATGACGTCCTCGATCTCGGCCGGATCGACGCCCGCACGAGCGACCGCGTGGCGCACCGCGTGGGCGCCCAACTGCTGCGCCTGGGTGTCGTTGAAGGCCCCGCGATAGGCCCGGCCGATCGGGGTGCGGGCGGTGGAGACGATGACGGCTTCACGCATAGGATCATCCTTGTTTGCGCTATCACTCGCGACGCGGTCGCTCGCTGCATGAGCGCGTTTCCTGCCTGGAACAGGGAGGATAGGCGCCTCACCCCACGTCAACGCAAGGCGCCTTTTCGGCATGGCGCTTCTCGGCCTCAAGCAGTGCGAAGCGCGGTAGGCCCCTTAGTTAAGAGTGATGCTTCTGGGCTTTCGTCAGCTCGATCATGCCCTGGGCGGCGCCCATCTCCGGGACGATCTCGTTCTCGCGGTCCGAGATGGCGTCGAAGCGGGCGGCGACCTGCTCAGCGGCGTCCGCCCCGATGATGAAGTCGCCCTGCGTCAAGGTGACGTAGGCGCGCTCGAAGCCGCCGGCGCCGGCGGCCAGGATGGCGCGGGTCGGGGCGTCGCGGCTGACCAGATAAAGCAGCCCTGGCGAGACCAGTTCCGGCCCAAGGGCCTCCAGCGGCAGGCCCTGCAGGTCCTCTGTCATGCGGGTGTGGGCGGTCGGGGCCAGGGCGTTGACGCGGATATCGTTCTTGGCCCCCTCGATCGCCAGGGTCTGCATCAGGCCGACCAGGGCCATCTTGGCCGCGCCGTAGTTGGCCTGACCGAAGTTGCCGAACAGGCCGGACGACGAGGTTGTCATGACGATGCGGCCGTAATTCTGAGCCCGCATGATGTCCCACACCGCCTTGGTGCAGTGGACCGCCCCCATCAGGTGGACGTCCATGACCAGCCGGAAGTCGGCCAGCTCCATCTTGGCGAAGCTCTTGTCGCGCAGGATGCCGGCGTTGTTCACGAGAATGTCGATCCGGCCCCAACGGGCCATGACCTCGGCGACCATGGCCTCGACCGCCGCCGCGTCGGTCACCGAGGCGGCATTGGCCATGGCCTCGCCGCCCGCGGCCTCGATCTCGGCGACCACGGCCTCGGCCGCCGTAGCCGAACCGCCCGAGCCGTCGCGCGCGCCGCCCAGGTCGTTGACCACCACCCTGGCCCCGCGCGCCGCCAGGGCCAGGGCGTGTTCGCGGCCCAGACCGCCGCCCGCGCCCGTCACGATCGCCACCTGACCGTCGAACCTGATCGTCATCATCCGCCTCCGTTTTGTTTCAAAATGGTCCTAGCAGGCCGGATTGCGGGGCAAAACAGTCCTTTGTGTTGAAAGGGCGCCACACCTGACACATTCCTTGGGAAAGCGGCGGAACCCGAGCGATCCCATGTCGTTTGGCCCCTCGAGCGTCACCGTCTTCGAGCGGGGACATTCGGATCAACCCATGTGTGAGGACACCATGAAGCTCAAACTTCTCGCCAGTGTCGCCGCCGCCGGTCTGTTCGCAGCGGGCGCGGCGTCGGCTGAGCCGGATGGCTGGTACGGCGCGATCGACGCCGGCTACCACATCATCGACGACATCAACG
>DAIOID010000206.1:0-3517 GCA_036744355.1 Brevundimonas sp.
GGCGACGGCTTCGTCAGCCGTCCTCATGCCGGTGTAGTGCAGCACCAGCATGTCCGGCGGGCCACGCCGGGCGTTGAAATTGGGCGACGGGGCGTCGATGAAGCTCGGCATGGCGCCCGATCAGCGCCCTTCGCGTTCCCAGCCGTAGGCGACCCAGGTGTCCCCGACCTTCTGGGCGTCGATCACGCCCTCGTCCTGACGGGCGCGAGCGGCGCGGGCGCGACGGGCGCGGAAGGCGAAACCGGCGAAGAAGACCACCACCCCGGCGATCAGGGCGATCACGGCGACAGCCGCAGCGGTCAGCACAGCCAGAACCGCGCCCACGGTCAGAGCCAGAGCCGTCGCCACCAGTCCGCCGAGCCAGACGAAGGGCGCCAGCAGGCCGCCGCCGGTGCGGCGCCGGGCGTTGAAACCGATCTGAACAAAGGGGTCGGACTGGATCATGGAACTGCCTTTCGCGGCGCACCGATGAAGGAACGCCTGAAACCCAATGTCGGTCCATCGACCTGAACGGTCAATGGACTGCGACATCACGCATCAGTCAGGGTCTTTTTGCGGTCAAGGCCATCAAAACGCCGGCTGGTCGGCCAGCACCACCGCGCCGCGGCTACGCAGGCGTTCAGCCTCGACCCGGTTCAGCATGGCCTGGGCCGCCGGATCGCCCATGACCTGCCCCACCGAGACCATGGCCTCGGCCGCCTGACCCGAAGCGCCGAAGGCCGAGGCCAGGGCCTCCCACGGCGATTGCGGGGTCGGGAAGCGCTTGAAGCGCACCGACTCGCTGGTGGGGATGTTGGCCAGCTTGCGGGCCTTGATGACGGCTTCGTTCAGGCCGCCCAACTCGTCGACCAGACCCAGTTCCTTGGCCTGAGCCCCGGTCCAGACCCGGCCCTTGGCGATCTCGCGCACGCGCTCGACCGGCAGCTTGCGGCCCTTCGAGACGCGGGCCACGAACTCTTCATAGACCCGATCCATCGAGGCGGCGAAGGCGGCGCGCTGGCCCTGATCGAAGCCCTGCACCGGCGAGAAGGCGTCGGCGTAGTCGCCGCCGACCGACAGGCCGCGCATGTCCAGGCCGAAGCGGCCCAGGGCGTCGGCCAGCACGAACTTGCCGCCGAAGACGCCGATGGAGCCGGTCAGGGTCGAGGGCTGGGCCACGATCCAGTCGGCTTCCGAACTGATCCAGTAGCCGCCCGAGGCCGCATAGGAACCCATGGACACGACCACCGGCTTGCCCGCCGCCTTGGCCGCGCGCACGGCGGCCAGGATCTGCTCCGAGGCTTCGGGCGAGCCGCCCGGCGAGGAGACGCGGAAGACGATGGCCTTCACGGCCTTGTCCTCGATGGCGTCATAGATGGCCTTGGCCGTGTCGTCCGAACGGATGTCCGAGGCCGAGCCGAAGGGCGAGGCGCTCTGGCCGCGTCCGGTCATGATCGCGCCCTCGCCGCCGACGATGGCGATGGCCGACTTGCCCGAGCCGTTGCGCGCGCCCTGCATCGAGGCGTAGTCGCCGAACTTGATGATCCTGGCGTCCTTTCCGGCCTTGGCCTTGGCGGCGGCTTCGGCGTCCTCGACCTGACCGATCTTGTCGACCAGCTTCAGTGACAGGGCCTGTTCGGCGGAATAGGGACCGGCCTCGATCGTGGTTTTCAGCGCCTCGAACGTGGTCTTGCGGTCGCGCGCTACGTGAGCCAGGGCGCTGTCGTAGATGGAGGTCATCCAGGCGACCATCGCCTCGCGGTGCGGGCCGGTGTAGTCGCTCTGCGTGTATTCGTTGACGGCGTTCTTGTACTCGTAGCGCTGCTCGAACTCGGGCTGCACGCCGTACTTTTGGAAGGCGCGCCCCAGGAACAGGCTGTCGCTGGACAGACCGGTCGCCTGGAAGTTGGCGGTGTTCTGCATCCACACCTGGTCGGCGCTGGCCGCGACCATATAGCTGGACACCACCGCCCCGACGGGCATGAAGCCCTGGCTGTGGGCGATGACCGTCTTGCCCGAGGCGCGGAAGCGGTGGATCGCCTGACGCACTTCGTCGGCGGCGGCCGGCGTCATGCCCGCTTCGGGGGCGCGCACCAGCAGAACCTTGACGCTGTCGTCCTTCTCCGCCTGGGCCAGGGTGTCGACGATGTGCACCACCGACAGGCCGGATCCTCCGAACGCGGCGAAGGGATTGGTCGGCTGCTGGTCGGTCAGCCCCTCGCGCAGGTCCAGCTCCAGCACCGTATGGGCGGGCGTGGCGGGCTTGGAGGCGCTGGCGGCGGCGGCGAAGAACAGCAGGGCCGCGATCGGCAGGACGATGAAGAAGGCCACGAGCCCGGCGAAGACGCCGAGCATGGTCAGGAAGAACTGTTTCATGAAAAGGCGGTCGTCCGATCCGTGGCCACGCGCGGCCTGCCGCGAGCATAGGGCGCGGAAGGCGAGCGTCAAATGAAGCCGTGGTAATGGAAATGGAAAAGGGCCCGCCGTCGCCGGCAGGCCCTCCCCTCGTCTTCACTTCAGCCGATCAGCGGCCGATGTCGTAGGCGCCGCTGATGTCGATGCGGACCGTCAGCTCGCCCGCCGACACCGGGGTCGAGGCGCTTCCTGCGTCCATGGCCATGGCGCGGGCGTACATCGGACGCGGCGGCTCAGGCATGTAGCCGCCGCCCTCGGTCAGGGTGCGGACCCCGCCCAGTTGCACGCCCAGGGCCTGGGCGTAGAGCCGCGCCTTATCCTGCAGGGCGCGCACGGCCAGTTGACGCGCCTGGTCCTCGGCCGCCTTGGCGTCCTTCAGGCCGAAGGCGATGCCGTCGATCTGGTTGACGCCCGCCGCGACCACGGCGTCGGCGGTCGCGCCGACCTTGGTCAGGTCGTTGATGACGACAGTGACGCGGTTCTGGGCCTGATAGCCCCGCAGCTTGGGCGGCTGGTTCTGCTGATAGTCGTACTGCGCCGACAGGTTCAGGCCCGAGGTCTGGATGTCGCGCTCGGCGATCCCGGCGCGGCGCAGGGCGGCGACGACGCGGGTCATCTGCTGGGCGTTCTGGGTCATGGCCTCCTGAGCCGTGGCGGCCTCGGTGACGACGCCGAAGTTGATCGTCGCCTGATCGGGTGCCACGCGCACCTCGCCGAAGGCCGACAGGTTGAGGGCGGGTTGTTGCGCCATGGCGTGCACCTGCATCGGAGAAGCGCCCGTCTGGGCGGAGGCGACGGCGGGAACCGCCAGGGTCATCAGGGCCGAGCCCAGCATCAGGGCGCGTGCGGTGCGGGTCATCATCGTCTCCGTCGAAATCCATCGGCCAGGCGTGTTCGCCAGCCACGACCCTACCTTGGCCGTTTCAAGCTGAACGAACGCAAAAGACCCCCGTGCAGGTTCCGTTCATCGGCATGAAAAGCGCGACAGGTCCGAGGCGGCTTTGCAGCGGAGGCGTCCCCTGCTAGGCACATCGTCCCTGCTTCGGGGGCCTGTAGCTCAATGGTTAGAGCCGACCGCTCATAACGGTCTGGTTGGGGGTTCGAGTCCCTCCGGGCCTACCAC
>DAIOID010000207.1:0-3510 GCA_036744355.1 Brevundimonas sp.
TCGATGGCGTTGGCGACCAGATCGCGCCAGGTCGGATCGGTGTCGTCCACCAGATCGACGTCGTCCATCAGGGCCACCGCCCCGCCCCCGTCGGGCAGGATCAGGCCCAGCACCTCCATGACCTCGCCGTCAGACCCGACATGGGCCTCGGCCTGGACGATCACGGCGGCCTGCTCGCCGTCGTCTTCCCACCAGATGACCGGCTGCGGCAGCTCCATGTCGATGACGCGCGGATCTTCGGTGTCGCCCAGGGCGAAGACCGCCTTGCGCGCCTGAACGTCGTCCAGCGTCGCCACCGCCCCGGTGAAGGGCTTCAGCCGCGACCAGTCGTCGACGTCGTATCCGCCGCCGTCCTCGTCAAACAGCTCGTCATTCTGGCTCATGGCCGCTCCCTGGTCTGACGCTCGATCGGTGCGAAGACCCCTTAGAGCCTGCTGGCCCAAAGTCCACCGTCCTGCGTCTCTCACACCGGCGTGACTTCCGCCCGCCTCCGGGCTAAAGCCTCCGCAAAATAATATCGGTTCAGGAGACTACCCATGGCGCGCATCACGCTGCGACAACTGCTCGACCACGCGGCGGAGCACGACTACGGCCTGCCCGCCTACAACATCAACAACATGGAGCAGGGTCTGGCGATCATGGAGGCGGCCCATGAGGTCAACGCCCCGGTCATCATCCAGGCCTCGCGCGGCGCCCGCTCCTACGCCAACGACATCATCCTGGCCAAGCTGATCGACGGCCTGGCCGAGCTCTATCCGCACATCCCGGTCTGCATGCACCAGGACCACGGCAACGGCCCGGCGACCTGCGCCACCGCCATCCAGTACGGCTTCACCTCGGTGATGATGGACGGCTCGCTGGAAGAAGACGCCAAGACCCCCGCCTCCTACGAATACAACGTCGACGTCACCCGTCGCGTCACCGAAATGGCCCACAGCTGCGGCGTCTCGGTCGAGGGTGAACTGGGCGTGCTCGGCTCGCTGGAAACCGGCATGGGCGAGGCTGAAGACGGCCACGGCTTCGAGGGCAAGCTGGACCACTCGCAACTGCTGACCGACCCGGATCAGGCCGTCGACTTCGTCAAGGCCACCAAGGTCGACGCTCTGGCCATCGCCATGGGCACCTCGCACGGCGCCTACAAGTTCACGCGCCAGCCGGACGGCGACGTCCTGGCCATGAACGTGATCGAGGAAATCCACCGCCGCCTGCCCAACACCCACCTGGTGATGCACGGCTCGTCGTCGGTGCCGCAGGACCTGCAAGACATCATCAACGCCTACGGCGGCCAGATGCCCCAGACCTGGGGCGTGCCGGTCGAGGAAATCCAGCGCGGCATCAAGCACGGCGTGCGCAAGATCAACATCGACACCGACAACCGCATGGCCATCACCGGCGCCATCCGCAAGGTTCTGGCCGAGAAGCCGAGCGAGTTCGACCCGCGCGCCTATCTGAAGCCCGCCAAGGAAGCCATGCGCAAGCTGTGCATCGAGCGCTACCAGCAGTTCGGCTGCGAGGGCCAGGCGTCGAAGATCAAGCCCCTGTCCACCGCCCAGATGGCCAAGCGCTACGCCGCCGGCGAACTGGACCCGCGCATCGGCTGATCGGCTGGTCGCCGCCCGCTCTCGATCCTCCCCCGCCTGCGGGGGAGGATCAGGCGGCCCTGATCACCAAACCCCGTATCGCGCGCCGATGGCGCCGATCACCAGCCGCGCCTCGATCTCGGCGTGGCGCAGGTCGTCTTCAGCGCGACGGGCGTCATGGCGCGCATCGCGAAGCTCGCCGCGCACCTCGCGGATACGGTCGCGGATGCGGTCGCGCTGCTCGTCGCTCAGGCCTTCCTGCCGCAGCTCCCGCTCCTTGGCCTCGAGCTTGTCCTCGCGGCTCTCGATGCGGCTGATGGCCGAATTCAGGGCGCTCTCCGCCGAAGACACGGCCTGCTCAACCACGTAGATACGACGCCCATCCTCATAGGCTGGCAGGAAATCCCGCTCCTCCGCCGGGGCGCACACCCCCCCGTAGGTGCTTCCCTGACGCCCCTGCCGGAAGCCGTTTTCCCAGGTGCAATAGGTCCGCAGCCCATCCTCGCGCGAGGCCAGATAGGCGCTCATGTTCGGCGCCACGCCGTATTTGGCGCAGGCCTTGGCGTGGTCGTCCAGGCGGCTGACCTGATGCCCGGCGGCCCCGTCGCGCCAGCCCTGCCCGCCCCAGTCGCCGACCAGGCACTGGTCCTCGCTCATGGTGGCGCAACCGGACAGCAGGACCACGCCGGTGACGGCGACAGCGGCGGCGATCAGAAGCTTCATCTTCAGCCTCTCCCAAGGCGTTTCATGCGGCGACCAAGGACAGATGAGGCCTCGCCCCGCAAGCCATGCTATTTCGCCCTATGGCCGATGAACCTTTGCTGACGGAAGACGACGACGCGGAAATGCTGGAAGCGCGGATCGACGCGCCCGGCGTCCGTCTGGACAAGGCTCTGGCCACCGCCTTCCCGTCGCTGTCGCGCGCCCGGCTACAGGCCCTGCTGGCCGAGGGCGCCGTCACCCGCGACGGCCAGCCGATCTCCAGCGGCTCGGCCAAGGCGCAAGCCGGCCTCTACGCTGTCATCCTGCCGCCGGTCGCCCCGGCCACGCCCCTGCCCGAGGCCATTCCCCTGACGGTCCTTTACGAGGACGCCGACCTGATCGTCATCGACAAGGCCCCCGGCATGGCCGCCCACCCGGCCCCCGGTTGCGAGACCGGCACCCTGGTCAACGCCCTGCTGGCCCACTGCGGCGCTGGGCTATCCGGCATCGGCGGCGTCGCCCGCCCCGGCATCGTCCACCGCCTGGACAAGGACACCTCCGGCGTCATGGTCGCCGCCAAGACCGACCGCGCTCACCAGGGCCTCTCCGCCCTGTTCGCGACCCACGACATCGAGCGCACCTACATCGCCCTGACGCGCGGCGCCCCCACGCCGGAAAAGGGCCGCATCCAGACCCTGATCGGCCGCTCGCCCCACGACCGCAAGAAGATGGCCGTGCTCAAGGGCGGCGGGCGCGAGGCCATCACCGACTATGTGGTGCAGAAGACCTTCGGCCAGCCCGCCAAGGGGTCCGGCGCCCCCATGGCCGCCCGTGTCGCCTGCACCCTGCATACCGGCCGCACCCACCAGATCAGGGTCCATCTGGCCTCCAAGGGTTCCCCACTGCTCGGCGACCCCGTCTACGGCTCAGGCAGCCCCTCAGCCGCCGTCCGCGCCGCCGTGGCCGAGGTCGGCCTGACGCGTCAGGCCCTGCACGCCGCCGTCCTCGGCTTCGTCCACCCGGTGACGGGTCAGGCCCTGCGCTTCGAGACCGCCCCGCCGGCGGACATGCGGCGGCTGGAAGCCCTTCTCGCCGAACTCTAGGCCACCCGCGTCAGGCGCACCGCCATCCACTGCCGCCCCGGCAGGGCCAGCGTCGGCCGCGCCGGATCGTGGAAGAAGTACTTCGTGTCCTTCTGCGCCAGGGTGAAGACGCCCGGCACAGGTTC
>DAIOID010000208.1:0-3481 GCA_036744355.1 Brevundimonas sp.
TCACCTACGCCTTCATGCAGGCGGTCGGCATGGTCAACGACCACCAGACGACCTGTTTCCGGCATGGGGAGGTGGGCAGCAGGGATGGATTATGTGGCGTCACCGAAATCTGAACACGGCGGCCACCTACCCCTTTGGAGCGCCTTTAGCCTTGGGCGTTTGCGACATTAAACGAACGAAGGCTCTGGAAACGCTCGCATAGGCAACTGATTCCGCCGTTTCATCGCCGCCAGAAATCGCATCGACGAACGCCTCGTCCCAACCGCCCGGATATTGGAGTTCAAAACTGATTTGACCGATCTGATCCGCAACTCGGTTGATGCGCTTTGCATCGTACAGCTTTTCAAACGTCTTTGAGGGCCGAAGGCATGATGCACGTAGCAATTCAGGTTTACTAGGTTCCCAATCCCACGTGCCATGGGCAACTTGGTGTCGATCCTGCTCAACGTTTGCTATGCGGTCTAGCAACCGAATCATTCGCTTTCTTTCATGATCCGGCGCATGGGTCATGACAAGGTCACGCAAAACGCGCAGACGGCGACTGAATGAAACACTCCGAGCATCCTCAGGTAGAGTAATGCCTACAATCTCTGCGATACCAGAGGACATCTCGTACAAGCCGTGCTCAAGGTATGCCCACTGAGCCATGACACGCCCAATCGCGGCATACTCCTCAGCATCCAGTTCAAACTCGATCTGGCAAACACCTGTGGCAAGGTTCTTTTGAAGGCGCGGCATCAACCAATCCCTGGTCTGGTTCGGCGCTAACTCTAGCCATCGACGCCACGACATAACAATATTCGCTCACCCTGGACTGACGTCTACACGACAGTTTCCCAGC
The DNA here is from genome assembly GCA_036744355.1 of Brevundimonas sp. Taxonomy (GTDB): domain Bacteria; phylum Pseudomonadota; class Alphaproteobacteria; order Caulobacterales; family Caulobacteraceae; genus Brevundimonas. The sequence goes on from DAIOID010000208.1 coordinate 842, forward strand.
CAAAGTCAGACCAAATTTTTGCAGGCGGGTGTCATGGCTAACGGCCGCACCACCACCTTCCACCCCGCACCCGTTCGTGGCACTGACGCGCGATGAAGCCGCCTAAAGCCTCCCCCAAGATCGATCGTCCCTTCCCTACCCTGATGCTGGAGCTGGAGGCCCGCGCGGTCTGGAACGGCCATGTCTGCGGCGTGGACGAGGCGGGGCGCGGGCCGTGGGCCGGGCCGGTGTCTGCGGCGGCGGTGATCCTGAACCCCGACGACCTGCCGCTAGGCATCGACGACTCCAAGGCCCTGACGGAAAAGCGCCGGGCCGCGCTGGAACCCGAGATCAAGGCCCGCGCCCTGGCCTGGGGCGTCGGCTTCGCCTCGGTCGAGGAGATCGACCAGTTGAACATCCTGCACGCCACGGGCCTGGCCATGCGCCGCGCGGTCGAGGCCCTGGCCCATGCGCCGGTCCACGCCCTGGTGGACGGCAACTACCGCTTCAAGCTGCCCTGCGCGGTGACGCCCGTGGTCGGCGGCGACGCCCTGTCCCTGTCCATCGCGGCGGCCTCCATCCTGGCCAAGACGGCGCGCGACCGGCTGATGATCGAGATGGATGTGACCTATCCAGGCTACGGCTTCGCCAGCCACAAGGGCTACAACGCCCCCATCCACCAGCAGGCCCTGAAGACCCTCGGTCCCTGCCCCGCGCATCGCCGCAGCTGGGCGCCGATCAAGGCTCTGCTGGAGGCGGCCTAGCCGACCGTCGCGCCCGCGACCAGCAGGCCCAGGATCACGACCACCGCCGCGATCAGAACGAACAACGCCCAGTTGGACAGTCCCTTGGCCGACCGACGGCGAGGTTCGGAAGGCGTGGAAGAGGTATGGTCGCTCGAGGCACTCATGCTGCCTGTAACCTGAACCCCGCCCCTTGGTTCCGCGTCAGGCGGCGACCGGCAGGCTCAGTGGCTTTTGCGTCACGACGAACAGGTGCTCGACGTTACGCAGCCGTCCGACCGCCCCGACCTTCTCGCCCTTCAGGTTATGGATGCCGATGCGGGCGCCGACGTAGCGGGGGCGCGGAATCTCGACCACCTGGACATGGCCGCGCGCCGACAGCATAGCCGTCAGGTCGTCGCGGCTCAGATAGCCCTCGTCGTTGAAGCTGACGATCAGGTTCGGCGTCTTCAGCCGCTCGACCACGGATTGCAGGGCCGGGCCGATGCCGGGGCGGCTGTTGAATGGGCTCTTGCGGGTTCGCACGTCCACCCGCTTGTTGGCGACGCCATAGGTCTCCGGCATGTCCCACAGGACCAGGCTTTCCCAACAGTGGTAGTTCCCTAGATAGGAATGCTGGTTATAGGGCGGGTCCAGATAGACCAGATCGGCCTCGACCTGATCGGCGATCTCGACCGCGTCTCCCTGAGTGGCCTTGCACGGTCCGGCGGCCACGCCCGGCAGCAGGTCGGGCAGGCGCAGTTCCAGCGGCTTCAACGCGCGCGGCGCCCACTGCTTCATATAGGCCATCTGCAGACCGGCGGTGGAATCCACCCGGTCCGCCGCCTCCATCAGGGCGACCAGAACCACGGCCTTCAGTTCAGGCTCCAACCCCATGGCCTCGATGCGGGTTCGCATGGCGTCGATGCGGGCGCCGTTGTCGGGGTGGAAAAAGCGGGCGTCCTCGCAAAAGGTCTTGGTGAACCAGCCGGCTTCAGCCTTGACATTTCGAAGTTCTCTCAACACCTTCTCAGCTTGGCTGGCCCAACGTTCACGATCCGCCTGAATGTACGCGGTCGCCAATGTGTAAGCGTAAGCATTGTGGTCATTTGACCAGACTCTAAAGCCCTCCCCCTTCAAGGCGTGACCAACACGCGCACTTCCTGAAAAGAGATCGCACACGCTACCACCTCGGGGCAGGAGCTCTGCAACTCCCGAAACGATGTGGTTCAGAAGGGCTCGCTTCGATCCGATGTACTTGATCATGTCCGCACGACCTCTGCTGCATATGGGCAGAGCCATCGTGAATCTAAAAAATTTACGTGGAATTAATGGCACTTAGAAAAATTGATCGCCTCCGCATCCAACAAGGCGACATAGTGGTCCTCGCGCTCGAACTCGCGGCTGCGCGGAAGAATGGCTATATCAGCACCTCTGATCTGAAGGCTGCGATGGCGTCGAAATTCAAACCCACAGCAGGCGATGCAGTCTTAATCGCAGGCGGAGATGAGCCACTATTTCATCAGATCGTTCGCAACTTGATTAGCAACAGAAACAAAAGCTCAAGAAGCATGTTTCAAATGGGATATGCGAACTACATTAACGAAGGCATAGAAATTACCCAATTGGGACGCCAATTCTTAGATTCCGTCCCTAGATAATTTTAAAGCTCCCACCGGAGCATGGGCCAGACGCAACAGATTTGCCGCCCCCGGCGCGCCGAAAGGCGTTCCGGCCAGGATCAGGATGCGTTGCCCCGACTCGGCCAGGCCATAGGTCATGGCCGCCTCGACCGCATCGTCGGTCAGGCCTTCCAGCGACGACGGCTGTTCGCCCAGACGCGGCTCTAGCCCCCAGACCAGGGCCAGACGCCGCGCCGTCTCAGGCTTGGGCGTCAGGGCCAGAACGGGCTGCAAGGGGCGCTCGCGCGACATGCGCC
>DAIOID010000209.1:0-3298 GCA_036744355.1 Brevundimonas sp.
CGGTCCGCAAGCTGCTGGTCGCCGACCTGCTGCTGGGCATTGCGCCGGGCATCACGGGCTCATTGCTGTTCTTCTTCTTCGGCCAGATCAAGGGCTACGACCACAGCCAGGCCGGCCTGTTCATGCTGATCTACTTCATGGCCGGACTGGTCGGGGCGCCGATCTGGGCCTGGTTGGCGACCAGGATCGGCAAGGACAGGGCTCTGGCCGTCGCCAGCCTGATCTTTGCGGTCTTCTATGTCGGCGCGACCCTGGTTCCCGGCGGCAACTTCGCCCTGACGGCGACGGCCATGTTCATCGCTGGCCTGCCCTATGCGGCGGGCCTGTTCCTGCTGCGCGCCATGATGGCGGACGCGGGCGACGAGGTCCGTCTGGAAACGGGCGTGGACCGCACCGGCCTGATGTTCTCCATCCTGTCGGCGACGACCAAGCTGGGTCACGTCTTCGCCCTGCTGCCCTATGCCCTGCTGCCGCTGGCAGGGTTCGAGGCCCTGCCGGGACCGGAGGGCAACAGCGAGTTCTCGCTGCTGATCCTGCAAGTCCTGTTCATCGCCGTGCCCGGCCTGCTATTGGCCGCCACCGCCTGGGTGTTGAAGGGCTATCCCCTGACGCCCCAGCGGCACGATGAAATCCGCGAGGCGCTTGCGCTGCGCGACGCCGGACCGCCTGAATGACCCACTCCGTCGACCGCCTGAAAGAGATCATGGTTCGCCTGCGCGACCCGAACGGCGGTTGCCCCTGGGACGTCGAGCAGACCTTCGCGACCATCGCCCCCTATACGATCGAGGAGGCTTACGAAGTCGCCGACGCCATCGAGCGCGCCGACATGGAGGAGTTGAAGGTCGAACTGGGCGACCTGCTATTCCAGGTCGTCTTCCACGCCCGCATGGCCGAAGAGGCCGGGCATTTCGCCTTTGACGACGTGGCAGACGCCATGGCTGACAAGCTGGTCCGCCGCCACCCTCACGTCTTCGGCGAGGAAGCCGCCAAGCCCAGCGGTTCGGCCCAGAAGGCCCGCTGGGAAGACATCAAGGCCGCCGAGCGCAAGGCCAAGGAACAGCACGGCGTGCTCGACGACGTGCCGGTCGGCCTGCCCGCCCTGACCCGCGCCGCCAAGTTGACCAAGCGCGCCGGTCGCGTCGGCTTCGACTGGCCCTCGACCGACGAGGTCTTCGACAAGCTGGCCGAAGAGGTCGAGGAACTGCGCGTCGAGATCGCCGCCGGCGACAAGGAAAAAGCCCGCGAGGAACTGGGCGACCTGCTGTTCGTCGTCGCCAACCTGGCCCGCAAGCTGGAGCTCGAACCCGAGGACGCCCTGCGCGCCGCCAACGCCAAGTTCGTGCGCCGCTTCGGTTTCATCGAAGCCGAGCTGGCCAAGGACGGCCGCACCCCGGAGCAGTCCGACCTGGCCGAGATGGACGCCTTGTGGGACGCAGCCAAGGCGGCTGAGAAGGCCTGATCCTGGCGGCCTTCGACCTCATTATTTTTGACTATGACGGCGTCGTCGCCGACAGCGAACTGCTGAACAACGCCATTTTCGCCGACCTGCTGACGGAAGCAGGAATGCCGACGACGCTTGAGCAATCCTTTGCGACCTATGTAGGCAAGCACTGGTCAGATTGTCTCGCTCTGATAGAGGCGCGTTTCGGCCCCTGCCCCGCCGGGCTACACACCGAGTGGACCCGGCGATGCCACGCCCGCGCACCGCAGGAGCCAATGCCGGTCGTCGGCGCTCTGGACTTCATGGCGACACGGGATGAGCGGCGCTGCATCGCCTCATCCAGCCCGCTGGACTGGATCCACATGGGCCTGAACCGTTTCAACCTGACGACGACCTTCGGCGGGCCTGTCTTCAGCGCGACCGTCCATGTCACGCGCGGCAAGCCGAACCCGGACCTGTTCCTGCACGCTGCCGCCGAAATGCAGGTCGATCCCGCCCGAACCCTGGTGATTGAGGACAGCCTCAGCGGCGTGGCTGCGGGCGTCGCCGCCGGCAAGACCGTCGCCGGCCTCTGCGCTGGCGGCCACATGCGCGACGGAGACGGCGATCGGCTGCGAGACGCCGGGGCCCACCATGTCGTCGACGACTATGCCGCGATCAGCGCCATTCTGGACGCCTGATCCGATCAGACGTAGCGCAGTTCCTGAAGGTCGATCTCGCGGATCAGGCGGCGCGCCGTTTCTTCGTTGACCAGCCTCTGTCGCCCCAGCCGGATCAGTTCTTCGCGTTCAGCGGCCAGTCCGGCCAGACGCAGCTGACGTTCGATCTCGTCGCCGCGCTGGGTGCGGGCCAGATCATCGCCCTCGCTGTGGCTCCGGCTTTCAATGCGGCGACGATAGACCTCCATCAGGCGGGCGGCGGTCTCAGCGTAGAGGTCCGGATCCGACTTGCCCTCGGCCATGGCGTGCTGTCGATCCTCGATGGCGCGCATGGCCGCCGAGGCCGCCGCGACGCGTGAGCGGTCCTCCTCCTCCAGGTGCGAGGGCTCGGGCGGCAGTTCGACGTTCTTCAGCAGGCGCGGCAAGGCGACCGTGGCCAGAACCAGGGACACGATGATCACGCCAGCGGCCAGGAAGATGGCCAGGTTTCGCGCCGGCATCGGCGTGCCGTCGGCCAGCATGAAGGGCAAGGTCAGGATACCGGCCAGGGTGATGGCGCCGCGCACGCCCGCCAGCGACATGACGGCGACGAGACGCAGACCCACCCGAGGCGGCGCGTTCGGCCCGCGCTTGCGGTACAGCGTCAGCTTCAGCGAGGTCCAGACCCAGACGAAGCGCAGCGCCGCCAACGCAGCGACGATGGCGAAGACATAGACCGCCAGCCACCAGACCTCCTTGTGCTGGGTCGTGTGAATGACCTCGGCCGCGCGCGCCATGATCGACGGCATCTGTTCGCCCAGGATGACGAAGATCAGACCGTTGGCGACGAACTGAACCGTATCCCAGACCACGGCCCGGCGAATACGGGTGGCCGCCTGGGCCATGCCGCTGCGCTCGGTGAAGCTCATGGTCACGCCCGCCGCCACGGCGGCCAGAATGCCCGAGCCGTGCACGGCTTCTGCAGCCAGATAGGCGGCGAACGGGATCAGGATGCTGATCAGGATCTGCCCGCCGACGTCCTCGCCCCAACCGCGGCTGATCCAGCCCTTGAGCAGGCCGATCGCCAGCGTCACGATGACCCCGACCGCAATCCCCGAAACGGCCAACCAGGCGAAGGTGCCGACGGCGTTGGTCAGGGAAAACGCCCCGGTCGTCGCGGCGACCACGGCGATCCGCATGCAGGTCAGGCCGGTGGCGT
>DAIOID010000210.1:0-1018 GCA_036744355.1 Brevundimonas sp.
GCCAGCCAGCCGACGCTCCCGGCGCGCGCCACCGCGCCCTCGGCGGGTTCGGCCAGACCGGCGACAAGGCGCAGCAGCGTGGTCTTGCCCACGCCGTTGCGGCCCACGACGGCCGTGCGCTCGCGCCCGAAGGCGAGGCTCAGATTATCGAATAAGGCGTGACCGTCAGGCGTGCGGGCCGCGACGCTGCTGAGCGTCACGAGTGCGGATACGGACGGGCTTGGGCTTGGGTTGAGCGAGGACATAGGCGAGCACGAAGAGCGGAGCGGAAAGGGCGAAACCGATTTCCAGAGCGCTGATCATGATCGTCGTGCCTCCTCGTCAAATACGTTGGCTGGTGGAAGGATGGGTGCTGATCTTTCGCAGCGCAACCCCAATTCTCCCGCGACGCTTTTGCGATGCGGCGCCGAGACCCTATCTTCCAACCATGACCGCGCCTGACCGAACCGTCGCCTTCCGCATCGACCGCCCCGCCCCCGACCGCACCGAGGCCGCCGCCCGCCGGGCCGAAGCCGTCCAGCGAATCCGGGACGAAACCGGCATCGACGAGGCCCTGATCGACGCCCTGGTCGAGGGCTTCTACGCCCGCGTTCGCGATGACGACTTCATCGGCCCGATCTTCGCCGAACGCGTCGAGGACTGGGGTCCGCATCTGGCGCAGATGAAGCTCTTCTGGTCCTCGGTCGCCCTGTCCACCGGCGTCTATCAGGGCCGGCCCATGCCGAAACACCTGCCCCTGCCCATCGACGCCCGCCACTTCGACCGCTGGCTGCAGATCTTCGAGGCGACCGCGCGCGACCTCTGCCCGCCCGCCGCCGCCGACCACTTCATCGTCCGCGCCCGCCGCATCGCCGAAAGCCTGGAACTGGGCGTCGCCAACGCCAACGGCGTCCTGGTCGGCCCCGGCGAACGCTATCGCCGCCCAGAAACGCCGTGGGTGCCTGAAGCAGACTAGAAGTTCTCATATTGTTCTTGCTGTTTCGGGCGAATTGATCCCCATATGGCGTCGTCGCCCCGG
>DAIOID010000210.1:1028-3290 GCA_036744355.1 Brevundimonas sp.
CCCGGCGAACGCTACCGCCGCCCCGAACCCGCCTGGACGCCAAATGACTAGGTCGCCGGCTCGACGCTCGCCGGCTTCATCTGCGCATTGATATTGAAGCCATGAACCTTCCAGGCGCCGCCTTCCTTGATCAGGGTCGTGTAGGCGTGCACCACGCGATCAGGATATGCGTAGTCCTGCTGCACCTCATAAACCTCGCCGCTCGTTCCACTTATCTTCCGCGTCCCTGTCACAGTGGGTTCGGGTGGGGTAGCTTCGCCTACAATATTGCGAAGCATCGGCAGCTGGGCCCTGATCTCCTCCGCCTCGTTGGCGGACGACATGCGTGCGATCAGCGCATCGTCACGGCCATGCGCGAGATCTTCAAACAATGCATCGGCCTCGGCATTTAGCGCGGGGTCGGATGTCGGCAGGGTCGTATGAAAATTGCAGCCGCCCAGCGCGACCACGCTTGCAAGCCCTACCGCTAATTTCAAAATACGCATGAGTCCCCCTCTGAACTTCTGACCTTACGGTCAAGTTTGCCGAACGCAAGCTCCACGAACGTTCTCATATTGTTCTTGCTGTTTCGGGCGAATTGATCCCCATATAGCGTCGTCGCCCCGGACCGTTTTCGGGGTCTCCCGCGTTCCCGCTTACCGTTTCCGGGCCCATGACCGAAAAGCACAACTTCATCCGCGTTCGCGGCGCCCGCGAGCATAACCTCAAGGGCGTGGACGTCGATATCCCACGTGAGAAGCTGGTCGTGATGACCGGGCTGTCGGGCTCGGGCAAGTCTTCGCTGGCCTTCGACACCATCTACGCCGAGGGCCAGCGCCGCTACGTCGAGAGCCTGTCGGCCTATGCGCGCCAGTTCCTGGAACTGATGGGCAAGCCGGACGTGGACCTGATCGAGGGCCTGTCTCCGGCCATCTCCATCGAACAGAAGACGACGTCCAAGAACCCGCGCTCGACGGTCGGCACGGTCACGGAAATCCACGACTACATGCGCCTGCTGTGGGCGCGCGTCGGCGTTCCCTATTCGCCGGCCACCGGCCTGCCGATCGAGAGCCAGACCGTCAGCCAGATGGTCGACAAGCTGACCGCCCTGCCTGACGGCGAGCGTATCCTGCTGCTGGCGCCGGTCGTGCGCGGCCGCAAAGGCGAGTACAAGAAGGAAATGGCCGAGTGGCAGCGTCAGGGCTTCCAGCGGCTGAAGATCGACGGCGAGTTCTACGCCATCGAGGACGCCCCGGCTCTCGACAAGAAGTTCAAGCACGACATCGATATCGTCGTGGACCGCATTGTAACCAAAGCAGGTCTTGAGCCGCGCTACGCCGACAGCATCCAGACCGCCCTGGGGCTGGCCGACGGCATCGCCACCGCCGAATGGGCCTCCCCTTCGTCTGGGGCCCCCGAGGGCGAAGAGCCCCGCCGCATCGTCTTTTCCGAGAAATTCGCCTGCCCCGTCTCGGGCTTCACCATCAGCGAGATCGAGCCGCGGCTGTTCTCGTTCAACAACCCCTTCGGCGCCTGTCCGACCTGCGACGGCCTGGGCGTCAAGCTGGCCTTCGACGCCGATCTGGTGATCCCGGACCGTGACAAGACCCTGCACAAGGGGGCGGTCGCCCCCTGGGCGCGAGGCCCGTCGCCGCTCTACACCCAGACCCTGCAGTCGCTGGCCCAGCACTACGACTTCTCGATGGACAAGGCTTGGCGCGACCTGCCGGAACAGGCCCAGAAGGTCATCCTGCACGGCTCTAGCGGCGAGAAGATCAAGTTCGTCTATGACGACAACGCCCGCAAATACGAGGTCGCCAAGGCCTTCGAAGGCGTCCTGCCCAACCTCGAACGCCGCTGGCGCGAGACCGACAGTGCCTGGGTCCGCGAGGAGCTGGGCCGCTATCAGTCCGAGACCCCCTGCGAGGTCTGCGGCGGCAAGCGCCTGAAACCCGAGGCCCTGGCGGTCAAGGTCGGCGGCGCCGACATCGCCGAGATCAGCTGGCTGTCGATCTCCAAGGCCTATCTGTGGTTCACCACACTGGACGACCACCTGACGGACAAGCAGCGCGAGATCGGCCGCCGCATCCTGAAGGAGATCACCGACCGGCTGCGCTTCCTGAACAACGTCGGCCTGGACTACCTCAGCCTGTCGCGCAGTTCCGGCACCCTGTCGGGCGGCGAGAGCCAGCGCATCCGCCTGGCCTCGCAGATCGGCTCGGGCCTGACCGGCGTCCTCTATGTGCTGGACGAACCCTCCATCGGCCTGCACCAGCGCGACAA
>DAIOID010000211.1:0-3284 GCA_036744355.1 Brevundimonas sp.
TGATCCGGGGTCCAGATCGGGAAGCTGAGGCGGCGGCAGCGCGAGCGGATCGTCGCCAGCAGGCGGCCCGGCGCATGGGTCACCAGCAGCAAGACGCCGCGCTCGGGCGGTTCCTCAAGGATTTTCAGCAAGGCGTTGGCGGCGTTGATGTTCAGGTCGTCGGCGGCGTCGATGATAGCCACACGATACTGCGCCTGGGACGGGCTCTTGGCGAAGAAACCCGGCAGGTCGCGGGCCTGATCCACCGAGATGGTCTTCTTCTGCTTGCCGCCCTCGACCAGCCGCTCCATCACCAACAGATCGGGGTGGGATTGCGCCGAAACCAGTTGGCTGACTGGATCATAGGGCGCGGCGCCCAGCGGCCCGCGCGTCGGATCGGGCGCCGCCCCTAGCAGGCGCCGCGCGGCGCGATAGGCGAAGGTCGCCTTTCCGCTGCCTTCGACCCCGCACAGCAGCCAGGCGTGGTGCAGCCGCCCCCGGCTCAGGGCGTCAAGAAAGGCTTCTTCGGCGGCGACGTCCGGGACCAGGTCGAACCGGTCGCGCGGGTGTTCGCTCACAGCAGCCGCTCGGCGACGGCGCTCCGCAGGCGTTCGGAAACGGCCTCAAGCTCGCCCGTGGCGTCGATCACGACGCAGCGTTCCGGGTGACGGCGCGCCACGCCGAGGAAGCCCTCGCGGAGTTTCTGGTGGAAGGCCAGGCCCTTGGACTCGAACCGGGTCTCGAACAGGCCGCGACCGAAGGCGCGTTCCAGCCCGACCTCGACCGGCAGATCGAACACCAGGGTCAGATCCGGCTGGTCCTCGGCCACGATGGCGGCGTCCAGCGCCTCGATCAGGGTTTCGGGCGCGCCGCCGCCCGCGCCCTGATAAACACGGCTGGAATCGGCGAAACGATCGCAAACCACCCATTTGCCGGCGTCCAGCGCCGGACGAATGGTGCGCTCCAGATGATCCGAGCGCGCGGCGTACATCAGCAGGGTCTCGGTTCGCGGCGACCAGCGCTCGGCGTCCCCGGCCACGACGATGTTGCGAATGACCTCGGCGCCCGGCGAACCACCTGGCTCGCGCGTCTGGATGACGTCGATTCCAAGCGAGCGGAGGTGCTCGACCAGCAGGCGCGCCTGCGTGGTCTTGCCGGCCCCCTCGCCGCCTTCGAATGTGATGAACTTACCGCGCTGCACCCGCGCACAATGGCGACCGCCGCGCGTCAGGCAAGCCTTAACCGCCTGATATCAACAGGGCGTCGCCAAACCCGCGTGCGATGACCGCCTGGCGGGCCTGTTCGGCGGCGTTGGCGTCCGGCCAGGGACCGACGATCACCCGAAACAGGGACTGTCCGTCGCTCCGAACGTCCTGAACAGAGGCCCGGTCTCCCAGACGGTCAGCGATTCGCCTGGCCGCGCGGCGATCCGAAAAGGCGCCGGCCTGAACCCAGTAGGTCTCTGCCCCCGATACCGCAGGCAGGTTTGGCGTAGGGGGCGGACTATACGGCGTGGGCCGAGCGGCGGGGATCGTTTCGGCGCGCTGCATCGCCATGCCGCCGCCCGTTCGCGGAGCCCGCCCGACGTAGCGCACCCGCACCTCGCCAACGCCTTGTGACAGCAGCCCCAACTCTTCAGCCGCCGCCCGCGACAAATCGATGATCCGACTGTCCACGAACGGCCCGCGATCATTGACGCGCAGGACGACCCGACGTCCATTGGCACGGTTCGTCACCTCGACCAGGCTCGGCAAAGGCAAGGTCTTATGCGCCGCCGTCAGCGCGTTCATGTCGAACCGTTCACCGGTCGAGGTCGGACGGCCGTGATGCTGCGCGCCATACCAGGACGCCTGCCCGACCTCGTCGTAGTTCGGTTGTTCAGCCGGTCGATACCAGCGGCCGCGGACCTGATAGGGGCGCATGGTGCCCGACACGATCGGCGCGGGATCGGTCACGACCGGCACGCGCACAGCGGCGTCTCGTCCGCCGCCAAAACTAGCGCAAGCCGCCAGGGTGGAAAAGGCGGCGGCAGCCGCCGCGCCCTTCAGCATTCTCGCCAACATGGCCCTACGCACTCCGGTTCACTCAAAGTGATCGTCGCAGAGGAGGTTTCCGGTTTGGTTAACGAGACGTTTGGAGCTATGCCTCCGCCCGTCGCGGCGACGCCCTAGCGCCCGCGCCCAGTTCTTGAAGCGAGCGCCTTGAAACCCTCCCTGTACCAAACCCGTTCGGGCGTCTTCGCCCTGGCGACCCTGTGCTGCATCCTGTGGGGCAGCGCCTATCCGGCCATCAAGAACGGCTATGCCTTGCTGCATATCGCGCCGGCCGACATCGCCAGCCAGATGCTGTTCGCCGGCTGGCGGTTCGCCCTGGCCGGGCTGATCCTGCTGGTCGTCGCCGCAGCGATGAAGAAGTCGATCCTAAACCTGAGCGGCCGGCAGGTCGGCCAGGTGGCTCTTCTGGGTCTGACCCAGACGGCGATACAGTACGTCTTCTTCTATATCGGCCTGGCCCATGCCAGCGGCGTGAAGTCGTCGATCATGAACGCGACCGGCGTCTTCTTCAGCGTGGTCCTGGCCCACTTCATCTACGCTAACGATCGCCTCAACGGTCGCAAGGCGCTGGGGTGCCTGATCGGTTTCCTGGGCGTGGTGGTGGTCAACCTTGGCGGCGGCGCACTGGGTTTCGATTTCAGCCTGTTGGGCGAAGGTTTTGTCATCATCGCCGCCTTCGTGCTGGCGGCGGCCTCCATCTACGGCAAGCGGCTGTCGGCCAGCATGGACCCCATGGTCATGACCGGCTGGCAGCTCTTTGTCGGCGGCGCCATCCTGGTCTTGATTGGTATAGTCGGCGGCGGACAACTGGAGGGCATAGACCTGCAGTCCGGCGGCCTGCTGCTCTACATGGCCCTGCTCTCCTCGGTGGCTTTCGCCGTCTGGAGCCTGCTGCTGAAGCACAACCCCGTCGGCATGATCGCGGCCTTCAACTTCCTGATCCCGGTTTTTGGCGTCTCGCTTTCGGCCATCTTCCTGGGCGAGTCCCTGCTGAGGTGGAGTTATCTGGGAGCCTTGATCCTCGTCTGCGCCGGAATCTGGCTGGTGACCCGCCCGTCCACGCCGGCCAAGGCCTAGACTGAGCCAGCATGCGGGCTGCGCTTTAGGGCTTGGGCGGCGGCGAACTTGACGCTATGCACGCCCCCGCGCGCTGTCCCGACTCGCGCTGAGCGACCGACGTCCTGATGGACCGGATCGATGTGGAAGTGTGGCCGAGTGGTTTAAGGCACTGGTCTTGAAAACCAGCGACGG
>DAIOID010000212.1:0-3193 GCA_036744355.1 Brevundimonas sp.
CTGGCCAGCCACGCTTGCCTCGTCGCCGACCCGCTTGCCCATCACAGCGCGGGCCAGGGGCGAGACGTGACTGACCGAGCCCTTGGCGGGATCGGCCTCGTCCTCGCCGACGATGCGCCAGGTCTGGGTGCGGCCGTCCTCGCGCTCGATGGTCACCGCGCCGCCAAAGCGAACCCGGCCGTCGGGCGTCGTCTCCAGCAGCTGGGCCGAGGCGCGTCGCGCCGACCAGTAGCGCAGGTCGCGCGTGGCCCGCGCCATGGCGGTGCGGTCGGCTTCGATCGCACCCTTCACCTGCGCCCCAGAGTAGGCGGCCCGCGCCGCGGCCAGCTCGGCCTCGATCTGGGCCAGGCCCTCGGGCGTGACATGGTTGGGATGGGGCGAGATCGGACGGTCCACCAGGTCGGCGGCCGTGGCTTCCAGATCTTCTTCTCGGGTGAAGGCGACGCTCATGAGGACAGAGCGTATGCCGTTCGCGGACGTTCCGGTCTAGGAAGGCGTGATGACCGACGCGCCCTCCTCCACACCTTCGACTGTCGCCGTGATCGGCGCCGGCCCCGCCGGGCTGATGGCCGCTGAACGCCTGGCCTCGGCGGGCCTGCACGTCGTCGTGCATGAGCGGATGCCCTCGGTCGCGCGCAAGTTCCTGATGGCCGGGCGCGGCGGGCTGAACCTGACCCATTCGGAGCCGCTGGCGCCCTTCCTTGACCGCTACGACGCCCCGGCGCGGGCGCGGATCAGCGACTGGCTGGGCGCCTTCTCCCCCGCCGACCTGACCGCCTGGGTCGAGGGGCTGGGACAGGAAACCTTTGTCGGCTCCTCGGGCCGGGTCTTCCCCAAGGCGATGAAGGCCTCGCCCCTGCTGCGGGCCTGGCTGGGGCGGCTGGAGAGCCTGGGCGTCGAAATCCGCGTCCGCTCGCGCTGGACCGGCTGGAAAGACGGCGCCCTCGCCTTCGACACCCCCGAGGGCGAGCGGCTGGAACGACCCGATGCCGTGGTTCTGGCCCTGGGCGGCGCCAGCTGGGCCAAACTCGGCTCCGACGCCGGCTGGGTTCCGGAACTGGAGAAGGCGGGCGTGACCGTCGCGCCCTTCCAGCCCTCCAACGTCGGCTTCAAAGTCGAGTGGTCGCCCCTGTTGCGCGAGCGTTTCGCCGGCCAGCCGCTGAAGGGCGTGGCCCTGACCCATGCCGGGCGCACCGTGCGCGGCGAGGCCATGATCGCTGCCTACGGGATCGAGGGCGGGGCGATCTACACCCTGTCGGCGGCCCTGCGCGACGCCGTCGAGCGCGACGGGTCGGCCGCGCTGACCCTCGACCTGCGCCCCGACCAGTCGCAGGAGGCCCTGACGCAGCGCCTGTCGAGGCCGCGCGGCAAGGGCAGCCTGTCCAACTGGCTGAGGAAGGCCGTCCACCTCGATCCCTTCGCCGTCGCCCTGCTGCGCGAGGCCGGGCCCCTGCCGCTCGAACCCGAGGCGCTGGCCGCACGCATCAAGAGCGTCGCCCTGACCCTGACCGGGGTTCAGGGTCTGAGCCGCGCCATCTCCTCGGCGGGCGGCGTGATGCTGGACGCCGTGGACGACCGCCTCATGCTCAAGACCCGTCCCGGCGTCTTCCTGGCGGGCGAGATGCTGGATTGGGAGGCGCCGACGGGCGGCTATCTGCTGCAGGCCTCCTTTGCCTCCGGCGTGGTCGCGGCGGACGGCGTGCTGGACTGGTTGAAGACGCGCTGATCGACCAAGGGCGGGGCTCGACAGGGACGGCCGGGGGGCGCAGCCTGTCTCCTTCCCCTTCGCTGTCGTTCGAGTGCGCCTGATGTCGATGCCCCGTTCCGCCGCCTTCGGCCTGATCGCCGTCCTGGTGACCTCGACTTCGGCCCTCGCCCAGACGGCCCCGCTCGGTCGTGTCGACCCGGTCCGGCTCAGCGAGGCGACCCGCATTCTGGCCTCGGACGAATTCGAGGGCCGGGCCCCGGTCACGCCGGGCGAGGACAAGACCATCGAATGGCTGACGCAGCAGTTTCAGGCCCGAGGCCTGGAGCCTGGCGGGTCCGACGGCTCCTGGGTTCAGGTGGCCCAGGTCAGCCGCACCAGTCAGGACGGTCCGGCGACGCTCAGCGTCACCGCCAATGGACAGATCACCGCCCTGCATCGGGCGACCGACGTCATCGTCTCCTCGGACCGCCCGGTCAGCCATATCTCGCTCAAGGACGCGCCTCTGGTCTTCGTCGGCTATGGGGTCGATGCGCCGGAACGCGGCTGGGACGACTACAAGGGCGTCGATCTGACCGGCAAGATCATGCTGGTTCTGGTCAACGACCCCGACTTCGGCGCGCCGGAGGGCCATCCGGTGGCGGGTCAGTTCGACGGTCAGGCCATGACCTTCTACGGCCGCTGGACCTACAAATTCCAGGTCGCGGCGGCGCATGGCGCGGCGGGGGTCCTGGTCATCCACGACACGGCGGGGGCGGGCTATCCCTGGTCGACGCTGCAGAACTCCTCGACCGCGCCCAAGTTCGACATCGTCCGCGCCGACCCGGACAAGGAGCGCGTCGCCGCCCAGGGCTGGATTCAGGGCGCTGTCGCCGAAAAGCTGTTCCAGGACGCCGGGCTCGACTTCGCCGCGCTGAGAGCCCAGGCCCGCACGCCCGACTTCCGCCCCGTGGCGCTGGACGGCGTCACCATGTCCATCGACTTCGGCCAGAAGGCCGACCGGGTGCAGACCCGCAACGTCATCGCCCGCCTGCCGGGCGCGACCCGCCCGGACGAGACGGTCATGTTCGGCGCCCACTGGGACGCCTATGGCCGCGCCACGCCGAAGAACGGCGACGACATCTATAACGGCGCCGTCGACAACGCGACCGGCGTGGCGGCGGTGCTGGAACTGGCCCGCCTGTTCGCCGAGGGGCCGCGCCCCCAACGCTCGACCGTCTTCGTCAGCTGGGCGGCCGAGGAGACAGGCCTGCTGGGGGCTGAATACTACGCCGCCAATCCTGTCTGGCCGCTGGAGACCACCGTGGCCAACATCAATATGGACAGCCTGCTGCCGGGCACCGAAATTGACCCCAACATCGTCGTCATCGGCGCGGGCAAGAATGATCTGGACGACCGGCTGGCCGTCTTCGCCGGCCGTGAAGGGCGCCGCCTGATTCCCGATCCGGCGCCCCAGGCCGGGGCCTTCTATCGCTCTGACCACTTCCC
>DAIOID010000213.1:0-3189 GCA_036744355.1 Brevundimonas sp.
CTGGACGGCCTGATCGCTCTGCCCGGCTTTGGCGATATCGCCATTGTCTTCGATGCGACCTCGGCCGGCGCGCACAGGCGGCACAGCGAGGCGCTGACGGCGCACGGCAAGCGGGTGATCGACCTGACCCCGGCGGCGATCGGCCCCTATGTGATCCCGCCGGTCAACGGCGAGGCGCATCTGGACGCGCCCAACGTCAACATGGTGACCTGCGGCGGGCAGGCGACCATCCCCATCGTCGCGGCGGTGAACCGCGTCGCCAGGGTGCATTACGGCGAGATCGTCGCCTCGATCGCTTCGAAAAGCGCCGGCCCCGGCACGCGGGCCAACATCGACGAATTCACCGAGACGACCAGTCAAGCCATCGTCGAGGTCGGCGGGGCGACGCGCGGCAAGGCCATTATCATCCTCAACCCCGCCGAGCCGCCGCTGATCATGCGCGATACCGTCTATTGCCTGTGCGACGACGGCGACCGCGAGGCGATCCGCCGGTCGGTCGAGGCCATGGTGGCCGAGGTCCAGACCTATGTGCCCGGCTATCGCCTCAAGCAGGCGGTGCAGTTCGAAAGCGTCGGCGGCAATGCCCCCCTGCGCATCCCCGAAATGGGCGGCGAGTTCACCGGCCTGAAGGTCAGCGTCTTCCTCGAGGTCGAGGGGGCGGCGCACTACCTGCCGGCCTATGCCGGCAATCTCGACATCATGACTTCGGCGGCGCTCAAGACCGCCGAGAAGATCGCCGAAAGGATCGCCGCGTGACCTTCGATCCCACCGTTACCAAGCTCTATATTCAGGACGTCACCCTGCGCGACGGCATGCACGCCATCCGCCACCAGTATGGCCTCGACCATGTCCAGGCCATCGCCCGCGCGCTGGACCGGGCCAAGGTAGACGCCATCGAGGTCGCGCACGGCGACGGGCTGCAGGGCTCCAGCTTCAACTACGGCTTCGGCGCCCATACCGACTGGGACTGGATCGGCGCGGTCGCCGATGTGCTGGAACACAGCGTGCTGACCACGCTTCTGCTGCCCGGCATCGGGACCGTGCATGACCTGAAACACGCCTATGATCTGGGGGTGCGTTCGGTGCGCATCGCCACCCACTGCACCGAGGCCGATGTCGCCAAGCAGCATATCGAGGCCGCCCGCACCCTGGGCATGGACGTGTCCGGCTTCCTGATGATGAGCCACATGTCCGAGCCCGACGCCCTGGCCCAGCAGGCCAAGCTGATGGAGACCTATGGCGCCCACTGCGTCTATGTCACCGACAGCGGCGGCGCGATGACCATGGACCAGTATGCCGCGCGTCTGGCCGCCTATGACCGCGTGCTCAAGCCCGAGACCCAGCGCGGCGTCCACGCCCACCACAACCTGTCGCTCGGCGTCGCCAACAGCATCGTCGCGGTCCAGGGCGGCGCGATCCGCGTCGACGCCTCACTGGCGGGCATGGGCGCCGGGGCTGGCAACGCCCCGCTCGAGGTCTTCATCGCCGCCGCCGAGGTGCAGGGCTGGAACCACGGCTGCGATCTCTACGCCCTGATGGACGCCGCCGAGGACCTGGTCCGTCCGCTGCAGGACCGCCCGGTGCGCGTCGACCGCGAAACCCTGACGCTGGGCTATGCCGGGGTCTATTCCAGCTTCCTGCGCCATGCCGAGAAGGCCGCCGCCGAGCACGGGCTCGACACGCGGGCCATCCTGGTCGAGCTGGGCCGTCGCAAGATGGTCGGGGGGCAGGAAGACATGATCATGGACGTGGCGCTGGACATGGCGCGGGCGTCGGCAGGCGGCGCGATCGCCCACTGACATGACGCTGTCCCTGATCGGTCTGTCCGGCAGCCTGCGCCGCCGGTCCTATAGCACCGCCGTTCTGCTGACGCTTCGCGATGTTCTGCCGGACGACATGCAGTTGGACGTGCGGTCCCTGGAAGACATCCCGCTCTTCAACGACGACCTCGACGGCGAGGCGGCGCCCGCCGCTGTGGCAGCCCTGCGCCGCGACGTCGCCGCGGCGGATGGTCTCGTGGTCATCTCGCCCGAGTACAACCACGGCATGAGCGGGGTGCTGAAGAACGCTCTGGACTGGTTGTCGCGGCCCGGCATGGCCAGCTGCCTGCGCAACAAGCCGGTGCTGACGCTGACCGCCTCGCCGTCGGCCCTGGGCGGCGTGCGGGCCCAGCAGCAGCTCAACGAGACCTTCATCGCCACCTGCTCCCGACTGTTGATCCGCCGCCAGATCGTGATCGGTCTGGTCGCGGAGAAGGTGGTGGATGGTCGGCTGGTCCATCAGCCGACCCTGGACTTCATCCTTGACGGAGTTCGAGACCTGAGAGGCGATCGCGGCTGAGGCTGCGCAAGGTGACGTCGGCCTGCGTGAGCCTGGTCGCCTCGGCGTCACGGGGTTGACGTAGCAGGTCGCGGCTTTTGCTGCGGCTCTGCCACATTAGAATCCAAATGCTTGACCACGAACGAAGGTCTCCCAAGCCTCGCGCGTCTTGAAGTCCAGGCCGCCGTCCCAGGCGGAGCCCATGTAGTAGGTGAAGGGCCGGCCCGGCGTGACGCGGACCAGGATCAGATAGTTGTCGGCGTCCTCGGCGAAGCCTTCGACCTGGGCCGGATCGACGGCGATGGCGATGCCGATGGAGCCGTGCTCGGGGTTGGCGGGCTCCCAGAACATCAGGCGGCCGTTGGCGGCGTCGCGCGTGACCGCGCCCGCGCCCGCGGCGTTGCGACGCTTGGAGATGCCGATGCCGACGATCAGGGGCTCGGTGGTGTCCGAACTCAAGGTCGAGGTCATGCGTGTGAAGTTGGAGCCCAGCGGCAGGCTGAAGTCGCGCGTCTCCCAGACCTTGCGGGCCACATCGACGGGCCAGGGGCGATAGTCGACGCTGAAGCGGGCCTCGTCGCCGCCGGTTTCATCGATGCGCCAGGTCGAGAAGTTGCGGCTGGTCCACAGCTTGTTGTCGTACCAGACGCCCAGTCCGCCGGAGCCGCGACCACGACCGACGTCGTAGTAGTCCAGGCCCTCGCCGCGATCGACGTGGTAGTTGGGGAAGCGCAACTGGCGATCCATGTAGGGGTAGCGGACGCGCTTGGCCCAGACGTCGATGCCCGAGCCCGACGGCGCCTCGCGCGCCTCCAGCGCCGGGCCGTAGATGCGGTGGGCGACGCGGTCGTTCTCCCACAGCAGGTCGTC
>DAIOID010000214.1:0-3150 GCA_036744355.1 Brevundimonas sp.
GCCTCGGTCTCGACGGCCAGGTAGCGGTTCAGGTTGACGCCCAGGCGGCCGGTCACGGCGCCGGTCGTGGCGGAGTCGCCTTCAAGATGCGTGTAGCCCAGCGAGCCGTAGCCACGCGCTTCGGGACCAGACTGCGCAAGAGCCGGAGCGGCGAAAACAGAAATGGCGGCGGCGGCGAGAAGAATGTTACGCATTGTTTCTATAACTCCTAGTAATCCTAGATGCGGTGACTTCTGCGGTCACCAGCCCCATCCAGCGAGGAGTTAAATGGGCATCCCTCCGACCCGTTCCATAGGAGGGACAATACATAGGCCGGATCGTGTGCAACTTGACACATACCGCGTTACGTCGATCATGACCTTATTCCGGCACAAAAAAGGCGGCCCCGAGGGACCGCCTTTGCACGCTCAGACCTGAAACCGCCCCCGATTTCGCCCTAGCGGTCCTTTTCGCGCTCCTCGCCCGAGCGGGCGGCCAGCGCGGCCTGGGCCGCCGCCAGACGGGCGATGGGCACGCGGTAGGGCGAGCAGGAGACGTAGTCGAGACCCACGCTCTCGCAGAAGGCGATGGAGGACGGATCGCCGCCGTGTTCGCCGCAAATGCCCATCTTGATGCCCGGCTTGACGCCGCGACCGCGCTCGGCGGCGATGCGGATCAGGTCGCCCACGCCGTCCTGATCCAGACGCACGAAGGGATCGGTCTCGAAGATGCCCTTGTCCAGATAGGCCTGCAGGAAGTGGCCCGAGTCGTCGCGGCTGATGCCGAAGGTCGTCTGGGTCAGGTCGTTGGTGCCGAAGCTGAAGAACTCGGCGTGTTCGGCCAGATCGGCGGCGCGCAGGGCCGCGCGCGGCAGTTCGATCATGGTGCCGACCAGGTATTCGACGCTGTCGCCCGCGTCCGCGAACACGGCCTTGGCGGTGCGGTCGGTCAGCTCGCGCAGGTACTTCATCTCCAGACCCAGGGCGACCAGCGGGTGCATGATCTCCGGGATCGGGGCCACGCCCGACGCCTTCTTCACCTCCAGCGCCGCCTCGAGGATGGCGCGGACCTGCATCTCGTAGATCTCGGGATAGGCCACGCCCAGGCGGCAGCCGCGGTGGCCGAGCATGGGGTTGGTCTCGTGCAGTTCACGCGCGCGACGCTTCAGCTTGGCGGCGTCCAGACCCGAACCGGCGGCCAGGGCGTCGATGTCGGCGTCGGTGTGGGGGATGAACTCGTGCAGCGGCGGGTCCAGCAGGCGGATCGTCACCGGCAGGCCCGCCATGATGGTGAACAGGTCGGCGAAGTCGGCCTTCTGGAAGGGCGCGATCTTGGCAAGCGCCACGCGGCGGCCCTGCTCGTCGTCGGCCAGGATCATCTCGCGCACGGCGGCGATGCGGGCCTCGTCGAAGAACATGTGCTCGGTGCGCGACAGGCCGATGCCCTCGGCGCCGAAGCCGCGCGCTGTCTTGGCGTCCAGCGGGGTCTCGGCGTTGGCGCGGACCTTCAGGCGACGCACGCCGTCGGCCCAGGCCATCAGGGTCTGGAAGTCGCCCGTCAGCTCCGGCTCTATCATGGGCACGGCCCCGTCCAGCACCTCGCCCTTGCCGCCGTCGATGGTGATGACCTCGCCCGCCTTGAAGGTGCGGCCGCGCGCGGTGAAGGTCCCGGCCTTCTCATTGATCGAGATTTCACCGGCGCCGGAGACGCAAGGACGCCCCATGCCGCGCGCCACAACCGCCGCATGGCTGGTCATGCCCCCGCGCGCCGTGACGATGCCGCGCGCCGCGTGCATGCCGTGGATGTCCTCGGGCGAGGTTTCCTCGCGCACCAAGATGACGGCGTCGCCGACCTGCGACAGGCGCTCGGCCTCGTCGGCGTCGAAGACGATCTTGCCGGTGGCCGCGCCGGGCGAGGCCGGCAGGCCCGCCGCCACGACGGTCCGGGCGGCGTTGGGGTCCAGGGTCGGGTGCAGCAGTTGGTCAAGGGCGGCGGGCTCGACCCGCGACACGGCTTCTTCCTGCGAGATCACGCCTTCGGAGGCCAGATCCACGGCGATCTTCAACGCCGACTTGGCGGTGCGCTTGCCGTTGCGGGTCTGCAGCATCCACAGACGGCCCTGCTCGACCGTGAACTCGATGTCCTGCATGTCGCGATAGTGGCTTTCCAGCCGGTTCACGACGTCCACGAACTCGGCGAAGACGACCGGCATGGCCTCTTCCATCGAGGGGGCGGTCTCACCCATCTCCTCGCGCCCGGCCTTGGTCAGGGACTGCGGCGTGCGGATGCCCGCGACCACGTCCTCGCCCTGGGCGTTGATCAGGAACTCCCCGTACAGCTTGGCTTCGCCGGTCGAGGGGTTGCGGGTGAAGGCCACGCCCGTCGCAGAGGTCTCGCCCATGTTGCCGAACACCATGGACTGGATGTTGACGGCCGTGCCCCAGCTTTCGGGGATGTCGTGCATGCGGCGATAGAATTTCGCGCGGTCGTTCATCCAGCTGGCGAAGACGGCCGAGACGGCGCCCCACAGCTGGTCATGCGGGTCCTGCGGGAAGGGCTGGCCCAGTTCGCGCTCGACCAGGACCTTGTAGTCGGCGACGACCTTTTCCCAGTTCTCGGCGGTCAGCTCGGTGTCGACCGAGACGCCCAGGCGATCCTTGTGGTCGTCCAGAACTTCTTCGAACTGATCGTGGCCGATGCCCAGGACCACGTTGGAATACATGGTGATGAAACGACGATAGGAGTCGAAGGCGAAGCGACGGTCGCCCGACAGCTTGGCCAGCCCCTCGACCGTCTGGTCGTTCAGACCCAGGTTCAGCACCGTGTCCATCATGCCCGGCATCGAGGCCCGCGCGCCCGAGCGCACCGAGACCAGCAGGGGGTTGGCGGCGTCGCCGAAGGTCTTGCCGACAATGCCCTCGACGGTCTTTAGACCGGCGGCGGCCTGTTCAGCCAGCTCGGCCGGATAGGTCTCGCCGTTGGAGTAATAGTGGACGCAGGCTTCCGTCGTGATCGTAAAGCCGGGCGGCACCGGAAGGCCCAGCGACGACATTTCCGCGAGGTTCGCGCCCTTGCCGCCGAGAAGGTTCTTCATCGACGCATCGCCGTCGGCGGAGCCCCCGCCGAAGCCGTACACCCACTTGGTCATCTTGCAGTCCCTGAGCCGTGGTC
>DAIOID010000215.1:0-3135 GCA_036744355.1 Brevundimonas sp.
GCGTACTCGACCTTGGCGACGTCGTCGAAGTCGGCCTGCACCTTGTTGAGCAGCTTCATGCCCAGTTCCGGGTGCGCCATTTCACGGCCGCGGAAGCGCAGGGTCACCTTGACCTTGTCGCCCTCCTCGAAGAAGCGGTGCATCGACTTGGCCTTGACCTCATAGTCGTGCGTATCGATGTTCGGGCGGAGCTTGATTTCCTTGAGCTCGACGACCTTCTGACGCTTGCGCGCCTCAGCCTTCTTCTTCTGCTCCTGGAAACGATGCTTGCCGTAGTCCAGGATCTTGCAGACCGGCGTCTCGGCGTTGCCGACGATCTGGACCAGATCCAGACCGGCTTCCTCAGCCGCTTCCAGAGCGGACGACAGCGGCATGACGCCCTGTTTCTCGCCGTGTTGGTCGATCAGCAGCACGCGCGTGGCGCGGATTTCCTGGTTGATGGGCGGCCCGTCCTTGACGGGCGGCGCTTGCATGGGACGGCGAATGGGCGTCGTTTCCTTATGTGGTCAGAAGACAGGCGATAAATCTCGCAGGGATCAGCGCGCGGCAGAGCGGCCCGTTCCCGGCCGCGGGAATATGACGATAGAAGCCCTGTAATTCAAGGCTGGTCGGGGTTTGCGCCGCTGATGAAGGTGTCGTGGAGCGCCAGAAGCGCCGCGACCGTCTGGTCGACGGTCAAATCCGTGATCGGCCTGAACTCGCCGCGCATCGGGCTGGAGGCCAGAACCCGGCCCTTCGCCCCCCACGGCGCCTTGTGCCACCACTCGCTGGGCCCGAAGAGACCCAGGGTCGGGGTTCCTGTCGCCGCCGCGACGTGCATCAGGCCGGAGTCATTGCCGACGAACAGGCTCGAGCGCGCTATGGCCGCCGCCGAGGCCAGGATGTCGCCGCGCCCGACACAGTCGATCCCGCGCTCGCCCGCCGCCGCCAGGGCCGGGGCCGCCGCCGGATGGTCGCCCGGACCGCCGACCAGCATGAAGCGCCAGCCGTCGAAGCGCGGTTCGGCCTTGAGCCGCTCCACCAGTTCCGCCCAGCGGTCCGCCGGCCAGCTGCGGTCCGCCGCCGTCGAGATGGGCGCCAGGGCCAGGATCGGGGACGGATCGGCGCCGATGACGGCCGCCGCCTCGGCGCGGGCCTGATCATCGAGGAAGATTTCGGGCTCCATGACACCGTCGGCCTTCATCATGCGCGAGAAGGTTTCGACCTTGGCCAGGCCCGTCTCCCAGGAGCGGTTGTAGATGCGTCGCGCGTCGGCGCGCAGCAGATAGGCCAGACCCGAGCCCCGGATGTCGACCACCATGGCCCAGCGTGTTCCGATCGTGGCCCGCCACAGGGCGCGCCAGTGGCCGGCGGCCTTCTGCTTGCGCCAGGGGATGACCTTGACAACGCCGGGCGCGGCGCGGAACAGGGCCGCCGCCGTCGGGCCGCAGGCCACGGTGATCTCCGCTCCCGGAACCTGACGCCCGATCTCGCGGATCCCGCCGGAGGACATGACGCAGTCGCCGATCCGGTCGGAGGTGACGAACAGGACCTGGGGGGGGGCGCCGCTCACGCCGAGGCGTCCGACGGCT
Organism: Brevundimonas sp.; assembly: GCA_036744355.1. GTDB lineage: Bacteria > Pseudomonadota > Alphaproteobacteria > Caulobacterales > Caulobacteraceae > Brevundimonas. The sequence goes on from DAIOID010000215.1 coordinate 1,572, forward strand.
GGCCGATGAAGGCGTCATGCAGGCCGATGGTCGCCGCGAAGACGGCCTCGACGGTCAGATCCTCGATCGGGGCGAACTGGCCGCGCGTCTCATTGGAGGCGACGGTGCGGGTCTTCGGACCGCGCGGGCCGTAGAGCCACCATTCGGTCGGACCGAACAGGCCCAGGGTCGGCGTTCCCGCGGCGGAGGCCACATGCATCAGGCCGGAGTCGTTGCCGACGAAGAGCGCTGAACGGCTGATGGCGGCGGCCGAGGCCAGGATGTCGCCCTTGCCGACGAAGTCGATCCCGCGTTCACCCGCCGCCGCCAGGGCCGGCGCGGCCGGCGGATGATCGCCGGGACCACCGACCAGCATGAAGCGCCAGCCGTCGAAACGCGGCTCGGCCTTCAGCTTTTCGACCAGGGCGGCCCAGCGATCGGCAGGCCAGCTCTTGCCCTTCTGGTGGGCGATGGGGGCCAGGGCGATGATGGGACCGGGCCCCGCGCCGCCCGCCAGTTGCGGTTCGATGACGGCGGCGGCCTCGGCGCGGGCGCGGTCGTCGATATAGAGTTCGGGCTCTAGCGCATGCGGGGCCCCCATCAGGCGCGACACGACCTCGACCTTGGGGACGCCGGTTTCCCAGCTGCGATTATAGATGCGCCGCGTCCCGGCGCGGATCAGCCAGCCCAGGGCCGACCCGCGCGTATCGATGACCACGTCCCACGGCTGCTTCACCACCTCGGCCCACAGGCGAAACCAGTGCGAGGCCCACATGCCCTTGTTGACGACGATGATCCGCTCGACGCCGGGCGCGGAACGGAAGAAGGGCGCGGGCGGGCCGCCGGCGGCGACGGTGATCCGGGCGCCGGGCCACTGCCGGTTGATCTCGCGCACCACGCCCGAGGCGATGACGCTGTCGCCGATGCGGTTGGGGCTGACGAACAGCACCCGGGGGCCGGACGCGGATGCTTGCTGGTTGTCGGACACGCGGATCAGCCTTCACTTCCTTGAGGTTTTTTCGTTACCAGTCCGGGGAGCGATGCGCGAGAGGAAGCCATGAGCGACACCCAGATCCTGAACCGCCCCGACGGCGAGACCTTGGCCTTCAAGGCGGTGTCGGGCGACGGCCCCACGGTCGTCTGGATCGGCGGCTTCCGTTCGGACATGGAGGGGACCAAGGCCCTGGCCCTGGAGGCGGCGGCGTATGAGCGCGGCTGGAACTACGTGCGCTACGACCACTTCGCCCACGGCCAGTCCTCGGGCGACTGGAAACAGGCCACCATCGGCCGCTGGCGCGAGGACGCCATCGCCCTGATCGACAGTCTGGACGGCCCCGTCATCCCGGTCGGCTCATCCATGGGCGGCTGGGTGGCCCTGCTGGCGACATTGGCGCGCCCGGAGCGCATCAGGGGTCTGGTCCTGGTCAATCCGGCCCAGGACTTCACCGAAAAGCTGATGTGGCCGGGCCTCGCCGATCACGAACGTCAGGCCATCCTGCGCGAAGGCGAGACAGTCATCACCGAGGAGGGGCTGGGGTCCTATGTCCTGACCCGGCGCATGTTCGAGGAGGCGCGCGACTGGCTG
>DAIOID010000216.1:0-3130 GCA_036744355.1 Brevundimonas sp.
CCGAGGAAGCGCAGGCCGAAATAGAGAATCAGAAACGTCAGCCCCACGGCCAGCACCGACCCGGCCCAGTCGGGATCGACCAGCGACCGTCCGAACGGCGCGGTCCAGGGCAGGGTGATCAGGGCCAGCAGTCCGGCGAGGAAGAAGCTGAAGAAGGCCGTCAGCTCGCGCACGCCGCCCCGAAACCAGCCGGCGGCGCCGGAGGCCAGAAGCACAAGGATGACGAAGACGTCGTAGCCGGTCACGCGCGCTGCAATCGCTGGAGGGACAGAAGCCGCCTCAGTAGCGGTTTTGAGAGATTCGCTCGACCACCTCGGTCAGCAGGCTGGCGGTCGTCAGGGCCACGTCGCCTTTCTTGACCTTGTCCTTGGCCTGAGCCGGGGCCAGGGCGCGGTCGAAGCCGAGCTTCTTGGCCTCTCTCAGCCGCGCTTCGGCGCGATTGACGGCGCGAACCTCGCCCGACAGGCCGATCTCGCCGAAGACGACGCAGCCCTGCGGCAGGGGCTTGTCCAGCGCCGACGAAATCAAGGCGGCGGCGGCGGCCAGGTCAGCGGCGGGCTCGTTGATCCGCAAGCCGCCGGCGATGTTCAGATAGACGTCCTTGTCCCCGAAACCGAGACCGCAGCGCGCCTCCAGCACGGCCAGCAGCATGGCCAGGCGGCCATTGTCCCAACCCACGACCGCGCGTCTTGGCGTGCCGTATGCAGAGGGTGCGACAAGGGCTTGAATTTCCACAAGAACGGGTCGTGATCCCTCGATGCCGGCGAAGACGGCGGCGCCGGGCGCGCGGTCCTTGCCTTCGCCAAGGAAGAGGGCGGAGGGGTTGGTGACTTCGCGCAGGCCGACGTCGCTCATCTCGAAGACGCCGATCTCGTCGATGGCGCCGAAACGGTTCTTGCCCGCGCGCAGGATGCGGAACGGATAGCCGCGCTCGCCCTCGAAGCTGAGGACGGCGTCGACCATGTGCTCGACCACGCGCGGCCCGGCGATCTGGCCGTCCTTGGTGACGTGGCCGACCAGGACGATGGCCGGGCCGCCGTCCTTGGCCAGCCGCACCAGTTCGGCGGCGCAGGCGCGCACCTGGGTGACCGAGCCGGGGCCGGCCTCATGGGCGTCGGACCACAGGGTCTGGATGGAGTCGATGATGACGATGTCGAACTTGTCGCGCTTCAGCGTCGTCAGGATTTCGCGCAGCGCCGTGGCGGATGCCAGCGACACGGCGGCGTCGGCCACCCCCATGCGCTTGGCGCGGGCGCGGATCTGCTCGATGGCTTCTTCGCCCGAGATATAGGCCACGCGGGCGCCGTTGCGCGCCGCCTTGGCCGTGACCTCCAGCAGCAGGGTCGACTTGCCCACGCCGGGGTCGCCGCCCAGCAGGATGGCCGAGCCGGGCACCACGCCGCCGCCGCACACGCGGTCGAACTCGGTCACGCCGGTGACGATGCGCGGCGGCTCGGGTGTGTCGGACTGCAGGGTCTCGAACTGCAGGCCGCGACCGCGCGCCGTCGAGGCGGGCTTCATCGCGCCGGGCGGGGCCGACTTGGACTCCTCGGACAGGCAGTTCCACTCGCCGCAGGCCGAGCATTGGCCCGCCCATTTGGAATGAACCGCCCCGCAGGACTGACAGACATAGAGAAGAGTGTCACGCGCCATGGCCCTGACCTAGCAGGAATCGCGGCGGGGGCGAGGGGCGTTGCGAGCACCTGCGTCCAATCTTGACGCAGCATGACGCGCCCGGGTTGCATTGAGCCTCATATGCCCGTCATCCTGCCAAGCTATAGCGTCGTTACGACTCAACCCCCGCCGAGGCCTTCATGACCGCTCCGAACCCGCCCGCCATCGATCCGGGCCTCGTCGCCCGCGTGCAGAACATCCTGATGCGGCCTAAGCTGGAATGGCCGGTCATCGACGCCGAATACGCCACGACGCGCAGCCTGTTCGCCCGCTACGCCATGCTGCTGGCCGCGATCGGCCCGGTGGCCAGCCTGATCGGAGGACAGCTGTTCCCGATCTCCATCTTCGGCTCGGTGATGCGCACGCCGATGATCGGCGGCCTGCTGGGCGCCATCGTCACCTGGGGTCTGTCGCTGGTGTCGGTCTTCGTTCTGGGCCTGATCATCGACGCCCTGGCCCCGACCTTCAACGGGACCAAGGACAAGGTGCAGTCGATGAAGGTCGCCGTCTATTCGATGACCGCGGCCTGGGTCGCGTCCATCTTCAACCTGTTCCCGGCCCTGGCCTGGCTGGGCGGACTGCTGGGCCTCTACGGCTTCTACCTGCTCTACCTCGGCCTGCCGACCGTGATGAAGGCGCCGCAGGATAAAGCTCTGGCCTACACCGCCGTCGTCGTTATCTCGGCCATCGTGCTGTGGATGGTGGTCAGCGCCATCGCCGCCGCCGTGGTGGCCAGCTTCGTGGTCGGCACGATCGGTCTGGGCGCGATGGCCCTGAGCTGATCTCTATCCCACGTAGAGGCGCGGCACGCGCGGCGTGATCGAGGTCAGCATTTCATAGCTGATGGTTCCCGCCGCCGTCGCCGCGTCGTCCACCAGACGGTTGGCGCCGAAGATCTCGACCGTGTCGCCCGCCGCCACGTCCAGGCCGGTGACGTCCACCGCCAGCACATCCATCGACACCCGGCCGATGATGGGGCGAAGCTCGCCCGCCACCCAGACCTGACCGCGCGGACTGTTGCTGCGCATGACGCCGTCGGCATAGCCGGTGCCGCAGGTCGCTACCCGGTTCGGCGTCTCAGCGCGATAGCCCTGCGAATAGCCGACCGTCTCGCCCGCCGGCACGTCGCGCACCTGCATGATCTGGGCGTTCAAGGTGGCCACCGGGGCGATGCGGCTGTCCGGCTTGCCCTCGGGGCCGCCGCCGTAAAGGCAGATGCCCGGCCGCACCACGTCGAAGGCGAAGTCGGCCCCCAGGAAGCAGCCGCCCGAGTTGGCGAAGGAGCGCGTCACGCCGGGATAGCGGGTGACCGCCGCGGCATAGGCGTCGCGCTGGGCTCGGTTCATCGGGTTAGCGGGTTCATCGGCGCAGGCCAGGTGGGTCATCACCAGTTCAAGGCCGTCGAAGGGTTCCGGCGCGTCCTCGACGCGGAAGCCCAGCCGGTTCATGCCGGTGT
>DAIOID010000217.1:0-3106 GCA_036744355.1 Brevundimonas sp.
GTCAGGTCCTCGACGATGGACAGGCCCAGACCCGTGCCCGGCGTGTCCTCGTCCATGCGCGTGCCGCGTTTCAGCGCCGCGTCGCGCTGGTCGGCGGGCAGGCCGGGGCCGTCGTCCTCGACCACCACGACCATCTGGCCGGGCAGCGAAGGCCCCGCCGAAATCCGCACCCGGCGCTTGCACCACTTGGCGGCGTTCTCGATCAGGTTGCCGAAAATCTCCTGCAGGTCCTGACGCTCGCCCAGGAAGGCCAGTTCGTCCGGCGCGCGCCAGTCGATCTCGACCCCCTTGGTCTCGAACACCCGCTCCAGCATCACCGCCAGCTCGTCCAGCACCTCGCCCACCGGCGTGGTCTCGCCCAGACCGTGGGCGGCGCGGGCGGCGGCGCGGGCCCGGCGCAGGTGGTGGTCGACCTGATCCTGCATCACCTTCGTCTGCTTGCGCACCATGTCGGGCAGGACGCCCTCGCTCGTCCCCGCCTCGGCCAGCATGACCGCCAGCGGCGTCTTCAGCGCATGGGCCAGGTTGCCGACGTGGGTGCGCTGACGCTCCACCGTCTCCTGATTGTGGGTCAGCAGGCGGTTGACCTGTTCGGCCAGGGGCTGGATCTCCAGCGGATAGACCCCCTCGACCCTGTGCGATCTTCCCTTGCGCACGTCCGAAATCTCGTCGCGCAGGTCGAACAAGGGGCGCAGACCGACCCGCACCTGAATGAAGACCGCCGAGACCAGACCGGCCCCCAGCAGCAGCATGGCCACCCAGGTCACGGTGGCGAACTGGCGCGTGTCGGCGTCGATGTCCGAGCGATCCACCCCGGCGAAGAAGACCACCGGCGCGGTCCGCCCCGGCAGCTGCTTCATGCTGGCGGCGATGCGCAGCGGCTCGCCCTTGGGGCCGTCCTCGGCGTTGTAGCTGATGGTCTGGCCAAAGGCCGCCTTCAGCCGTTCTTCCAGATCGGGGGCGTATTCCAGATCGGCCCGGCCCAGAGAGGCCGAGCGCGCCACCACCTCCAGCCGCCCGTCCGCCGTCGGCTCGGCCACCATCCAGTACTTGCCGGACAGCAGACGTTCGGTGCGGGCGTCGCGGATTTCGCCGACGAAGACCTCGCCCTCCGGCGTGATGCTGGCGGCGACCACCGCCTCGTCGATGGTGTCGCCCAGGGTGTTGCCCAGCCGCCGCAGCGCCGATTCCTGGAACACCGAGGTCAGCACCACGCCCGTGACCACAAGCGCCACCAGAATCCAGGCCGAGGCCAGCCAGATCAGGCGCCGCGTCAGCGACTTGCCCGGCCGCCCGAACCAGCGGCCCCATTCATTCGCGTGCGGCTTGGCGGGCGCTTCAGCCGCCCCGGCGTCGGTCACGGATCAGGCCGCGTCGCTCTCGCCGGCCAGCGGCGACAGGCGATAGCCCAGGCCGCGCACCGTCTCGATCCGGTCCGAGCCGATCTTCTTCCTCAGACGCCCGACGAAGACCTCGATGGTATTGGAGTCGCGGTCGAAGTCCTGATCATAGAGGTGCTCGACCAGCTCGGTGCGGCTGATGACCCGGCCCTGATGCATCATCATGTAGTGCAGCAGGCGGTATTCCAGGCTGGTCAGACGCAGCGGCTCGCCGTTCACCGTCGCCCGCGCCGCGCGCGGGTCCAGCCTCAGACCGCCGCAGGTCAGGGTCGCCGCGGCATGGCCGGCCGAGCGGCGTAGCAGGGCGCGCAGGCGGGCCAGCAGTTCTTCCGTGTGGAAGGGCTTGGTCAGATAGTCGTCGGCCCCGGCGTCAAAGCCCGCCACCTTGTCCGACCAGGCGCCGCGCGCCGTCAGGATCAGCACCGGCGTGGTCTTGCCCTCGCGGCGCCAGCGCTCCAGCACCGACACGCCGTCGATCTTGGGCAGGCCCAGGTCCAGCACCACCACGTCATAGGGTTCAGTGTCGCCCAGGAACCAGGCCTCCTCGCCGTCCGGCGCGTGGTCGACGGCGTAACCGGCGTCGGCGAGAGCGGTCTTCAGCTGGCGCGACAGATCGACGTCGTCCTCGACAAGCAGCACCCGCATTCAGTCGTCTCCGCGAACCCGGCCGGACTGGCCGTCAACCTGTATGTCCGACACGCGTCCGCCGGGATATTCCCAGCGCACCACATAGTCGCCGCCGCGCTGCTGCACGCCCAGCATCCGGCCGGGACGGCCCGACTGGACGCGGCGGGCGATGTCGCCCGGATCGGCGCGGGGCGCCGAGCGCGGCGCGTCGCGCAGCCCCTGGCCCGGATAGCCTCGGGGCTGCTCGCGGCGATCGTCGTCGCGATCCCGGTCACGGCCGCGCGACTGCGCCGCCGCGTCCGTCAGGGGAACGAGGGCGATCAGGCCGGCCAGCAGGAGGGCTCGAATACGCATCATGGTTTGTCTTCTAGACAGGGGCCTCTGAACGGGGGCTGAACGCGCAGTCTATCGCCGTTCATCCGGACAAGGAACGCACGCGCGCCGATTCTCCGTCGCTGTCGCCCATATGAGACTGGAGCGTCGCATGGGGATGAAGATGAAGAACTTCTCATGCTGATGAACGCTGTCTGAAACGCGCCGTTCAGACGCGGCTCAGCCGCCGGGTGGTCTTTTGGGGTCAACGCAGCCGATCCGGTTGCGACGAACCGCAAGGAGCCAAGACCATGAAGAAACTGCTGATCCCCGCCCTGGCCGTCGCCGTCGCCTCGGCCGCCCTGCCCGCCGCCGCTCAGTCTTATGACCGCCACGGCCCCTCGCGCGGCCACGGCTACGAACAGGATTATCGCGGCTGGAACTCGATCTCCCAGCGCAAGTACAACCTGGATCGCCGCATCGACCAGGGCATCCGCAACCACCAGCTCAGCCGCCGCGAGGCCTCGCGTCTGCAGGACGAACTGAACAGCCTGGTCCGTCTGGAGCGCAGCTATATGCGCGGCGGCCTGACCCGCTGGGAGCGCGAGGACCTGGATCGTCGTTACGACCGCCTGTCCGCCAAGGTCCGCTACGAGCGCAACGACCACAACGGCCGCCGCCACTGACGGCTGACCGAGACCGGGCCTCATCCCTCCCTGTCCGAGGCCCGACCGAGGGGCGCGATCCGCAAGGGTCGCGCCCTTTTC
>DAIOID010000218.1:0-3042 GCA_036744355.1 Brevundimonas sp.
GCGGCCGAGGCCGTCTGCGCCCGCTATGACCTGAAGCTGGGGACCCTGCGCTCCCGCGCCGCGCGCGAGGGCTGGCGCCGCAGCGACATTGAGGACGTCTGGCCCGATCCGCAGGACGAAGCCCCCGACGCCGCCCCGCCCGACCTGACCCAAATGGCGGCCCAGGCCCTGATGCGCCTGAACCGCGCCCTGCAACGCGGCCGCGCCGCCGAGGCCGCCTCCTGGCTGCGCACCTGGCGCGCGCTCAGCGACCCCGCCCTGCTGGCCGCCGCTGCCCCCGAACCCGACCCCGCCGCCACGCTGGAAGCCGACCTGAAAGCCGTCGCCGAGGTCGCCCGCGACGCCGCCGCCCTCTCGCCCCACGACCACGCCGGCCGCCGCGCCATCGAGGCCCGCATGGCCGCCCTCAAGGCCCGGCTGGACCCCGAGGGGAGGATTTCAGACGATTCAGACGAATTGGACTCTGTTTTTTCTAATCTCCCTTCCCCCTCGAGGGGGGAAGGGGCGGGGATGGGGGTGGGCCCGCCGCCAGCGCCAGATTAGGCACAGGAGGCCGCGCCTCTATCGCCAAGACAGCCCGCCCACCAGAACACACCCCCACCCAACCCTCCCCCCCTCGAGGGGGAGGGCTTTCAAGATGCGCCCTAAACCTCCGCCGCGATCTTGCGCAGCGCCTCTTCAAACGCCGCCGCCGGTTGGCCGCCGCTGATCAGGTATTTCCCCTCGACCACCACCGCCGGGACCGAGGTGATGCCCCGCGCCCGCCACAGGTCCTCGGCGCCGCGCACCTCGGTCGCATAGCGGCCCGAGGCCAGGACCTCGCCCGCCTCGGCCCGGTTCAGCCCCGCCGCCTCGGCGGCCTCAGTCAGGACGCCGGCGTCGGTGATGTTGCGGTTCTCGGTGAAGTGGGCGGTGAACAGGGCGCGCTTCAGGGCCTCCTGCTTCTCCGGCGCGGTTTCATGCGCCCAGTGCAGCAGGCGGTGGGCGTCGAAGGTGTTCCAGATGCGGCTGTCCGGCCCCATCTTCATGTCAAAACCGACCTCGGCGGCGCGGGCGCGGATCATCTCGCGGTTCTGGGCCGACTGTTCGGGGGTGGAGCCGTATTTCTTGCCGATGTGCTCGACGATGTTCTCGCCTTCCGGCGCCATCTGCGGGTTCAGCTCGAAGGGCTGGAAGGTGATGTCGGCGGCGATCCCCTCGGGCTTCAGCCTGTCCAGCGCGGTCGTCAGCCCGCCCAGCCCCACGGCGCACCAGGGGCAGACCACGTCGGAGACGAAGTCGATCTTCAGGGTTTTCAGCGGGGCGGCGTCGGTCATGGTGCGGTTCCTCGAGTTATCCGCACCATATGGTGTTGCTGATCGGGCGCGCCAGTGGCGGAGCTACCGTTTGCCCATCAAGGGGGTCAGCAGGGTGTTGACCTCGTCCATCTGGCCGTGGCCCACGGCGGCGCGGCGCTCCAGTTCGTCGGCCCGGGCCCGCAGCTCGCGGGCCTTGGCGGCGCGGGGGTCGTCCTCGGGCACGGCCTCCAGATCAGGGCGGCGCGCCTCAAGCTCGGCCAGCAGTTCGTCGAAGCGGGCCTGGTTCATCGCCTCGCCCTGTTCGAACAGGGCGATCGCCTCTTCCAGGGCGGCCTCGAAGGCGGTTTGTTCCGGCATCACAGGGTCCCCAATTATGCTCACGCTTATCAATGAGCGAGACGGGCGCCGGGTTCCGTCTCGACCCCATGGCGTGAAGCGTCTAGGCGTCATTTTTCCCGCCGACCCGACCGGAGCCCCTGATGCGGCCGACCCTGCTGATCCAGTCCCGCGTCCTGGGCGCCATTATGGGCGCCGCCCTGCTGCTGGCCGCCTGCGAGCCGCGCCTGTCGTCCCCGATCATGACCGCCGCCAAGGGCGCGACCTGCGCTGTCCCCGCCGACCTGACGCCCGCCCGCCCCTATACGCCGCCCGCTGACGAGGTCGCCGCCGACGTGCCGGTCGCCTTCAACATGCTGGCCGTCAGCTGGTCGCCCCAGGCCTGCCGCTCGGGCAAGGACTACCCGGACGCCCGCCATCAGTGCGCCGACAACCGGTTCGGCCTGACCCTGCACGGCCTGTGGCCCAACGGCGCCGATAACCGGCACCCGCGCTACTGCAAGCCGGTTTCCGGCATCCCGGTCGCGACGGTGAAGAAGCACTTCTGCATGACGCCCTCGCCCTCCTTGCAGCAGCACGAATGGGCCGCCCACGGCGCCTGCGGCTGGGACAGCCCCGAGGCCTATTTCGAACAGGCCGCCCGTATGTGGAACGGCCTCAACAAGCCGGACCTGGAGGCCATTCCGGCCGAGCGCCTGACCGCCGGCGCCATCCGCGACGCCTTCGTCGCCGCCAACCCCGGCCTGCCGCGCGACGGCGTCTTCATCGCCACCACCGACGGCTGGTTCCGCGAGGCGCGGCTCTGCTACTCCAAGACCTATCAGCCCATGGCCTGCCCGCGCGGCCTGGGCGCGCCTGACCGCGAGCGGCTGAAGCTGGCCCCCACCGGCGTCTCAGGCGGCGTGCAAACCGCTCCTTAACCAAAGCGGCCCAGCCTCAGGCTCGCGGCCTTTGTGGGCCGCCTTGTGGAGCGCCGCCGATGTCGACCGTGCTGACCCAGAGCTATCGCCGCCAGCGCGACCATTTCGAGCCGCAGGACATGGACCCGCAGGAGCAGCGCCGCCTGCGCGGCCTGCTGGAACAGATCGACTACGCCGCCTTCGTCTCGAACCGCGAGGTCATCAGCCAGACCCTGTCGCAGGTGAACACCGGGACCTTCCAGAAGCTGGCCGTCCTGACCGCCAACGCCCGCGCCCGCTGGGCCGCCGAGGCCCTGCGCCTGTCCGAATCCGGCTCGGCCGTGACCCCCGACCAAACCGCCCGACTGACCGCCGCCCGCACCGCCTACGAGGAACTGGCCGAAGCCTACGAGGCCCTGCGCCGCATGGTCGAACGCGGCTATCTGATCTTGCGCTAGGGTCCGGACTCATTTGGCCCAGTAGCAGATGGTCGCGGCTATGAGCACGCC
>DAIOID010000219.1:0-3038 GCA_036744355.1 Brevundimonas sp.
CCGACAGCGGCAATGTCGGCTCGGCCTCGATCTGGGTCATGCTGGACGCCTTCCTGAAGTCTGGACGCGGAAAGCGCGGAGACAGGGTGCTGTGCATCGTGCCCGAGAGCGGGCGGGCGATGATCGGCTTCATGATGCTGGAGATCGTCTGATGGCGGAACAACAGGCCGAGGCGGCGGTGGCCGATACCCTGCGCAAACTGGCGGTGGTCTTCGCCGACTTCGAGCAGCGGCTGGAGGCGACGCCCCTGATCCGCAAGCTGACGCGCGGGCGGTTCGAGGTCGCCGACTACCATGCCTTCCTCATCAATCTGCGCCAGCAGGTGAAGGACGGGGCTTTGTGGATGAGCCGGGCGGCGTCAAACATCGGCGAGGACCATCTGGAGTTGCGCTCGACCCTGATGCGCCATGCGGTGACGGAGCATCGCGATTTTCGCCTGCTGGAGGCTGACTTCGTCGCCTCGGGCGGGCTGCTGACGGACATCCAGTCGGCGCCGAAGAACGTGGGGGCCGAGGCCCTGTCAGCCTGGATGTTCCATGAGGCGTCCAAGCCCGATCCTTTCGGCCTGCTGGGCGCCATGTTCGTCATCGAGGGGCTGGGCTCAATCAAGGCGCGGCCTTGGGGCCTGAAAGTGCAGGAACGGCTGGGCCTGCCCGACGAGGCGGTGCGCTTCCTGCTCTATCATGGCGACAACGACGCCGAGCACATGAAGGAGTTCGAGGAGATGCTGGGCATGGTCCTGCCCGATCCCTTCATCGCCGAACGCATCGTGACCACAGCCAGGGTCACGGCCCGCCTCTACGCCCTGCAGATCGAGGAGATCGCGGCGTGAGATACTACAAGCCGCACGAGGATCCCTTCGACCCCGCGCGGTTCGACCCCAAGGATCCCGATCCGTGGATGGCCCTCTATCTGGACCACAGCCTGCCGATCGACGACGGAGCCAAGCGCGACCTCTTGCTGGGGGCGCGGTCGCGGTCGCGCCGCTGGCTGTTTCCGGTGGCGCGGCCGCTGGTGTTCCTGTTCTTCTGTCTGGTGAAGGTGCTGCGGGTCATTTCGCCCAAGCACCCGAACCTGAACGGCCTGCTGCACAAGACCATCCACTGGGGCCTGCGCACCTTCGCCACGCCCGAGGCCAACCGGGTGATCCTGCGCCACTTCCACGTCGGCTCCGAACTGACCGCCTTCGTGCGCGAGAACGCCGGCGTGGGCGACAAGGTGACCAAGTGGCCGCTGACGCCGACGCGGCTGAAGGACATCGAGCCGGACCTGTTCCTTCAGCACGACCTGAACATCTTCAACTTCGTCATCGAGTTGAATACGGTCCTGCGGGCCGAGGGACGCGAGCTGACGCCGCCCGAACGCATCGACTTCTCCATGATCTCGGACGAATTCCCGCCGTTCGAGGAGTTTCCGCGCAAGTGGTGTAACTTCGTCGACGTGCAGACGGCGGTGGAGTTATACACCCCGATCTACGCCCTGATGCTGCCGAGAGACGACTTCGTGCGGGCCTCCAGTTCGCTGCAGCTGGACGAGGTGATGGCCATCTACATCGCCCGCATCCTGGGCACGAGCTACCACATGGCTTTCGTCAAGAACGGTCATCCCCTGGTGGCCCTGTCGACGCTGCAGGCGGGCTATCGGCTGATGATGCACGGGCTGGATTCAGAGGCCATGCACGGCTGGCTGCGGGTGATGAAGGCGCGTCAGGCGGCGGGCTTGCCGTTGGACCCGGCCAATTCGGGCACGCCGCATTAGGCCCCGCGGCGACGCCGATTTCCTCTGGCGTGTTTCACGGGCGCTGATAGCGTCGCCGTTATGAAAACGGCGCGTTCCTTTCTGACCTCCCTCAGCACCCTGGTGCTGCTGTCGCTTGTGCTGGGCCTTGTCGCCGGGGCGGCGGCGCAGAAGTGGGGCCTGCCGGGCGGTCACGCCACGGCGGACTTTATTCAGGCCCTGGGCCAGCTTTGGCTCAACGCCCTGCGCATGACGATCATTCCCCTAGTGTTCAGTCTGCTGGTGACGGGCATCGCCTCGATTGCGGACGCGGCGCGGACCGGGCGGCTGGCGATGCGGGCCATGGCCTGGTTCGGGGGGCTGATCGTCTTCGCCACGATTTACGCCGTGGGCGCGGCCTACGGCCTGCACGCCCTTTGGCCGATCGATCCCGAAGGCGCGCGTCTGCTGCTGGCCATCAAGCCCGAAGGCGCCGAGGGCCTGAGCGCCGGGGCCCCGTTCAGCGAATTCCTGAAGACCATCGCTCCGTCCAACCCGATCCGCGCGGCGGCTGAGGACGCCATCCTGGGCATGGTGGTCTTCGCCGTCTTCTTCGGTTTCGCGGCCTCGGGTCTGCCGGATCGGCTGCGCGTGCCGCTGATCACCTTCTTCGAGGCGGTCGGCGAGACGATGATCACCATCGTCCGCTGGGTGTTGCTGGCGGCGCCCCTGGGGGTCTTCGCCCTGTCGATCGGGGTGGGGCTGATGGCGGGGGCCAGCGCGGCGGGCGTGCTGCTGCACTATGTGGCCCTGATCTCGCTCGCCTGCATCGGCATCGGCCTGATCTTCTATCCGCTGGCGGTCATCTTCGGTCGCGTCAGCCTGGGGCGGTTCGCCCGGGCGGCGGCGCCGGCCCAGGTGGTGGCCTTCTCGACCCAGTCGTCGCTGGCCAGCCTGCCGGTCATGGTCGAGCGGTCCGTGGACATGCTGGGGGTCAGGCGGGCGACGGCGGGCCTGGTCCTGCCGTTGGCGGTGGCGGTGTTCCGCATCACCAGCCCGGTCGCCAACCTGGGCGTGGCCATCTACTGCGCCCACCTGTTCGGCATCGAGCCCTCGGCGGGCCAGTTGTTCGCCGCCATGCTGACGGCGGTGCTGATCTCGATCGGGACGGTGGGGCTGCCGGGTCAGGCCAGCTTCTTCGCTTCCATCGCCCCCATCTGCATCGCCATGGGCGTGCCGCTGGAGATGCTGCCCCTGCTGCTGGCGGTCGAGGTCATCCCCGACATCTTCCGCACCCTGGGCAATGTCACCGCCGACATGGC
>DAIOID010000220.1:0-3016 GCA_036744355.1 Brevundimonas sp.
TCAGTCCGAACCAGAACGAACTGCTGCTGCAGTCCCCGGCCCTGACCGCGCGTCCGGGCGGGGCCGAGGCCAATGTCGCCGTCGCCCTGGCCCGCTTCGGCGCGCCTGCGGCGATGGCCACCGTCCTGCCCGACAATGCCCTGGGTCAGGCCGCGCGCGACGAGGTGCGCCGCTACGGCGTGGACGCCTCGCCCATCGTCTTCGCGCCCGGCCGCATGGGCCTCTATTTCCTGACGCCCGGCGCGGTTCGCCGTCCGTCCGAAGTCCTCTACGACCGCGCCGGTTCGGCCTTTGTCGAGCGCGTCGCCGACGCCTTCGACTGGGACGCCCTGCTGGACGGCTATGAGTGGCTGCACGTTTCCGGCGTGACCCCCGCCACCGGGCCGAACGGTTCGCGCGCGGCGGTCGAACTGGTCGAGGCCGCCGTCCGCAACGGCGTCCGCGTCAGCTACGACGGCAACTTCCGCGGCAAGCTGTGGGAGCAGTGGGCCGGTGATCCGCCCGCCACCCTCGGCAAGATGCTGGCCGGGGCCGAGATCGCCTTCGCCGACGACCGCGACTTCGCCCTGGTGTTGAAGACCAGGTTCGAGGACGCCGATCCCAATGCGCGCCGCCGTCTGGCCGCCGCCGCGGCGTTTGACGCCTTCCCCCGCCTGCAACGCATCGCCTGCACCCTGCGCGTGCAGGAAAGCGTCGCCGATCAGGCCCTCTCGGCGGTCATGCTGACGCGCGGCCCGAAAGGCGAAGTGGTCGAAACCTGCGCCGAGGCCATCCATATGACCGGCGTGGTGGACCGGGTCGGCGGCGGCGACGCCTTCGCCTCGGGCGTGCTGTTCGGCCTGTGGAGCGGCTGGTCCGACCAGGAGGCCCTGGACTTCGGTCTGGCGGCGGCGGGCCTGAAGCACTCGGTGCCGGGCGACTTCAACCTGTTCACCGCCGCCGAGGTGCGCGCGGCCATGGGCGACGGCGGCTTCGACATCCGCCGCTGACGGTTTCGTGAAAACCGGGGCGTTTTCAAGGGCGCTCCGCCACTAGGAAACCGGTGTCAATCGTGTTTAGCTTCGCTGAACTCAAGCAGCCGTCAGAGCTGCGAGGCGACGCATCCGAGGAAGACACCATGACGACCCTGAACCGCCGCGCCCTGCTGGCCGCCGGCGCCGCCGCGACCTTCACGGCCGCCTCCGCCCCCGCCCTGGCCAAGACGGTCATGCAGGCCGCGCCCGACCGCGCCGCCGTCCTGGCCGCGATGAAGCGCGCGACCCGCTTCATGACCGACGAGGCCGCCGTCGAGGGCGGCTATGTCTGGAACGTCCTGCCCGACTTCTCACGCCGCTGGGGCGAGCTGGAAGCCTCGCCGACCATGATCTGGGTTCAGCCACCGGGCACGGCCACCGTCGGCCACCTCTATCTGGACGCCTATCACGCCACGGGCGACGAGCAGTTCTATGAAGCGGCCAAGTCCGCGACCGACGCCCTGGTGCGCGGCCAGCATCCGGCGGGCGGCTGGAACTATGTCATCGACACGGCGGGCGAGGAGTCGCTGAAGCGCTGGTACGCCACCTACGGCAAGAACGCCTGGCGGATGGAGGAATTCCACCGCTACTACGGCAACGCCACCTTCGACGACGCGGGCACGGCCGAGGCCTCGCAATTGCTGCTGCGGGTCTATCTGGAGAAGCGCGAGCGCAAATATCGCGCGCCCTTGGACAAGGCGATCCAGTTCGTCCTCGACGCCCAGTATCCCAACGGCGGCTGGCCCCAGCGCTATCCCTTCGTCGAGAACGGCGGCGTGCACGGCCACGAGGACTACACCCCCTACATCACCTTCAATGATGACGTGGCCGGCGAGAACCTGGAGTTCCTGCTCTACGCCTGGCACGGTCTGGCGGTGAACGGTCGCGGCGATGCGCGCCTGCTGGACGCCATCCATCGCGGCATGGACATCTATGTGAAGACCCAGCAGCCCATGCCGCAACCGGCCTGGGGCCTGCAGCACTTCCCCGACACCCTGAAGCCCGCCGGCGCCCGCACCATCGAGCCGCAAGCCTTCGCCACCCACACCACGGGCGCAAATATCAAGTCGATGCTCGGCTTCTACCGCCTGACCGGCGACCGCAAATACATCGCCCGCCTGCCCGAGGCCCTGGACTGGCTGGATCAGGTGAAGACGCCCCAGAACCTGATCGCGCCGGGCCGCACCCATCCGACCTTCATCCTCGAGGGCTCGAACACCCCGGTCTACATCCACCGGCGCGGGTCCAACATCACTAACGGCCAGTATTACGCCGACACCAACCCCAACAACCTGATCGTCCACTACGGCTCGTTCCGCAACGTCGACACCGCCGCCCTGCGTCGCGAGTACGAAGAACTGGCCGCCCAGTCGCCCGAGGAAGTCAGCCGCAACTCGCCGCTGAAGGCCCGCGCAGGCTCGTTGAAACTGCCGAAATACTTCACCCTGCAGGACGTGGACGTCTGGGACATGTCGTCCGACGCGCGCCGCCTGGCCAAGCCCGCGCCGGGCCGCGCCGCCGAACTGGTCGCCGGGCTGAACGCGCGCGGCTACTGGCCCTCGCCCCTGACCACGACCTCGAACCCCTATATCGGCGAGGCCCCGGCGGCGGTCACGGGCGGCGAGTATCAGACCACCCGCGTCGGCGACCTGTGGGACACCTCGCCCTACAATAGCGACTATCCGGTCGAGTGCGTCTCGACCCAGGTCTTCATCCGCAACATGGGCGAACTGATTGAGGCGCTGGAGGGCTGACGCCCATCGGGCCTTAAGGGTCGGCGCCTAGAGATAGGCGCCGACCTGCCAGGGCACGAACTCGTTGTCGCCGATACCCAGGGCCTCGGACTTGGACGGCTCGCCCGAGGCCACGGCCAGCATCCGCGCGAAGATGGCGCGGCCCACCTCCTCCATCGCCACGCCGGTCAGAACCGGCGAGGCGTCGATGTCCATGTCCTCGTCCATCCAGCTGGCCAGTTTGGCGTTCGACGCCACCTTGATCGACGG
>DAIOID010000221.1:0-2967 GCA_036744355.1 Brevundimonas sp.
CGCGTCGGCGATCAGATGATCGGCGTCCCCCTGCTGCGGGTTCAGGACGTGATCGCCCCGGTGCGCATTGACCGCGTGCCTCTGGCCCCGTTCGAGGTGGCCGGGTCGCTGAACCTGCGCGGCCGCATCATCACCGCCGTCGACATGCGCCGCCGTCTGGGCCTGCCGCCGCGCGAGATCGGCCAGCCGCACATGAGCGTCATCGTCGAGCGCGGCGGCGAGCTCTACGCCCTTCAGGTCGAGGATGTCGGCGACGTCCTGTGGCTGGACCGCGCCGCCAGGGAGCCTTTGCCTGTCACCCTGGCCCCCGAATGGCGGGCTCTGTGCGACGGCTTGTACCGCCACGACGACTCCTCCCTGCTGATCCTCAACATCGAACAGACCTTCACCCTGTCCGCCCCGGCCGTCGCGGCCTGAACGGACCACCAAGGAGCCTGCCATGTCGCGCACCGCCGCCGCCGCCAACGCCGCTGAACGCCTGGATGACTTGATCGTGGCCGGGCCCGAGGACGATCCCGACGCCTTCGCCCGCGCGGTGGTGCGCTCCACCTCGGCCGCCCTGATGATGGTTGACCGCGACCTGACCATCATCGACCTGAACGACGCCACCCGCGCCCTGCTGAAGGCCAATGAGGCCGCCTTCGCCCGCGCCTTCCCCGGGGTGGCGCTGGAGCGGATGGTCGGCACCTCCATCGACGTCTTCCACAAGGACCCAAGCCACCAGCGCGCCATGCTGGCCCACCCGCTGGCCCGTCCGCACATCGCCGAGATCAGTGTCGGGGACCTGCGCTTCGCGCTGCGGGTCATGTCGGTGCTGGACGCGAGCGGCGACTACGTCGGCAATGTGCTGGAGTGGAACGACGTCACCGAACTACGCAAGCACGCCGGGATGCTGGAGGCGCTCAGCAAGGCCCAGGCGGTGATCGAGTTCAATCTGGACGGGACGATCCAGAGCGCCAACGGCAACTTCCTGAGCACCACCGGCTATCGGTTGGAGGAGATCGTTGGTCGCCACCATTCCATGTTCGTCGATCCGGCCGAGGTGCAGTCCGGCGCCTATCGCGCCTTCTGGGAGAAGCTGGGGCGCGGCGAATACGACGCCGGCCAGTACCGCCGGGTCGGCAAGGACGGGCGCGAGGTCTGGCTGCAGGCCAGCTACAACCCCATCCTCGACGCGCGCGGGACGCCGCTCAAGGTGGTCAAGTTCGCCACGGACATCAGCGCCCAGAAACAGGTGGCCGCGCGGGTGACGGAGATCTCGGGCATCGTCGCCTCGGCGGCCTCGCAGATGCGGGCCACCGCCGAGGGCATGGCCGGCACGGCCGAGGAGACCACGCGTCAGGCCGGGTCGGTGACGGCGGCGGCGGAAGTCACCTCGGTCAACGTCCAGACCGTGTCCTCGGCGGGTGAGGAACTGACCGCCTCCATCGCCGAGATCGCGCGGCAGGTGGCCGAGTCCAGCAGCATCTCCCAACACGCCGTGACCGAGGCCGATCGCACCAGCGAGGCCATCCGCACCCTGGCCGACGCCGCTCAGAAGATCGGCAACGTCGTCACCCTGATCAACGACATCGCCGGCCAGACCAAGCTGCTGGCCCTGAACGCCACCATCGAGGCGGCGCGGGCGGGCGAGGCGGGCAAGGGCTTCGCCGTCGTGGCGTCCGAGGTGAAGAGCCTGTCGGACCAGACGGCGCGGGCGACGCACGAAATCTCGTCCCAGGTCTCGGCCATGCAGGCGGCGACCCAGACCTCGGTCGGGGCCATCGGCAGCATCACCGACACCATCCGCAAGGTGGCCGACATCGCCTCCGCCATCGCCGGGGCGGTCGAGGAACAGTCCGCCGCCACCCGCGAAATCGCAGCCAACGTGACCCAGGTGGCCGAGGGCACGCGCCAGGTCTCGACCAGCATCGCCGGGGTCAACGCCGCCGCGGTCCAGACCAGCGACGCTTCCTCGGAACTGCTCAACGCCTCGGGCGAACTGGCCCGCCAGGCCGAGGCCCTGACGGCGGAAATGGATCGTCTCGCCGCCGCCTGAGCCCCTGCGGGCCGCGACGAGGCTAAGAGGGGGCGAAGGCGGCGGGCTGCCGTCTTCGCCCCCTGAGTCATTCCGGTCTCCCTTCCCCCTCAAGGGGGGAAGGGGCGGGGATGGGGGTGAGGGCGCGACGTGCCCAAGTGGGCGCATGAGGCGAGAGGGCGCCTCCGGCGTCACCTGATCGCAACGCCTGCCTTCACCCCCACCCAACCCTCCCCCCTCGAGGGGGAGGGCTTTGACGTTCAGCTGGGCTTGAACACGCCCCTCAGCCCCACAGCCGGCGCGAAGCCGCTCTCCAGCCCCACCACAGTCTCCGCGCTGCCCAGCACCAGGGCGCCGTGCGGTTCCAGCGCCTGACCGATCTGGCCGAGCGCGGCGCGCTTATGCTCGCGGTCGAAATAGATCAGCACATTGCGGCAGAAGATCAGGTCGAACCGGCCCAGCCCGCTCGTGCCCGCCAGCAGGTTATGCGGGGCGAACCGGACCATCGACCGCACCTGCGGCGACAGCAGCCATTGATCGCCCGCCCGCGTGAACCAGCGCGCCAGCCGCGCCTCGCTCAGACCGCGCCTCACCTCGAAGTCGCTGTAGAGGCCGGTGCGGGCGCGCTCCAGAATGGGCAGGGACATGTCGGTGGCCAGGATCTCGATGCGCCAGCCGGGCATCCTTGCCTGTTCCTCCATCGTCAGCATGGCCAGGGAATAGGGTTCCTGTCCGCTGGAACAGGCGGCGCTCCAGATGCGCAGGGACCGGCTCTGCGCCCGCGCCGCCAGAAGGTCGGGCAGGATGACGTCGCGCAACTGATCGAAGGGCGTGGTGTCGCGAAAGAAGAAGGACTCATGCGTCGCCATGGCGTCTATGCAGCGCTGGGCCAAGGCCCCGGACGGCTCGGCGCCGACGCGGGCCAGCATCTGCTCCAGACCGGCAAAGCC
>DAIOID010000222.1:0-2957 GCA_036744355.1 Brevundimonas sp.
GCCGGTGCTCAACTACGATCCCGACATCTCGGTCCCGATCCGGGCGGCGGGGGCCACGGCCCTGGTTCCCGACCTGTGGCCGGCCTTCACGGCCCTGGCGACCGGGCGCCCGACCCTGCTGGTGCGCGGCGGAACCTCGGACCTGCTCAGCGCCGACATCGCCGGCCGGATGCGCGAGGCGGCGCCGGCCATGGCCTATGTCGAGGTTCCCGGCATCGGCCACGCCCCCATGCTGGACGAGCCCGAGGCTCGCACGGCCATCCTGGGCTTCCTGAGCGACGCGGCCTGAGTCTCTTCCGTCATTCCGGGGCGGCGCAGCCGAACCCGGAATCCAGACGGTTGGGCGATTCTGGTCGTCTTGAGATGATCTCAACCGTCTGGGCCCCGGACAGCCCTGCGGGCTTCCGGGGTGACAGCACGAGGGCTGGCCTCAAGTAGCGCGAAGCGCGGTAGGCCCCAGAATTATGCCTTCTTGACGAACTCGGTCCGCAGCACCAGGCCGCGCACCTTCTCGACATTGGCCTCGATCTCGTCGGGGTCGCCGGTCAGGCGGATGTTCTTGACCATGGTGCCGCGCTTCAGCGTCACCCCGCCCGAGCCCTTGACCTTCAGGTCCTTGATCAGGGTCACGCTGTCGCCGTCGGCCAGGATATTGCCGTTGGAGTCCTTGGTCACGTCGTCGGTCATGGTCGTCTCTTTCTCGTCATCCCGGCCGAAAGCCGGGGCGACGGTCCTACTCAATCCGGAACGTTATTGTCGAGTTCGTCGAGCCAGACCCGCGCGCTGCTGTCCGACGGCGCCCGCCAGTCGCCGCGCGGCGACAGGGAGCCGCCGGTCACCACCTTGGGCCCGTTCGGCACCGCCGAGCGCTTGAACTGGCTGGTCTGGAAGAAGCGGATCAGGAACTTCCTCAGCCACCCCTTGATGGTCGGCAGGTCATAGGCGACGCGCTCGCTCTGCGGCAGACCGACCGGCCAGCTTCCTTTCGCCGCGTCGCCCCAGGCCTGATGCGCCAGATAGGCGACCTTGGACGGCTTCAGGCCGAATCGGCTGATGTAGAACAGGAAGAAGTCGTTCAGCGCATAGGGACCGACGAGCGCTTGCGTCGACTGGATCGCCCCGTCGGCGCCCGCCGGCACCAGTTCGGGCGAAATCTCCGTGGCCAGGATGGCGTGCAGCGTGGGCGTCGCCGCCTCGCCCACCAGACCGCGCTCGGCCACCCAGCGGATCAGGTGCTGGATCAGGGTCTTCGCCACCCCGCCGTTGACGTTGTAGTGGCTCATGTGGTCGCCGACGCCATAGGTGCACCAGCCCAGCGCCAGTTCCGACAGGTCGCCGGTGCCCAGGACGAAGCCGTTGTTCTGGTTGGCCAGACGGAACAGATAGTCGGTGCGAAGGCCCGCCTGGACGTTCTCGAAGGTGATGTCGTGCACCGGCTGACCGTCCGCGAAGGCGTGGCCGATGTCGCGCAGCATCTGTCCGGCGGCGGGACGGATGTCGATCTCGGCCCCCGTCACGCCCAGGGCCGTCATCAGCGCCCAGGCGTTGGATTTCGTCCCCTCTGACGTCGCGAACCCCGGCATCGTAAAGGCCAGAATCCCGGTGCGCGGCAGCTTCAGCCGGTCGAAGGCGCGACAGGCGACCAGCAGGGCTTGGGTCGAGTCCAGTCCGCCCGAGACGCCGATCACCAGGGTCCTGGACCCCGTCGCCGTCATCCGCCGCATCAGGCTCTGGACCTGGATATTGAAGGCCTCGAAGCAGTCCTGATCCAGACGCGCCGCATCGTCCGGCACGAAGGGGAAGCGGTCCAGTGGCCGGCTCAGGGCGCCGGCCGGCCCCTGCCCCGCCTCGAACGGGACCACAGTCGCGGCCTCGCCCTCCAGACGGGCGCAGTCGGCGAAGGTGCCGTTGCGCAGGCGGTCCAGGCCGATGCGGTCCACGTCCACGTCGGCCATCGTCAGATGGCTATGCAGGGCGAAGCGTTCGCCCTCGGCCAGCCGCGCGCCCAGTTCGTGGATGGTCGCCTGACCGTCCCACGCCAGGTCCGTGGTGCTCTCGCCCCAGCCCGAGGCGGCGAAGACATAGGCCGACAGGGTGCGGCTGGACTGGCTGGCGCACAGCAGGGCCCTCTCGTCGGCCTTGCCGATGACGATGTTGGAGGCCGACAGGTTGCACAGAATGCGCGCCCCGGCGAGCGCCGCCCGCGTCGACGGCGGCTGCGGCGCCCAGAAGTCCTCGCAGATCTCGACGGCGAAGACGAAGCCCGGACGGTTCGTCGCCTCGAACACCAGACCCGGCGCGAAATCGACGCTCGCACCGTTCAGGACGATGGCGTCCTCGGACCGGCTGGCGGCCGGGGCGAACCAGCGCTTCTCAAAGTACTCGCGGTAGTTGGGCAGATAGGTCTTGGGCACGACGCCCAGCACCTCGCCGCCGCCCAGCACCACGGCGCAGTTGAACAGGGCGTCGCCGTTGCGGAGCGGCGCGCCGATCACGGCGATCACGCCCGCCTCGTCCGCGACCTCGGCCAGATGCGCGATCTGACGCTCGACCTCTTCCAGCAGGGCCGCCTGCATATGCAGGTCGTCGATGGCGTAGGCGCTCAGCGACAGTTCAGGAAAGACCAGCAGGTCCACGCCCTCCTCGCCCGCCTGACGGATCAGCCGCGCGTGCTCCTCGGCGTTGGCGGCCGGGTCGGCGACATGGACCACCGGCGTCGCAGCGGCGACGCGCACGAAGCCGTGGGCGCTCGGGGCGTGGAAGGGATGCGTCTCGGACTTCGCCATCAATCTTTCCGCTCATCCCGCCATGCGGGCTCCAGAACCCTAGGGCTGATGGATCAATATAGGGTTGCGCGGTGAAGCCAAAGGACTAGCGGTTTGTAGTGACCTGCGAACCGGCTTCGGCTAAGGCTCGCAGCATGAGCGATACGCCCAAAAAAGGCTGGTTCCAGCGAC
>DAIOID010000223.1:0-2945 GCA_036744355.1 Brevundimonas sp.
AGCCTGATGGACCTGTCGACTCTGCAATGGCGCGAGGAGCTTTGCGACCTGTTCAATGTGCCCATGAAGGCTCTGCCCGAGATCCGGGGCTGCGCCGATCATCTGGGCGACTGCGACGCCAGCCTGTTCGGGCGGGCTCTGCCCATTCACGGGTCGGCGGGAGACCAGCAGGCGGCCTTGGTCGGGCATGGAGCGCTGGCGGCGGGCGACGCCAAGATCACCTATGGCACCGGGGCCTTTCTGGTGGCCGACGTCGGGGAGGCGCCGGTGGCCTCGACCTCGCGACTGCTGGGGACGCTGGGCTACGCCGCTGATGGACAGGTCGCCTATGCGCTGGAGGGGTCGATCTTCTCGGCCGGGTCGGCGATCCAGTGGCTGCGCGACGGGCTGAAGGTCATCTCGGACTCGCGCCAGTCCGAGGCCATGGCCCAGACGCTGAAGGACAATGGCGGGGTCTATCTGGTGCCCGGCTTCACCGGTCTGGGCGCGCCCTGGTGGCGGCCGGAGGCGCGCGGCACGGTCATCGGCCTGACCCGCGACAGCGGCCCGGCCCACTTCGTCCGCGCGGCGCTGGAAAGCCTGGCCTATCAGACCCGCGACCTGCTCGACGCCCTGAAGACGGACGGGGCGCCGCCGCTGACGCGGCTCAAGGTCGACGGCGGCGTCACGGCCAACGCCTTCGCCATGCAGTTCGTCGCCGACATCTGCGAGGTCGAGGTCGAACGCCCCGCCTTCCAGGAGATGACGGCCATGGGGGCGGCGCGGCTGGCGGCCTTCGGCGTCGGCCTGACGTCGGAGCTGTGGACCGCGCCCGCCGAGGCCCCCGCCGTCTGGCGCCCGCGCATGGGCGAGGCGGAGCGGGCGCGGCTGCTCAAGGGCTGGCGCGGGGCGGTGAAGGCCGCCATCATCGCCGCCGGGGGAGACGAACCATGACCGATCATCTGGATGCGCAATCCGCCTTCTCCGGCACGCGCGAGGTGGATGAACGCTATCGGCTGGACGAGGCGGCGCTGGACGCCTGGCTGAGCGCCAACGTCGAAGGCTACGTCGGGCCGCTGACGATCCGCCAGTTCAAGGGGGGGCAGTCGAACCCCACCTATGAACTGACCACGCCGGGGCGGACCTATGTGCTGCGTCGCAAGCCCCCGGGCCTGCTGCTGGCCAGCGCCCACGCCGTGGACCGCGAGTTCACCGTCATCTCGGCTCTGCACGCGCAAGGGTTTCCGGTGGCGCGACCCTATGCTCTGTGTACGGATGAAAACGTCATCGGCTCAATCTTCTATGTCATGGACAAGGTCGAGGGGCGGGTTTTCTGGGATCTGAAGCTGCCGGGTCTGGCTCCCGCCGAGCGCCGCGCCATCTATGAGGCGCAGACGGATACGCTGGCGGCGCTGCACGCCTTTGATCCCGCCGCCCTCGGTCTGGGCGACTACGGTAAGCCGGGCAACTATTTCGCCCGCCAGGTCGGACGGTGGACCAAGCAGTATCGGGCTTCAGAGATCGCGCCCATCCCGGCCATGGAGCGGCTGATCGCCTTCCTGCCCGACAGCCTGCCGCCCGAGGGGCCGACGCGGATCGTCCACGGCGACTTCCGCCTCGACAACATGATCCTTGATCCGGTCGAGGCGCGCGTGCGGGCGGTGCTGGACTGGGAGCTGTCGACCTTGGGCGATCCCATGGCCGACTTCTCCTATCTGCTGATCGCCTGGGTCATTCCGGCGTCTTTGCGCAACGGACTGGCCGGGGCGGATCTGAAGGCCTTGGGCATTCCCTCGGTCGAGGAGACGGTCGAACGCTACGCCGCAAAGACCGGCACGGCGCCGCCGCAGAACCTCGACTGGCTGTTCGCCTACAACCTGTTCCGGCTGGCTGCCATCTGTCAGGGCATCGCCGGGCGGGTGCGCGACGGCACCGCCGCCAGCGCCCACGCCAGGACCATGGCGGCCCAGGTCGGACCCCTGTCGGAGGCGGCCTGGAGCTTCGCCAGGAAGGCTGGCGCGTGAAGCTTGGCGATAATTAAAACAGTTTTTGTTGCGGTTGGATTTGTGAAACGGCGCCGGAAGCCCTACCTTCCGGTCTGGAGCATTGATCAAGATGTCTGACAGCCAAAGATTCCCCGTCGCCGCCCACGCCCTGGCCTATCTGGCCCACAAGGGCGCCTATTCGGCCGCCGACGCCGCGCCAAGCGCCGTTCTGGCCGCCTCGGTGCCGACCAATCCGGTGGTCATCCGCCGGGTGACGGCCCTGCTGGCCAAGGCGGGGCTGATCGCCACGCGCCCCGGCGCCTCGGGCGGATCCTGGCTGCTGCGCCAGCCCGAGACCATCTGTCTGGACGAGGTGCTGAAGGCCGTGAACGGCTGCGCCCATCTGGGCTCGACCCCCGCCGGCGCCAAGGGCTGTCCGGTGGGCGAGCATATTCCCCGTCAGGTGGCCAAGGCCCTGACCGCCGCCGATCAGGC
Organism: Brevundimonas sp.; assembly: GCA_036744355.1. Classification (GTDB taxonomy): domain Bacteria; phylum Pseudomonadota; class Alphaproteobacteria; order Caulobacterales; family Caulobacteraceae; genus Brevundimonas. The sequence continues at coordinate 2,460 of DAIOID010000223.1, forward strand.
CGCGGGCGCGGCCCTGTCCAAGATCACCATCGCCGACCTGCTCGAGGCCGACCCGGCCTCGCTGCGCGATTTCGCGCCGCATTCATCCTGTCCCGTCGCCGCCTGACACGCGTCGCTTGGGGGAGCATCGCCGCACCATCCTGATCACGGGGGCCAGCGCCGGCATCGGCGCGGCGCTTGCCCGTGTTTGCGCCGCGCGAGGATACGACCTGATCCTGACGGCGCGACGCGAGGGGCCGTTGCAGGCCCTGGCCGAAGACCTGACGGTGCGGCACGGCGTGAGCCCCAGCATTCTCGTCGCCGATCTGGCCGAACCGGGCGCGCCCGCCGCTCTGGTCGAGGCGATCGCGGCGCGAGGCCTCAAGGCCGATGGCCTGATCAACAATGCGGGCTTCAGCCGCACCACGGGCTTTCTCGCCACCGATCCTGCGGACCACGCCGCCATGATCCGCGTCATGCTGACCGCGCCGGTCGAGCTGTCGCGCC
>DAIOID010000224.1:0-2940 GCA_036744355.1 Brevundimonas sp.
TCTCATGAAGATCGTCACCAGCCTCAGCTTTCAGGGCCAGTGCCGCGAAGCGCTGGAGTTCTACGCCCGCGTGCTGGGCGGCAAGGTCACCGCCGCCTTCCCCTTCGGCGACGGCCCGCCCGACATGCCTGTCGATCCCAAATACAAGGACTGGCTTATGCACGGCTGGCTGGAGATCGGGGATCAGGCCATCATGGGTGCCGACATGCCGCCTGAGTTCGCGCCCAATATCGACAAGCCCAAGAACGGTTTCGACGTCTCCTATCACACAGACGACCTCGCCAAGGCGCGGCAGGTCTTCAACGCCCTGTCCGAAGGCGGCAAGGTGTCCATGCCCTTCGCCGAAACCTTCTGGTCGCCCGGCTTCGGCACTCTGACCGACAGGTTCGGCATCCCGTGGATGGTCAACACCAACCCCGCCGAGGAGTGGAAACCGGGCGGCTGACGCCTTTGTGATCACGGACTGTTACGACCAAAGCCGTATTGGAATCAGGGTGATGCGGCGCCTATGTCCGCTCCGTTCCCCGAGCCCTACCCGGCTCCAGTCGTCAGGTTTCCGATGTCCCGCGTCCGCAACGCCGCCCTGCAGTCGAAGATCATGTCCGCCCAGGACGCCGCCGCCCTGATCCCGGCCAACTCGACCGTGGGCATGAGCGGCTTCACCGGCTCGGGCTATCCCAAGGTCGTGCCCATGGCCCTGGCCGAGCGGATCGAGGCCGAGCACGCGGCGGGCAATCCCTTCAAGCTGAAGGTCTGGACCGGCGCCTCGACCGGGCCCGAGCTGGACGGCGCGCTCGCAAAAGCTGACGGCATCGAGTTCCGCCTGCCCTATAACTCCGACCCCATCGCCCGCGAGAAGATCAACAAGGGCGAGATGGAATACCTCGACATGCACCTGTCTCAGGTCGCTCCCGTCGCCTGGCAGGGCTTCCTCGGCCCGCTGGAGACGGCGGTGGTCGAGGTCTCGGGCATCCGCGAGGACGGCTCGCTGATCCCCTCGTCGTCGATCGGCAACAACAAGACCTGGCTGGACCGTGCCGACCGCATCATCCTCGAGGTCAACAGTTGGCAGAATGCGGCGCTGGAGGGGATGCACGACATCTACTACGGCACGGCCCTGCCGCCGGCCCGCGTGCCGATCCCGCTGACCAAGCCGACGGACCTGACCGGCGAGACCGTCTTCCGTGTCGACCCGTCCAAGATCGCCGCCATCGTCGAGACCGACAGCCCCGACCGCAACCTGCCCTTCGCCGCGCCGGACGCCAGCGCCACGGCCATCGCCGGGCACCTGATCGAGTTCCTGCAGCACGAGGTGAAGCTGGGTCGCCTTCCCGCCCATCTGCTGCCGCTGCAATCGGGCGTGGGCAATGTCGCCAACGCCGTGCTGGCGGGACTGGCCGAAAGCCCCTTCGAGCAACTGACCGCCTATACCGAGGTGCTGCAGGACGGGATGCTGGACCTGCTCGACAGCGGCAAGCTGACCGTCGCCTCGGCCACCGCCTTCTCGCTCAGCCCCGAGGCCGCCGCCGACCTGAACAGCCGCATGGAGCAGTTCCGCGGCAAGATCATCCTGCGCCCGCAGGAAATCTCGAACCACCCGGAGATCATCCGCCGTCTGGGCTGCATCGCCATGAACGGACTGATCGAGGCCGACATCTACGGCAACGTCAACTCGACCCACGTCATGGGTTCGCGCATCCAGAACGGCATCGGCGGCTCGGGCGACTTCGCGCGCAACGCCTACATCTCCTGCTTCGTCACGCCCTCTACGGCCAAGGGCGGCAAGATCTCGGCGATCGTCCCCATGGCCAGCCACGTGGACCACATCACCCAGGACGTGCAGGTCATCGTCACCGAACAGGGCCTGGCGGACCTGCGCGGCCTGTCGCCCAAGCAGCGCGCCCAGGTCATCATCGCCAACTGCGCCCACCCCGACTATCGTGACGCGCTGAGCGACTACTACGCCCGCGCGCTGAAGGGCTCCTACGGCCTGCAATCGCCGCACCTGCTGACCGAAGCCCTGTCCTGGCACCAGCGGTTCATCGAAACAGGGTCGATGAAGCCGTAAGCTTCGCCTTGCCCCTCGCCGCATGACGCGTATCGTCGCTCTCCAAACGGAGGGCGACGTATGCCGCGGGGATCACCAAAACGGCGATTGGGCCGCGCCGCGCTTGCCTTTGGGGGGCTGGCGCTTGCAGGGCTGGTCGCCGCCTTCACCCTGCGCCCCTCGGCTGAATCCTATCCGGCGCTGGCCGCGCGCGCCGAGCCCGCCAAACCGGGCCAACTGACTGTCCGCTTCCTCGGAACCTCGACCCTGACCTTCAACGACGGACGCGACGTCGTCATGATCGACGGCTACCTCAGCCGCCCCGGCGTCGTCGCCCTGCTGACCCAGCCCCTGCGCCCGGATCAGTCCGCCATCGCCCGGCATCTGAAGCAGGCCGACATCCGCCGCATCTCGGCCCTCTATGTCGCCCACACCCATTTCGACCATGCTCTGGACTCGGCCAGTCTGGCCAAGGCCTACGGCGCGGCCCTGCACGGCAGCGACACGATGGCGGCCATCGCCGCAGCCGAGGGCGTCACAGCCCCGGTGCAGCGCCTGACGTCAGGGCAGCCCTCGACCGTCGGCGCGTTTCAGGTCACGCCCTTCCGCACGCCCCACTCGCCCGGCGACGTCGCGGCGGGCGCCACGGCGGCGGATTTCCGCATCCCGGCCCGCGCCCGCGCCTATCCCGAAGGCGGCGCCCATTCCTTCCTGATCGAGCATGGGACGTGCCGCATCCTCATCGTGCCCAGCGCGGGCCACCCGGGCGACGCCTTCCACAGCGTGCGCGCCGACGTCGTCATGCTGGGCGTGGGCAACCTGTCCCGGCAAGGCCCCGAGGCCGTCGCCGCCTACTGGCGCGACACGGTGACGGCGACCGGCGCGCGGCTGGT
>DAIOID010000225.1:0-2937 GCA_036744355.1 Brevundimonas sp.
AGGTCCTCGGTGGCGATGTTGCCGGTCGCGCCCGGGGCGAAGGGGCAGCCGCCGATTCCGCCGACCGAGGCGTCGAGGATGTCGATCCCGGCTTCGACCCCGGCATAGGCGTTGGCCAGGCCGGTGTTGCGGGTGTCGTGGAAATGCAGGCGCAAGGCAGCGTCGGGGGCGGCCTTGCGGGCGGCCTCGACCTTTTTGGTGACGCTCCACGGGTCGCCGACGCCGATGGTGTCGGCCAGGGCGATCTCCTCGACGCCCAGCGCCGCGATGCGGGCGACCAGATCGCTGACCTGTTCGACCGAGACCTCGCCGTCGAAGGGGCAGCCCCAGACGCAGGACAGGGTGGCGGTCAACTTGGGCGTCGCGCCCGGCGCGCCTTTCGCGTTGCGACGGCCCGCCATGATGTCGGCCAGCATCTGCACCTGTTGGTCGACGTTCAGCCCCTGGTTCTTCAGACCGAAACCGTCGGTGGCGGACATGGCGACATTGACCTCGTCCACTGCCGTGCCCAGTGCGCGGTCATAGCCCTTGCCGTTCAGGACCAGGCCGATGCGGCTGTGACCCGCAGAGGGGGGCAGGGCGGCCATGACCTCTTCGGCGCCCGCCATCTGCGGCACATATTTGGGATGAACGAAGCTGACGGCTTCGATGCGCTGGGCCCCCGCCGCTTCGAGGCGCTGCACGAAGTCCGCGCGGACGGCGGGGCTCAGCACCGCCTTTTCGTTCTGCAGGCCGTCGCGCGGCCCGACCTCGACGATCTGGATGAAGCGACCCATCAGCGCGCGCTCCGCTGGCCGGCGCCCGCGGGCGCATAGACGGTCAGGCGCACGTCGTCGCCCGAGGAATAGTTGTGGCCGCTGACCACGCCGACGGCGCGCCCGGCGGCGCCCAGATCAGCCAGGGCACGGCGGAAGGCCTCGTCGTCGTGGGCCTCGACGATCGCGGGGCGGCCCTCGGCCAGGGCGCGGGCGGCGCCGGGACCGTCGGTCAGCTGGGTGTCGCGGCCGGTCAGGAAGACGAAGCTGGGCTCATGGAAGCCGGTGATGGCCACCGGCCCGGGATAGCGGCCCTGGGCGGGGCTCAGCTCGGCCGATTCCAGCGTTTTCACCAGACGCGGGGCGATGGACAGGGGGCGCAGCTGGCGGATGGTCCCGGCCAGACCGGCATGGGCGATGACGCCGCACGCGATGGCCGCCAGCACCCCGGTGATCGCCGCCCGGTTGACCAGCAGGAAGCCGCCGACCGCCGCCGCCATGACGGCGAAGACGATGGTCACGGTGGCCCAGGTCTGGGCCGTCGAGCGACCGAACTCGGTCAGGCCATAGACGGTGATCAGGCAGATGACGACGGCGGCGAACAGGCCCAGTAGGGCGCCGGTTACGCGCGACGCCTTGCCGATGGGCTGGGTCAGGGCGGCGGCGGCCAGAAGCGCGATCGCGCCGAAGGTGGGCAGGGTGTAGTGCCACAGCTTGGTCGGGGCGATCTCGAACATCAGCCAGGCCGGGACCAGCCAGCAGACGGCGAAGCGGATGGCCGGCTCGGCGCGGCGGCGCCAGCCCGTTGACAGGGCGGCGGGCAGCATCAGGGTGACGGGGAAGAGCAGCAGGGGCGACAGCAGGGCGTACATGCCGATGAAGCCGCCGTGGCTTTCGTGGGCGCCGGCCAGCTTGGGGGCCAGGTCGCCGCCGATGGCTTCACGCCAGAAGCCGCCGTCGGTGGCGATGGTGATGGCGATGGCCCAGGGGCCGACCAGCAGGGCCACGAGCGGCAGACCCCAGCCCCAGCCCAGCTTGCCCAGCCATCTGATGTTCCGGTCCCAGACCGACAGGGCGATGATCGACAGGGCCACGACCAGCAGGCCGATCGGTCCCTTGATCAGGATCGACAGGCCGATGCCCAGCCAGAACAGCAGCTTGTGCCAACGCACTGGCTTCTCATTGGCCCGCGTCGCCATATAGATCCGCGCCAGCGCCGCCATCGACAGGGTGGTCAGGCCGCACAGCATGGCGTCGGTCTTGGCGATGCCCGCCTCTGACGACAGCAGGAAGGTGGCGCCCAGCATGGCGCCGGCCAAGAAGCCCGCCCGGTTGCCGAACAGGGCCGCGCCCGCCCAGGCCACGGCCCAGGCGGCCAGCATGGCCCCGAACAGCGACGGCAGACGATAGGGCTGGATGTTGCGGTCCTCGACATCCGAGGTCAGGGCCACGGCCGCGGCCTGCATCCAGTAGATGCCGACCGGCTTCTTCCAGCGCGGTTCGTCCTGGAAGCGGATGTCGACATAGTCGCCGCTTTCCAGCATCTGCGCGGTCGCCTGGGCGAAGCGGCTCTCGTCGCGGTCCAGCGGCGGCAGCAGCATCAGGCTGGGCAGACCGGCGATCAGGGTCAGCAGGGCCGCCAGAACGGGGCCGCGCCAGCCGGCGATGAGGTGATCCAGGTTCGGGCGGTTCATGGCGCTGTCGTATCACGCCGACGACGCCCCCCGGAAGCTTCAGCTTTGCATCCGTGGCGCGGCGCCCGTTTTCCTCGGCCACGCCGATGCGCTACAGAGCGACAAATGACCGACAGCCCTGCTTCTACTCCTGATATTTCCGTCGTCGTGCCGGTGCACGACGAATCCGGCGCCGCCGTGCCCCTGGCGCGCGAGATCGCCGAGGCCTTCGCCGGGCGGTCCTATGAGATGATCTTCGTCAACGACGCCAGCCGGGACACGACCCTGGCCGAGCTGCAGGCGGCGATGGCGGAGCTGCCGACCTTGCGGGTGCTGTCGCATTCAACCAATGCGGGCCAGAGCCGGGCGGTGCGCACCGGCGTCCTGGCGGCGCGCGCGCCCATTGTGGTCACCCTGGACGGCGACGGCCAGAACCCGCCCGCCGACGCGCCGCGTCTGGCCGACGCCCTGATCGCCGCCCCCGCCAATGTGGCCCTGGTCGGCGGCGT
>DAIOID010000226.1:0-2918 GCA_036744355.1 Brevundimonas sp.
GAGGCTTCCGGGCCGTCCTTCAGGCCCAGGACGTATTCGGTGACCTTGCGCGCTTCGGCGATGTCCTCGACCGAGGTGCCGACGTCTTCGGCGGCGTAGTAGTTGCCGCCCAGGCCGCTCAGGAAGCGACCGAAGGCGCGGAACAGCTCCGGCGACTTCTGGGTGCGGCTGTCGCCGATGATGACCGACTTGCCGCCGCCCATTTCGAGATCGGCGACCGCGTTCTTGTAGCTCATGCCCTTGGACAGGCGCAGCACGTCTTCCAGAGCTTCGGCGGCGGTCGCGTAGTTCCACATGCGGGTGCCGCCGACGGCGGGGCCGCGCGCGGTGGAGTGAACCGCGACGATGGCCTTCAGGCCGGTTTTCTCGTCATGGAAGGCGTGGACGCCTTCATGGTTCGCGAAAGAGGGGGAATCAAACAGCGTCTTGCCCATGACAGGCCTTTCCTGGGGTATTTTTTATGCGCGTGGAGATACGCCGCGCCCGCCTAAACGGCAAGCATGACGGTTTCGCGTCAGGAAAAGGGTCAGCGCGCTTTCAGGTCGGCTCTCAGCGCAGGCAGCACCGGCCCGGCCCCGGACGGCAGGGGCGCGGCGGCGTCGCGCAACCAGGCCTCGACGTCGCGATAGACGACCTCGCCCTGCAGGTCGCGGTTCAGAATGTGCCAGCCGTTCGGGTAATAGGCCGTGCGCAGGTTGGGCCGGTCGCCCGCCCGCTCCAGCGCCAGCCGCATCGGCCCCTTGCGGACGATCTGGTCGTGGGCGCCGTAGAGCAGCAGGGTCGGCTTTTCGACCGCGCCGAGACGCAGGGAGGCCGCCTCCATCAGATCGACCAGGCCGTGCATGGAATCGAACCTGGTAGAGAGGATGCTCTGCGGATCGCGACCGTTGCGGATCAGCTCCAGCGTATTGTCCGATGCGCGAATGTTGCGAACGGCGAAGGCCGGCGGCTCGACCGTCTTGCCCCCCATCAGCCGGGCGGCGGCCCAGAGGCCGGCGCGGTTGAACGGGCTCTGGCTTGACCAACCCCAGACGCCCGGGGCCAGCAGGACCACGCGATCCGCGTCTGGCGGCGCCTCGCCTCCGAAGGCGGCGATGGTCGAGGAGCCGCCCATGCTTTCGCCCGCCACCACGATAATCGCATTCGGCCGCTCGGCCCGGACCAGGGCGACGATGGTGCGCAGGTCGGCGCTGGTCAGGCTTTCGGTCGCAAACTCGCCGCGATGCGGCGCCAGGCCAAAGCCTCGCTGATCATAGGCCCAGGTCTCGATGCCGCGCGTGGCCCACCACGGCCCGGCCAGCCGGAAGGAGGCGTAGTGGTCGTTGAAGCCGTGCAGGGCGACGATGACGGCCCAGGGCTGCTGGTCCTGCGGACTCCAGCGCAGATAAGGCAGCCGCGCGCCGTCCTGAACCACGAAGGCGCCGCGACCCAGCGCGCCGGCCTCGATGCGCGGACCGGTGAAGCCGTCGGGCGGAGTCTGGGGGCCTTGCAGATGTGGCGTGGCGCAGGCGGACAGGGCGAGGGAAAGAAATAGGGCGGCGATCAGTCGTCCTTCTCCCCTCGTGGGAGAAGGTGGCTCGCGCAGCGAGACGGATGAGGGGGCGGCCAGCCGCATCCACACAGTCAGCCGCTTTACGAGCAGATAAAGCCCCCTCATCCGAGCGCCTCCGGCGCCCACCTTCTCCCACGAGGGGAGAAGGGCCATAAAGCGTCGCATCACGCCAGTATCTCCGCTGTCCTCTGACGAAGGTAGGGCAGAACCTCGGCCTCGAACCACGGATTTTTCTTCAGCCAGGCGGTATTGCGCCAGGACGGGTGCGGCAGAGGCAGGATGGCCGGGGCGTAGTCGCGCCAGGCGCAGACGGTTTCGGTCATGTTGGCCTTGGCCCGGTCGCCCAGGGCCCAAGCCTGGGCATAGCCGCCGACCAGCAGGGTCAGCTCTACCTTCGGCAACTCCGCCAGCAGGCGGGGCCGCCACAGTTCGGCGCAGCGGCGCGGCGGGGGATAGTCTCCGCCCTTGGGGTCCGTGCCGGGAAAACAGAAGGCCTGGGCGGCGACGCCCAGACGCGGGTCGCCGTAGAAGATCGCCTCGTCCACGCCCATCCAGTCGCGCAGACGAACGCCGGACGGGTCTGTGAAGGGCAGACCGCTCTCATGCACCCGTCGCCCCGGCGCCTGGCCGCAGATCAGCAGGCGCGTTTCGGGCGTGACCATGACCACCGGGCGCGGCGTGTGAGGCAACTGCCCCAGGCACGCCCGGCAGGCGCGAATGTCGGTCAGGAGATCCTCCAGACCGGTTTCCGGTTCAGTCGAAATCGTCATCCGATTTTTCGACCGGCGGCAGGGCCGCCAGGGCCGCGGCCGTCTCGGCCTCGGTCGGCAGACGCAGACGGATCACGCCCTTGAAGGCGTTCGGATCGACCGCCTTGCCCTTCTTGGTGATGGTCAGCTTGCCCTGACGCATCAGGCCCAGGGCCGTGGCCCGGACCTTGGGCAGCATGCGCTGCCACTGCTCGGGCTGCAGCGCCTTGGCCACGTCCGAGGGTTCAATGCTCTTGCCGCCGACGTTCTTGGGGTCGGCCTTGGCCAGTTTTTCGAAAATGGCCGCTTCGATTGGATCGCTCATTGCGCCTATATGCTGCACTGCAGGACCGGAAAGAAGGCGAAACCGACATGGTTGAGAAAATCACAGTCACCGAAGGCGAGTTCGCCGGCTGGACGACCTATGAAATCTCCAACACCACCTTCGACTCTACCGTCGGCCCCTTCTACCGCAAGCCCGACCCCGACGGGTCGATGCGCTGCGCCTTCCGCGCCGAGCAGAAGCACATGAATTTCGGCGGCCGGATGCACGGCGGCTGCCTGATGACCTTCGCCGACATCGCCATGTTCCAGATCGCCTATCAGGAGATGGAGGG
>DAIOID010000227.1:0-2871 GCA_036744355.1 Brevundimonas sp.
AGCACGCCAGCGCGGGCAGCAAGCACGCCACCCCTGCCGCCCTGCCCGGCGGGCGCGAGCAGCGGCCTCGGGCTGCGGCCGCACCCGCCCACTGATCGAAAATAAAAAAAGCCCGGAGCAATCCGGGCCTTTTCTCTTTGCTATGGCGGGGGCCTCGCCCCGATCTGCCGCTATCATTCCTCTCGTCCGCGCAGCCACCCTGTGACCGAAATCCGATCCGCCCCGGCTGACAGGGCCACCTGGGTGACCGAGTGGGGCGCCGGGACGCGCAACAGGTTCAGCGCATTGAAGCGGGGCGTGAACGCCTCCATCACATTGCCGTCCGCACCGTGGAAGGCCAGCAATCCGCCCCAGTCGATCCGCCAGTCTGGCGTCAGGTTTAGCACATAGGCGAAGTAACGGTTCTTTCCCTCGGCGTGGTCGTCATGCTCGGTGAGAAAATGCCCCGCCCGATAGCGCGTCAATTGGGCGTCGGCGAGAGCAATGCGCGACTCTCCCGTCAGATCGCGCATAAGGCCCAGAAAGGCTTCGCCGTTCAAAAAGGCCAGCAAGTCCGCCCATATCGGCGCCGCCTGCCCCGCCTGGACCAGATCGAACACCGGATGGTTGTCATACAGGTACTGGAAGCTGTCCGTGGCGGCCGACTGGATCGCCTGCCCCAGGGCCTGCTTCTGTTCAGGCTGCAATGACGAAAGCCAGGCGCCCGGCAGGTCCACATGCCCGCTGCCGCGCCGGGTCACGACGTTGTAGTCCGCTTGGCAGGCGGCGGAATGTAGAGCCCGGGCGGAGGCAGGCGTCAGGATGTCGAGCACCTGGGCGCGGCCGGTCGCCGCCAGCCGGTCGCGTACGGCCGACCGCTGATTCGCCGACAGCTCGACCAGCGCCGGACTGTGCGCCCCGCCTCTCACCCCTCAGCGCCGCCGAAGCGTTCGGTCCATTCGGCTACCTGAGCGTCCTCGATCTTGGCGAACAGGACGGCGGGCGCGGCGACCGTCTGACCGGCGGGAACCAGGTTCAGCAGGTCGGCGTCGGCGTTCGGCCACGACAGGTCGGTCGCGCCGACCGTGGCGCCGATGCGCTCGGCGCTGCCGGGCATGAAGGGCACGGTGATGCGCGCGAACAGGGCGACCAGCGACAGGCCGGTGCGGACCACCACGGCGGCGCGGTCGCGGTCGGTCTTCAGCGCCGTCCAGGGGGCGGCTTCCTGCAGGTATTCGTTGCCCAGCACCCAGAGGGCGCGCGCGGCCTGGGCCGCCTTGCGGAACTCCATGGCCTCGAACTCGGCGGTCAGGCTCTCCAGACCGGCCTTGATGTCGGCGGCCAGCTTGACCTCCAGCGGGCCGGCCTCGCCGCCCTCGGGCACGACGCCGTCGAACTTGGATTCCGTGAACTTGACGATGCGGTTGACGAAGTTGCCCAGCACGTCGGCCAGGTCCTTGTTCGTCGTCGCCTGGAACTGCTCCCAGGTGAAGGCGGCGTCGGAGTGTTCCGGGCCATAGGCCGTCAGGTGCCAGCGCCAGTAGTCGGCGGGCAGCAGCTCCAGCGCCTGATCCATGAAGACGCCCCGGCCCATGCTGGTCGAGAACTTGCCGCCGTACCAGTTCAGCCAGTTGAAGGCCTTCAGCTGATCGACCGTCTTCCACGGCTCGCCCGAGCCCAGGATGGTGGCGGGGAAGCTGACAGTGTGGAAAGCCACATTGTCCTTGCCCATGAACTGGACGTAGCGGACATCGTCCGCGCCCTCGTCCAGACGCCACCAAGAGCGCCAGTCGCCGCCGGTGGCTTCCGCCCACTCCTCGGTCGCGCCGATGTATTCGATGGGGGCGTCGAACCAGACGTAGAAGACCTTGCCCTCCATGCCCGGACGCGGGCCGCCGTCAGGACCGACGACTGGCACGCCCCATTTCAGGTCGCGGGTGATGCCGCGGTCGATCAGGCCTTCGTCCAGATGCTTGTAGGCGATGGAGCGGGCCAGCGGCTGCCAGCCCTCGGAACGGGCGTCGACCCAGCCGCGCACCTCGTCGGCCACCTTGGTCTGCAGCAGATAGAGGTGACGCGTATCGCGGACCTCCAGATTGCGGCTGCCCGAAACGGCCGAATAGGGATTGATCAGATCGGTCGGGTCCAGCAGGCGGCCGCAGTTGTCGCACTGGTCGCCGCGCGCCTTTTCATAGGCGCAGTGCGGGCAGGTCCCTTCGACATAGCGGTCGGGCAGGAAGCGGGCGTCGTCGATCGAATAGATCATCCGGTCCACGCGCTCCTCGATCAGGCCGCGTTCCTCCAGCACCTTGGCGAAGTGCTGCGTCAGGCGGGTGTTCGGTTCGTTGGAGCTGCGGCCGAAGACGTCGAACGACAGGCTGAAGGCCTCGCCGGCCTTCTTCTGGACCTGATGCTGTTCGTCGCAATAGGTGCGGACGTCCTGGCCGGCGGCGGCGGCGGCCAGCTCGGCCGGGGTGCCGTGCTCGTCGGTGGCGCAGACATAGAGGACCTCGTGGCCGCGCCCGCGCATGAACCGCGCCCAGACGTCGGCGGGCAACATGGACCCGGCCAGATTCCCAAGGTGCTTGATGCCGTTGATGTAGGGCAGCGCCGAGGTGATGAGGATGCGGGCCATGATTTTCCGAACAGTGGCGAGTGACGAGTGGTTAGTGGCGAGTGTGGCGACCTATCGCAACACCGAACGGCGCATTAATGCGTTTCGCTCGCCACTCGATACTCGCCACTCGCCACTTCTCAAAGCCGCCTGGCGATCCGCACGAAGCGCCCGGTCAGCAAGGCGCCCGAGATGAGGCTGGCCACGATGACCGACCAGACCAGACCGTCGACGCCGATCCGGTGCGCCAGCCACCAGCCCAGCGGGATCATGATGAC
>DAIOID010000228.1:0-2800 GCA_036744355.1 Brevundimonas sp.
CGATCAGCCCCATTCCCTGCCTGGCCAACCTGTTCGGCACGGTTAAGCGCGTCGCCATGGGCGTGACGCTGGAGGGCAAGCAACGCACCACGGCGGGCGAGCTGCGCGAGGTCGGCGAACTGCTGGCTTTCCTGCGCAACCCGACGCCGCCGCGCGGCTTTGGCGACGCCATGGAGATGCTGCCCCTGGCCCAGACCGTCATGTCGATGCGGCCCAAGACGGTGAAGAAGGCTCCGGTGCAGGAGGTGGTGCTGAAGGGCGACCAGATCGACCTGAACAGCCTGCCCATCCAGGGCTGCTGGCCGGGCGAGCCCGCGCCGCTGATCACCTGGGGTCTGGTTGTGACCAAGGGGCCGTCAGACGACCGCGAGGACGACTTCAACCTGGGCATCTACCGGATGCAGGTGTTGGGCAAGGACAAGGCCATCATGCGCTGGCTGGCCCATCGCGGCGGCGCCCAGCACTACGCCCGACACAAGAAGGCGGGCAAACGCGAGCCCCTGCCCTGCGCCGTCGTTCTGGGGGCCGATCCGGGGACCATCCTGGCCGCCGTGACCCCGGTGCCGGACACCCTGTCGGAGTATCAGTTCGCGGGGCTGATGCGCGGGTCCAAGGCCGAGCTGGTTCCGTGCAAGACCGTGCCGCTGATGGTGCCGGCCAACGCCGAGATCGTGCTGGAAGGCCACGTCCTGCTGGACGAGTTCGAGGACGAAGGCCCCTACGGCGACCACACCGGCTACTACAATTCGGTCGAGAAATTCCCGGTCTTCCAGGTCAGCGCCATCACCATGCGCAAAGCCCCCATCTATCTGACCACCTTCACCGGCCGCCCGCCGGATGAGCCGAGCGTGCTGGGCGAGGCGCTGAACGAGGTCTTCATCCCCCTGATCCGCCAGCAGTTCCCCGAGATCACCGACTTCTGGCTGCCGCCCGAGGGATGCAGCTATCGCATCGCCGTGGTGTCGATGAAGAAGGCCTATCCGGGCCACGCCAAGCGCGTGATGATGGGCTGCTGGAGCTATCTGCGCCAGTTCATGTACACCAAATGGATCATCGTCGTGGACGACGACATCAACGCCCGCGACTGGAAGGACGTCATGTGGGCCGTCTCGACCAAGATGGACCCGGCGCGCGACATCACCGTCATCGAGAACACCCCCATCGACTATCTGGACTTCGCCAGCCCCGAGAGCGGTCTGGGCTCCAAGATCGGTCTGGACGCCACCGACAAGTGGGAGCCCGAGACCAAGCGCGAATGGGGCGAGGAGATCCGCATGGACGAGGCCGTGGTCGAGCGGGTCAACGCCATCTGGGACAGCCTGGGTCTGCCCGGCGACAAGACGCCCATCTGGAAAAAATAACGCCGACAGCGATCGCTGAACCCTACTCGCGATAGCGTCTCCTTAATCCTCTCGCCGCTAAGCCGGTGACGATCGGGGAGAGACCATGCTTGCTTTCAAGAATCTGACAGTCGCCGGCAAAATGCTGATGGCGGGCGGCGCGGTGACGGGCGTGCTGCTGCTTTGCGCGGCCTTCGCCGTCTCGCACAACACGCGAACCGTGGCGCGTGGCCTGTCGCATGACTACGCCCAGGCCCTGAGCGACGGCGCCGTGGCCAATGTCAGCGGCAAGATCGGCGAAGCCTCTTCCACCGCCCGATCGATGGCCGAGATGATCGGCAAGGCGCATGAATCCGGCCTGCGCGACCGCGCCGCCGTCATGGCCATGCTGAAGCCCGGCGCCACGGCCACCCCCCTGGTCATGGGCAGCTGGTTCATCGCCGCGCCCAATGCGTTCGATGGGCGCGACGCGGGTCTGGCGGGTCGGGTCGATCTGGGGTCGAATGCGGCCGGCAACTTCCTGCCCTACTGGGTCAACGACGGCGGCGTGATCACCATGCAGCCGCTGAACGCCGGCAACGACTACGAGCAGCCATACTTCACCCAGCCCTTCAACAGCGGCAAGCCGGCCATCGTCGAGCCCTACGCCTATGACGTCGGCGGCAAGTCGGTGCTGATGACCTCGGTGGCCTATCCGGTCGTCTCGGGCGGCAAGGTGATCGGCGTGGCCGGTCTGGACCTGGCGCTGGACGATCTGTCGACCCTGCTGGGCAAGATGAAGCCGCTCGGCTCGGGCCAGGTCATGCTGCTGTCCAGCTCGGGCGCCTGGGTGTCGCACCCCAACGCCGCCCTGCGCACCAAGCCCTACGCCGAGGATCAGGCCGACGCCGTGCGCGCCGTACTGAGCCGCAACGAGGCGACCCTGCTGAGCGGCATGCGCAGCCTGACCGGCGAACGCATCGAGCGCCGCGTCAGCCCCGCCCCCCTGCCCGGTCTGAACGCCACCTGGGCTCTGGTCACCGACATCCCCACCAAGGCCATCAACGGCCCGTCCGACCGTCTGGCTGTCGCCATGATGGTGGGCGGCCTAATCATCCTGGCCCTGGTTCTGGCCAGCCTCTTCTTCGTCACCGACAAGGTGGTGCGCCAGCCGCTGGCGCGGCTGACGGCCTCGGTCAAGGCGCTGAACGCCGGCCGCTATGAAGAGCCGGTGCGCGGCACCGAAAGCGCCGACGAGGTCGGCGGCATCGCCCGCGCCCTGGAAGGCTTCCGCCACCAACTGGCCGATACCGAGCGCCTGAGGGCCGAGCAGGAACAGAGCCGCATCGCCGCCGAGGCAGAGCGCCAGCGCAACGACGCCATCCGCCGGGCCGCCGAGGAAGAACAACGCTTCGTCGTCGCCTCCGTCGGCGAGGGCCTGTCGCAACTGTCGGACGGCAACCTGACCTATCGTCTGGAAG
>DAIOID010000229.1:0-2695 GCA_036744355.1 Brevundimonas sp.
TGCGGATGGTCCCGCCCTTGAACAACATGCCGGCGCAGCCGACGCCCTCGACCTTGCGGCCCGTCGGGGCGCCCGCGACAAGGATCGTGCGTTTCATCTATTCACCTCTTCGTCGGCGGCGTCAGGACAGCCATAGCGCCCCCGCCTGCCCCGGGCGCAGTTCCCGTCCGACCTCTAAGGCTTAGCCTTTATAGTCCGAGCCTGGGCATGCGGACGGCGAACGGCCCAGCCGAAGGCGATCTCCAGCCAGGCCGTCACTTCCTTGATTTGACGCCCTGCGCGAAGCGGGCCTCAACACCTTGGTCCTGAAGGGGTCACCAACCGGGCGGCAGATAGGGCCCGAAGCCTGCGCAGACGAAAATCGGCGTCTTGACCACGTAGCCCGCCGGAAGCCACGGCGAAGTGACAAACGGACCTCCGTTGCAGCTATCGGATCCGCTACCGATCAGGGTGGTCATGCTCTCGTCAGAGTAGACTTCGTATGAATAGGCGATTGGCCAGCACTCATCGTGGCGACCACCTTCACAATAATAGCCTTCCCCTGATTGCATCGCGGCGGCCGGCGGAGCCGAAACCGCGCCCGTCGTCATGACGTTCATCGCCAAGGCCGCCAGTGCGGTGCTTAGGACCTTGATGGACATGAGTACCCTCCCGGGGAGCCAATCTCCCGGACGAAGGGTCACAACCATAACGGGTAAAATCAAGTCACAAACCGGTGTTACCACACGAGAGATCACCAGGCGGCCCAGCCGCTCCCTAGCCGGAAGGCAAGGCCGCGCGGCAGAACGTCGCAGTCACGATCAGGCACCGGCAAAAAGCCCGCTCAACTACACGCGCAGATTGCGTTCCGGGGAATGCCTGAAGAATGGCGATGCTCGCGACCTCATCGCAGCGGCGGTTCCCGCCCCGCCCGTCCCTTCCGGAATCGACGCGACGACAGTCTGCTTCGTCCTTTGTGCCGCGCAGGCGAAGCCTATATGGCGATCCCTGAAGGAGAGCCGCCATGTCCTATGTCGCCCGCGACGACCGCCCCGCCGATAAGGCCGAACGCTACGCCGAGGTCGAGGCCGAAATTCTGGCGGTGCTGGACGGCGAGCCGAACCGGATTGCGCGCATGGCCACCGTGGCCTCAATGCTGGCCGACGCCTTCCCCGCCTTCTTCTGGACCGGCTTTTACGTCGTCGATGAGACCAAGCCCGGAGAACTGGTGGTCGGGCCGTATCAGGGGACCCTCGGCTGCCTGCGCATTCCCTTCGGGCGCGGCGTCTGCGGCGCGGCGGCGAAGACGCGCCAGACCCAGGTGGTCGAGGACGTCCACGCCTTCCCCGGCCACATCGCCTGCGACAGCCGCTCGGCCAGCGAGATCGTCGTGCCGGTGCTGGACGCGGCGGGCGAGTTGATCGCGGTGCTGGACGTGGATGCGACGGAGTTCGCCGCCTTCGACGCCGTGGACGCCGAGGCGCTGGAGCGGTTGATGGCCAAGGTGTTCGCCGCCAAGGCTTCTGCAGCATGAGCCGGACCCGCAGCGTCCTCTACCTGCCCGCCTCCAACGCGCGCGCCGTCGAGAAGGCGCGCAGCCTGGCCTGCGACGTGGCGGTGCTGGACCTCGAAGACGCGGTCGCGCCCGAGATGAAGCTTGAGGCGCGGGCGGCGGCGGTTGCGGCGACGCACGAGGGCGGGTTCGGGCCGCGTCTGGGCGTGCGGATCAACGGGCTGGACACGCCCTGGGGCGCCGACGATCTGGCGGCGCTGCGGGACGCGCCGGTTGATCTGATCGTTGCGCCCAAGGTCGAGAGCGCCGCAAGCGTGGACGCCCTGTCGGACGGGATACGTCCCGGCGTCGCGCTGTGGGCCATGATCGAGACGCCGCGCGCTCTGGTGGATCTGCGCGACATCGCCGAGGCCGGCGGAACGCTGAGCGGGCTGATGCTGGGCGTCAACGATCTGGCCAAGGATTTGAGGACCGGCGCCTCGGCGGATCGGGAGCCGTTGAAGCTCTGGCTGGCGGCGGTCGTGGCCCATGCGCGGGCCAACGGTCTGGCGGCCATCGACGGGGTGTTCAACCGGATCAAGGACGAGGCGGGGTTCGCCGCCGAGTGCGCGCAAGGACGGTTGTACGGCTTCAACGGCAAGAGCCTGATCCATCCGTCGCAGATCGAGGGGGCCAATGCGGCGTTCGGCGCGTCACGCGAAGAGATCGAATGGGCGCGCAAGGTGATCGCCGCCTTCGCCGCGCCCGAGGCCGAGGGACTGGGCGTGATCCGCGTCGAGGGGGAGATGGTGGAGCGGCTGCATCTGGAACAAGCGCAGGCGTTGCTGGCGAGCCTCTGAGCCCTTCTCCCCTTGTGGGAGAAGGTGGCAGGCGGAGCCTGACGGATGAGGGGTGTGAGCGCGCCCTATCCGGAATGCGCTCCGCACGCAGTCGACAATGGTCCACCGCCGCGCAGACCCCCCTTATCCGAGCGCCTCAGGCGCCCACCTTCTCCCTCAAGGGGAGAAGGAAGAGCGGGGTGGCGTCCTGCTGCGGCAAACCGTAGACAAACCCCATGACCGCACCGCTTCCGCCCCTGTCCAAAACCCGCGCCTGGGTCTGTGCGCCGGGGGTCCTGAAGGTGCCTTTCCTGTCCGCCTTCCTGCCCGACTATGAGATGTCGGCCCTGCCGGGGCCACAGACCGAGGCGGTGCTGGGATGGGG
>DAIOID010000230.1:0-2657 GCA_036744355.1 Brevundimonas sp.
TGGATGGGCGGGTTCTATGGCTGCGCCTTCGTGGTTTCCGCCGCCTGGGGCGTGCCGCGCCTGGGGGTCGCCACCACCATCACCGTCATGATCGCGGGCCAGCTGTTGCTCAGTCTGGCGCTGGACCACTTCGGCGCCCTGGGGGTCGAAAAGCAGCCGCTGAGCCTGGGCCGCCTCGTCGGGGTCGCCCTGGTGATCGGCGGCGTGGTTCTGGTTCGCCGTTCCTGAGCCTATATCCGCCCCGATGACCGACGAGACGATAGACACCGCCGCGGCCGAGCCAGCGCCGCTTCAGGCCACAGCCCTGATCGCCGACGAGGCGCGCCGCGCCCCCGACAAGCCCGGCGTCTATCGCATGTACGGCGAGGACGGCGACTGCCTCTATGTCGGCAAGGCCAAGTCGCTGAAGAAGCGCATCGTCCAGTACGCCCAAGGCCGTTTCCACACCCAGCGCATCGGTCTGATGGTGTCGCTGACCCGGTCGATGGAGCTGGTGGTCACGACCACCGAGACCGAGGCCCTGATCCTCGAGGCCGGCTACATCAAGCGGCTGAAGCCCCGCTTCAACGTCCTGTTGAAGGACGACAAGTCCTTCGCCGAGATCATGATCCGGCGCGACCACCGCGCGCCCCAGGTGAGGAAGCATCGCGGCGCCCACACGACGCCCGGCGCCTATTTCGGCCCCTTCGCCTCGACCTGGGCGGTCAACCGGACGCTGAACACCCTGCAGAAGGCCTTCCTGCTGCGCACCTGCTCGGACAGCGTCTATGAGACCCGCACCCGCCCCTGCATGCTGCATCAGATCAAGCGCTGCTCGGCCCCCTGCACCGGCCTGATTTCGCTGGAGGACTACGGTGATCTGGTGAAGGAGGCCGAGGCCTTCCTGCGCGGCAAGTCGCGCGCCGTCATCGCCCGCCTGTCGGAGGAAATGCAGACGGCCTCGGACGAGATGGAGTTCGAGCACGCCGCCCGGGTGCGCGACCGCATCCGCGCCCTGTCGGCCATCGCCATGGAATCGGGCCTGAACGCCGAAGGGGCCGGCGACGCCGAGGCCGACGTCTTCGCCCTGCATTCCGAAGGCGGCCAGGCCTGCGTCCAGGTCTTCTTCTATCGCGCTGGCCAGAACTGGGGCGGACGCGCCTACTTCCCGCGCATCGACAGGTCGGACACCGATCCCGAAATACTCGGCGCCTTCCTGGCCCAGTTCTACGAGGACAAGCCGATCCCGCGTCAGATCCTGTCCAACGTGCGCCCGCACGAGCTGGAGCTGCTGCAAGAGGCCTTCACCCTGAAGTCGGGACGCAAGGTCGAGATCGCCCGCCCTCAGCGCGGCGAGAAGCTGGCCGTCGTCGACTACGCCCTGACCAACGCCCGCGAGGCCCTGGGCCGCAAGATGGCCGAGAACTCCGCCACGTCGAAGATTCTGGACGAGGTCTGCGAGGCCTTCGGTCTGGACGCCCGCCCCGAGCGGATCGAGGTCTATGACAACGCCCACATCCAGGGGACCAACGCCGTGGGCGGCATGATCGTCGCCGGGCCCGAGGGCTTCCGCAAGAACCAGTACCGCAAGTTCAACATTCGCGGCGAAGACCTCACCCCCGGCGACGACTACGGCATGATGCGCGAGGTCATGCGCCGGCGCTTCGGCAAGATGGTCAAGGACGAGGAGGCCGGCGAGGTCGTCGAGCGCCCCGACCTGCTGCTGATCGACGGCGGGGCGGGGCAACTGGCCGAGGTGC
Organism: Brevundimonas sp.; assembly: GCA_036744355.1. Taxonomy (GTDB): domain Bacteria; phylum Pseudomonadota; class Alphaproteobacteria; order Caulobacterales; family Caulobacteraceae; genus Brevundimonas. The sequence continues at coordinate 1,740 of DAIOID010000230.1, forward strand.
TGGCGGTGCTGGCCGATCTGGGCGTGGATGACATCACCGCCGTCGGCGTGGCCAAGGGGCCGGACCGGGACGCGGGCAAGGAGCACTTCTTCATGCCCGGCAAGCCGCCCTTCATGCTGCCGCTGAAGAGCCCGGCCCTCTACTACATCCAGCGGCTGCGCGACGAGGCCCACCGTTTCGCCAACGGCGCCCACGCCAAGCGCCGCTCCATGGACATCAAGAAGAACCCGCTGGACGAGATCGAGGGCGTCGGCCCTTCGCGGAAGAAGGCCCTGCTGCACGCCTTCGGATCGGCCAAGGGGGTGTCGCGCGCCTCGGTCGCCGACCTGGTCAAGGTTCCCGGGGTCAATCAGGCCCTGGCCGAGCGCATCCACGGTTTCTTCCATAAGTCCTGATCAGGACTTGAGCCGGAAACCGCTGCGGGTCTAGGAAGGCGCTCATGACCAATGAACTGATCAAGGGCTATCACCGCTTCCGCCAGAACCGGTGGCCGTCCGAACGCGCCGAATACGAGGCCCTGGCCGCGAACGGGCAGAAGCCGCACACCCTGGTCGTGGCCTGTTCCGACAGCCGCGCCGACCCGGCCCTGATCTTCGACACCGCCCCGGGCGAACTGTTCGTGGTGCGCAACGTGGCCAACCTGGTGCCGCCGTATGAGCCGGACGGCAAGCTGCACGGCGTCTCGGCCGCGCTGGAGTTCGGCGTCAACGTGCTGAAGGTCCAGCACGTGGTGGTCATGGGCCACGCCTCGTGCGGCGGGGTCAACGCCATGCGCAACGGCGCCCCGTCCAACTGCCAGGACTTCGTCGCCCCCTGGGTCGCCCAGGGCGTGCCCGCCGTCAGCGCCGCCATCGAGGGCGTGGCCGCCGACGAGCAGGAGACGGTGGCCGAGGAGGCCGTGGTGCGCCTGTCGCTGGA
>DAIOID010000231.1:0-2642 GCA_036744355.1 Brevundimonas sp.
GTGAACGGATGCGACAGGCGGTGGACGGGCGTTCAGGCCGGTTCAGCCTGCGGGTCAATCTGTTCTCCGACGCCGTCAGCCTGCGGGCGCCGGATGCGGTGGTTCAGCCGCGCGTCCTGACCACCCTGTCGCCGCCGGCCGCTCCACTGACGACGCCTCTGCGGCTTCAGACCCAGGTCTATGCGCGAGAAGTCCCGTATCTGAAGCACGCCGCCACCTTCGGTCTGACCCGCGCGCGGCGTCAGGCGGTGCAGGCTGGGTTTGACGACGCCCTGTTTGTCGATGCGGCAGGGCGGGTTTCCGAAGGCTCCATCTGGAATATCGGCTTCGTTCAGGGCGAGACGGTGATCTGGCCGGAGGCGCCGATGCTGGGGGGAACGGGGCAGGCCCTGCTGCAGCGCGGGATGACAAGTCTAGGCCTGAGCAGCGCGACACGTCCCGTCTCCTTGTCTGATCTGGCCGATTTCGACGCAGCCTTTATCTGCAACAGCGCCACGCCCGCCTGCGCCGTGGCGGCCATTGACGGCCATGTCTTTCCCTCGGCGGAGGCCCTGATCGCGCGGCTGATCGACGCCTGGCGATCAAACCCGTGTCAGACGATCTAGGCCGTTGATTTCGCACCTGCTAAACGGGTCGAAACGCGGGGAGGCGAAGGCCATGCGCATCGGACTGTATCCGGGGACTTTCGACCCGGTCACGAACGGCCACATGGACATCATCGGTCGGGCGATCAAGCTGGTCGACCGGCTGGTCATCGGCGTGGCTCAGAACGATGAGAAGGGGCCTCTCTTCTCGACCGCCGAGCGGGTCGAGATGCTGAAGGCCGAGGTTGCGCGTTTCGGCGCTGACATTCGGGTTCAGCCTTTCAGCAGTCTGCTGATGCATTTCGCCGAAGAGGTGAACGCCAACGTCATCGTGCGCGGCCTGCGTGCGGTCGCGGATTTCGAGTACGAATTCCAGATGACGGCGATGAACCAGCGCCTCAACAGCGACATAGAGACCGTGTTCCTGATGGCCGATCCGCGCCATCAGGCCATTGCCTCGCGACTGGTGAAGGAGATCGCTCGTCTGGACGGCGCGATCGAAAGCTTCGTCAGCCCGGCGGTCGCGGCCCAGGTGCGCGCCAAGGTGCTACGCTAGATTTCAGGATAGACATGAACCTCAAGATGCTTGTGGCCGCCGCCGCGGTCTCGATGATTGCTGGCGGCGCCGTCGCCCAAACCGCTTCGGAATGGCGCACGGTCGCGCCCGAGAACCTGATGGTGATCGACACCTCCAAGGGCCGGGTTCTGGTTGAGCTGGAACCGCGCGTCGCGCCGAACCATGTCGAGCGCATCCGCACCCTGACCAATCGCGGCTTCTACGACGGTCTGAAGTTCCACCGCGTCATTCCGGATTTCATGGCCCAGACCGGGGACCCCCAAGGCACCGGCGCGGGCGGCAGCGACCTGCCGGATCTGAAGGGCGAGTTCAGCTTCCGTCGTGGACGCGACAGCGGCTTTGTCGCCGTCGAGAACAGCGGCCCGGGCGTGCGCGGCATCATGGGCAGCCTGCCGGTGATGACCCAGCCTGACGCCCAGATGTTCGTCACATCCGACCTCAAGGTGGGGGCCATGGGCCTGTTCTGTCCCGGCGTGGCGGGCATGGCGCGCGCGGGCTCGCCCGACAGCGCCAATAGCCAGTTCTTCCTGATGACCGGTCAGAACGACAACCTGAACGGCGGCTACACCACCTTCGGTCGGGTGGTGCAGGGGCTGGACGTGGTCAAGGCATTTAAGGCCGGCGACGATGCTCAGGACGGCAAGGTCGCCGACCCGGACGTCATGACCAAGGTGCAACTGGCCTCGGCCCTGCCAGAAGGCCAGCGCCCGACCGTGCGCGTGGCCGTGCCGGGTTCGGCGCCTTTCAACGCCGCCGTCGAGGCTGCCCACGCCGCGCGCGGCGCCCGGTTCAGCATCTGCCACGTGCAGCCTGTGGTGCAGATCACGGGCGGCTGAGTTTTCCATCGGGGGAGGGAACGAGGATGCGCTTTTCAACGGGTTTGGCGGCGGCGTCCGTCATGATGCTGGCCGGATCGGCCTGGGCGCAGGAGGCGGCGCCGATCGCCCCGGCTCCGGCCGTTGTCGCGAGCGAGTGGCGGACGATCGCGCCCGAGAACCTGCTGGTGATCGACACCAACAAGGGCCGCATTCTGATTGAGCTGGCCCCCGAACTGGCGCCGGGTCATGTTGAACGCATCCGGCTGCTGGCGGGGCGCAGCTTTTACGACAACCAGGTCTGGCATCGGGTCATCGATCAGTTCATGGCCCAGACCGGCGATCCCCTGGGCACCGGCGAGGGCCAGAGCCCTTATCCCGATCTGAAGGCCGAGTTCACCTTCCGCCGCGACGCCCAGACGCCGTTTACCGCCGTGGCCGCGCCCGCCGGGGCCGTGCTGGGCTTCCTGCATTCCGTGCCGGTTCAGACCCAGCCGGACGCCTATATGGCCACGACGGCGGATCACAAGGTCCACGCCTGGGGTCTGTATTGCCCCGGCGTCGCCGGCATGGCGCGTGACGATGCGCCGGACAGCGCCAACAGTCAGTTCTTCCTGATGCGTCAGCCCTACCCCTCGCTGGACAAGCGCTACACCATCTGGGGCC
>DAIOID010000232.1:0-2620 GCA_036744355.1 Brevundimonas sp.
CGCCATCGCCCTAGGCCAGGCGCTGAAGCAGGCGTTGGGCGAAAGGAAGGGCATCCAGCGCTATGGCTTCGTCCTGCCGATGGACGAGGCCGAGGCGGCGATCTCCATCGACCTGTCGGGGCGGCCCTATCCGGTGTTCGAGGGGAGCTTCGCGACGCCCTTCATCGGCGACTACCGCACCGATCTGACGGCCCACGTCATCCGGTCGCTGGCCGAAAATCTGGGCGCGGCCATCCACGTCCGCGTCGCCGGCGACGACGACCACCACAAGACCGAGGCCGTGTTCAAGGCCCTGGGCCGGGCGTTGAGGCAGGCGATCCGGGTAGAGGGCGACGTGGTGCCGAGCACCAAGGGGGTGCTGTGATGGCGTCCGCTGCTTCCCTTCTCCCCTTGAGGGAGAAGGTGGGCGCCGGAGGCGCTCGGATGAGGGGTGCGCTGGCTTCGCCCTCCTCCGTCGTGTGCGTGGACACAGCCCCCTCATCCGTCTCGCTACGCGAGCCACCTTCTCCCTCGAGGGGAGAAGGGAAATACAGCGGGGGAGAAGGATGAAAGAGGTCACCCTGATCGGGTATGGCGCGGGCAATGTGGCCTCGGTGCGATTTGCGCTGGAGCGGCTGGGGGCGCGGGTGCGGATCAGCGCCGATCCCGCCGATCTGGAGGAGGCCGAGCGGGTCATCCTGCCCGGCGTCGGGGCGGCGGGCTACGCCATGCAGCGGCTGAACGCGCTCGGTCTGGTCGAGCCGCTGCGAAAGTTCCAGCGTCCGTTGCTGGGCGTCTGTCTGGGCCAGCAACTGCTGTTCGAGAGCAGCGCCGAGGATGGGGGCGTCGACCTGCTGGGTCTGATCCCAGGCCGGGTCGAGGCCATTGCGCCCGCGCCCTCGCGGCCTTCGCCCCACATGGGCTGGAGCCGTCTGACGCTGCGTCGGCCCGATCCGCTGCTGGAGGGGATCAAGGACGGCGACTGGGCCTACTTCGTCCACGGCTTCGTCTGCCCCGACGGCCCGGCGACGATCGCCGCCGCCGACTATGGCCTGGCTGTGCCCGCCATGGTCAACATGGGCGCCCGCTGGGGCTGTCAGTTCCACCCGGAACGATCGGCCCAGACCGGCGCGCGTATCTTGAAGAACTTCCTGGAGTTGCCTGCGTGATCATCTATCCCGCCATTGACCTGATCGACGGCCATGCGGTTCGCCTGCTGCACGGCGATTTCAATCACGTGACCCGCTATGACGCCCATCCCGCCAACCGGATGGCGGCCTTCACGGCCGAAGGGGCCGAATGGATTCACGTCATCGACCTGGACGGGGCCAAGGCGGGCGAGGCGCGCCAGTATGCGCTGATCGGCGACATGGCCCGGGCCGTGGACATCAAGGTCCAGTCCGGCGGCGGCGTGCGTTCGGAAAAGGATATCGAACACCTGCTGGGGGCCGGGATCAGCCGCGTCGTCATCGGGTCGCTGGCCGTCACTGACACGGATCAGGTGCTGAAATGGCTGGAGCAGTTCGGCCCCGAGGCCATCGCCCTGGCCCTGGACGTCAGAAACGAGAACGGCCTGCCCGTGCCCGCTCTGAAGGGCTGGACCCAGTCATCGGGCGTTGATCTGTGGAGCGTGCTGGATCGCTATCCCGTCGGAATGCTGCGTCATATCCTGATCACGGACGTCGAGCGCGACGGCGCGCTGACCGGGCTGAATCGGGCGCTTCTGTCCGAGGCCATCGCACGTCGCCCCGAGCTGGAGATCCAGGCCTCGGGCGGGATCGCCAGTCTGGACGACCTGATCACAGCCAAGGCGATCGGCTGCGCCGGGGCCATTACCGGGCGCGCCCTCTATGCCGGTCGCTTCACCGTGGCTGAAGCCATCCAGGCCGTGAACATGGCCCCCGTGTCGGCCAATGACCGCTAGGCGCATCATCCCCTGCCTGGACGTCAAGGACGGGCGGGTGGTCAAGGGCGTGCGGTTCGAGGGCCACGTCGACATGGGCGACGCCGCCGAACTGGCCGCGCGCTATCGCGATGCAGGGGCCGACGAACTGGTCTTCTACGACATCACCGCCAGCCCGCAGGGGCGGACGCTGGACTATGGCTGGGTGCAGGACATCGCACGACTGCTGGACATCCCCTTCTGCGTCGCGGGCGGCATCCGCACGGTGGAGCAGGCGGCGCGCTGTCTCGACCACGGGGCCGACAAGGTGTCGATCAACTCCCCCGCGCTGGAACGCCCCGACCTGATCGGCGAGATGGCGCAGAGGCTGGGCCGGCAATGCGTCGTCATCGGCGTCGACAGCGCCTTTCAGGACGGCGAGTGGCGGGTGCACAAATACACCGGCGATCCTGACGCCCGGCGCGGGGCGGGTCGGCTGACCCTGGACTGGATCGTGGAGGCCCAGAGCCTCGGCGCGGGCGAGATCGTGCTGAACTGCATCGATCAGGACGGGGTGCGGCGCGGCTATGACATTGAACAACTGACCGAGGCGCGGCGGCGGCTGACCATTCCGCTGGTGGCCTCGGGCGGGGCCGGGGCGATCGAGCATTTCCGCGATGTGTTCCAACAGGCCGACGTGTCCGGCGCCCTGGCCGCCAGCGTCTTCCACTCGGGCGCGATCGCGATTCCCGATCTCAA
>DAIOID010000233.1:0-2602 GCA_036744355.1 Brevundimonas sp.
GGCCGCGCCAGGGTCGCACGATAGACCTTGGCCACATGGCGCTTGGGCGAAATCACCCGGTGCAGCAGGTCCCCATCGTCGGTCAGCAGCAGCAGGCCCGAGGTCTGCTTGTCCAGCCGCCCGATGGTCGAGATGGCCGGGTCGCGCCGCTTCCACCGCTCCGGCAGGATGTCATAGACCAGCGCCCCGTCTTCCTTGCGCGAACAGGTCATGCCCAGAGGCTTGTTCAGCAGCATGACCAGACCCGGAACCGGGTCCAGCGGCTCGCCGTCGATCTCCATCCGGCTCGGCAGGTCGGGCGTCACGGGGATACGCTTGGACACATCGGTCAGGTCGGTGCCGTCCAGCACGATGCCGCCCGCCTTGCCCAGCCGCGCCATCTCGGCCCGCGAGCCGTAGCCCATCGAGCTCAAGAGCTTGTCGACGCGCGATGTAGGAGTCTTCGCCACCTACTTCACCGCCTCGAAGATCTTGTAGCCGCCCTGGTCGGCGACCATCCGCACCCGCTTGAAGGCGGCGTTCAGCTCGGCCTCGTAGGGCAGGTGCCGGTTGGCCACCAGCCAGGCCACGCCGCCGGTCTTCAGCAGGGCCGCCGCCTGGCGGATGAAGTTCTGGCCCAGCCGCCGGTCCTCGGCCCCGCCGTCGTGGAAGGGGGGATTGCTGATGATGAAGTTCAGCTCGCCCGCCGTCGGCAGGGTGCGCACGTCGGCCCATTCAAAGCTCGCGCGCGGGTCCTCGACATTCTTCTTCGCCGCCGCCACAGCGCGCCGGTCGAGGTCGATCAGGCGAAGGCTCGTCACCGTCGGCGAGCGCAGCGCCACCAGCGACAGGGCCCCGAAGCCGCAGCCCAGGTCCGCGCCCGCGCCCTTCAGCGGCGGCATGACCCCGGCCAGCATGGCCGTGCCCGGATCGACCCGATCCCAGGCGAAGACGCCCGGCTGCGACCAGGCGTCCAGACCCTCGGCCTGCTGCAGGGCGCCCGCCTCGATCGCCGCGTCCAGCCCCTCGATGGTCTCGGCACGGATGACGACGCAGCGGCGATGGTGGGCCTTGGCCGTCTCTCCGACCTCGAGGCCGAAGCCCTTCAGCTCCTTGCCCAGCCGCGAGCCGCCCTTGTCCTTGAGCGCCATGACGTCGAGGCGTCCGCCGACCTTCAGCGCCCGCAGCGCCAGCGCCAGGGTGTAGCGCCGCTCCACCACGCCCGGCGGGGCGTAGATCATCGCCTCGTCCGCCGAACCGGGGGCGAAATCTTCCAGCGCGGCCGCGCCGGGGATCAGGGGCGAGGTCTGCACCGCCCCGGTCGGGACGTCGAACACCGCCGGCGGGCGGCCATAGAGGATCGTGGTCATGGGGCGGGCCTATAACGCCTTCCTCCCTGTTCGCGAAGCGAATGGGGAGGGGGACCACGAAGTGGTGGGGGGGCGACACAGCGATGATGTCGAGTCGCCCCCTCCGTCACGGCCGCTGCGCGTCCGCGCCACCTCCCCATTGCTGCGCAACAGGGAGGAGAAGCGGGTGACACCCCCGAACGGATCAGGCACAACCCGCCGATGCTCGCTGACCCCCGCCGTTCCGCCCCGCCCGCCCCGCTCGACCTGGGCGATGCGCGCGAAGTGCTGGGCCGGGTCTGGGGCCATGCCGATTTTCGCGGTCTGCAAGCCCATGTCGTGGCCGAGGTTCTGGCCGGGCGCGACGTCATGGCCGTGCTGCCGACCGGCGGCGGCAAGAGCGTCTGCTATCAGATCCCCGCCATCCTGCGCCCCGGCGTCGGTCTGGTGGTGTCGCCGCTGATCGCCCTGATGACCGATCAGGTCGAGGCCCTGAAACAACAGGGCGTGGCCGCCGCCCGCCTCGATTCCGGCGTGCCGATGGAGGAGCGCTCGGCCATCTGGCGCGCCGCGCGCTCGGGCGAACTTGACCTGCTCTACGTCTCGCCCGAAGGTCTGGCCGCCGGCTCCATGCTGGAGCGCCTGTCCGAGATCGACCTCAGTCTGATCGCCATCGACGAGGCCCACTGCGTCAGTCAGTGGGGCCACGACTTCCGCCCTGACTATCGCTCGCTGGGCCGCCTGGCCGAGATCTTCCCCGGCGTCCCGCGCATCGCCGTCACCGCCACCGCCGACGCCCGCACCCGCGACGACATCCTGGCCTCGCTGCGGCTGGGCGAGGCCCGCGTCTTCGTCGACAGCTTCGCCCGCCCGAACCTGCAGCTCTCGGCCGAGCGCAAGATCAACGGCTCGCGCGCCCGCACCGACGCCGCCGTGGTCGATCTGGTGCGCGAGCGGCGCGGCAAGTCGGGCGTCGTCTATTGCGGCAGCCGCGACGGCTGCGAGCGCGTGGCCCAGACCCTGCGCGACGCCGGGACCAACGCCATCGCCTATCACGCCGGCTTCGACGCCAAGGACCGCGACCGACGGCTGGAACGCTTCCTGGCCGAGGACGGCGCCGTCATGGTCGCCACCATCGCCTTCGGCATGGGGGTGGACAAGCCCGACGTCCGCTTCGTCATCCACGCCGATCCCCCCGGTTCGCTGGAAGCCTATTGGCAGGAGATCGGCCGCGCCGGGCGCGACGGCGAACCCGCCGAGGGCATCACCCTCTA
>DAIOID010000234.1:0-2515 GCA_036744355.1 Brevundimonas sp.
ACCGTCGCCGAACTGGGCTTCGGCACCGGCCTGAACATCGTGGCCCTGCTGGACCTGTGGCGCCGCACGCGCCCCCAGAACGGCCGCCTGCACATCTTCTCCATCGAAGGCTTCCCCCTGACGCGCGGCGAGGCGGCCCGCGCCCTGTCCGCCTGGCCCGAACTGGCCGAAACCGCCAACGCCCTCCTCGCCGTCTGGCCCGAGGGAACGCCCGGCTTCCACCGCCTTGACCTGCCGCAATGGAAGGCCTGCATCGACCTCGCCGTCGGCGACGCCCGGTGGGCGCTGGAGCAATGGTCCGGCGCCGCCGACGCCTGGTTCCTCGACGGCTTCTCGCCCGCCCTCAACCCCCGCATGTGGTCGCCCGAGATCATGGCCCTGATCGCGGCCCGGTCCGCGCCCGGCGCGCGGATCGCCACCTTCACCGTCGCCGGCGCCGTGCGGCGCGGCTTGGCCGAGCATGGCTTCGTGGTCGAGAAGAAGCCCGGCCACGGCCGCAAGCGCGAACGGCTGGAGGCGCATCTGCCCTCGCCGCCGCCCGCCGCCCGCCCGCAACGCCACATCGCTGTCGTCGGCGCCGGGATCGCCGGCGCCTCGGTCGCCCGCGCCCTGATCGCCGGCGGCGCCCGCGTCACGGTCGTCGAGGCCGAGCGTCCCGGCGCGGGCGGCTCGGGCTTCCCCGCCGCCCTGGTGACGCCGCGTCTCGACGCGGGCGACGCCGTCATCGCCGGCTTCCACGCCCAGGCGCTGGAACGCGCCCGCCATCTGTACCGCGCCCTGCCCGACGCCGTCATCGCCGAGGGCGTCCTGCAACTAGAGCAGGCCCCGCGCGACGCGACGCGCTTCGACAAGGTCGCCGCCCAGGACCTGTGGCCCGCCGGCGCCGCCACCATGACCCGCCTCGACGCCGCGGCCTGCGCCGATCATCTGGGCGAGGCGGTCCAGACCGGCGGCCTGATGATGCGCGGCGCGATGGCCCTGCGCCCCTCGGCGGTGCTGGAGCCCTGGCTGACCGGCGCAGAACGCCTGACCGCCCATGTCGCAAGCCTCCGTCCCGAGGGCGAAGGCTGGGTCTTGCTCGACGCCGACGACGCGGTCCTGGTCCAGGCCGACGCCGTGGTCCTGACCGCCGGCTGGGGAACCGCCGCCCTCGCGCCCGACCTTCCCCTCGCCCCCGTCGCCGGTCAGGCCGACTGGGTCGAGGGGCCGACCACCGCGCCCGTCGCCTGGGGCGGCTACGCCGTGCCGACCGGAACCGGCCTGTTGTTCGGCGCCACCCATGACCGGGGCCAGGTCGACCTTTCTCCGACCGCAGAAGCGTCCGACCGCAACCTGGCGACCCTGGCCGCCGCCCTGCCTGAACTGGCCGCCCATATCGACGTCTCAACCGTTCAGACCCGCAAGGCCGTCCGCGCCACCACGCCCGACCGCCTCCCCGTCGCCGGGCCGCTGGCCCCACCCGGCCTTTATGCCCTGACCGGCCTAGGCTCGCGCGGCTTCTGCGTCGCCCCCCTGCTGGGCGAGCATCTGGCCTCGATTATTCTGCAACAACCGTCGCCCCTGCCGCAGGCTTCCACACAACGGCTCTCCAATGCGCGCCTCACCTCAAAATCAAAGGTCGACGACCATCGTTTTACGGCCTAGCTTCAACTGGTCCCGCCAAGAAGGGTCGAAACTCACCGGAGGCTTCATGTCACGTACATACCCGCTTTTGATCGCTGCCGTCGGCGCCATCTCCATGTCTGGTTGCGCTCCCACGCCCGGAGCAGACATCGCCTCCAGCTCTGCTTCCAATCGCCAGTGCTTCTCTTCCGGCCAAAACCCCAACTTCCGCGGCAACAACCAGACCATCTATATGCGGAGTGGCAAAGAAGACGTGTTCGAGCTCAAGACCGTCGGATCTTGTCCGGAAATCGACTTCGACCTGTCCATTCGGTTCACGTCGGCGGGCCCATTCAGCCGCATATGCACCGGCGACACGGCCACCATCGAGATGCGCCAGATAGGTCAACGCAGCCTTTGCCAGGTTCAGGTCGTCAAAAAGCTGACTGAGGCCGAAATTGCGGCCTTGCCATCTCGCGACCGTCCCTGAGAACGGTTACGAAGCGCGGGTTTGAGAGCCCTTCGCTGAAACGCTATGACGCGTGGCTCTCAAACTCGTGTCCGGCGCCGGACAGAATCGTTCGCGCGTCCCTGCGCCGCCCCTCACACATGGCGTCCACGCTTCGTGCTCCGACCCCCATTCTTCCCGGCGGCCGCCTCGCCGCAGCCGGGTTCATCGCGCAACCAAAGCCGACCCTCCGTGCTTTAAAGCCCAGGTTCATCTCTCCACTCTAGGCGATGTAGGCCCAATGGAGGTTCCCATGTCGCGTCCGTTCCCGCTCCTGCTCGTCGCCGCTGGCGCGACCGCGCTTTCGGCCTGCGCCCCCACGGCGGGAACCGAGGGCGCTCAAACCCCGCCCCGCGGACAGCAGTGCTTCTACGCCGACCAGGTCGAGAACTTCCGCGGCAACAA
>DAIOID010000235.1:0-2499 GCA_036744355.1 Brevundimonas sp.
TCCTGAACCGGATGAAGAGCCAGGGCTGGGCGGCCCACATCACCTGCCCCACGCCGGAAGTCACCTCCATGGCGGGGGTGACGATCCGGCGCCAAAAGCCGCTGGAGTTTCTGGCCGAGGCCGACGCCGTCCTGATCGGCAGCGGGATCAGGACGCGCGACTACGCCGCCGATCCCGCCTTCCTGTCTCAGCTGAAACTGGACCCGACGCGCCAGCTGATCGGCGCCCAGTGCTCGGGAACCCTGCTGCTGGCCAGGCTGGGCCTGATCGGCGACCTGCCCGCCTGCACCGACCTGACGACCAAGCCCTGGGTCGTCGAGGCCGGCGTCAATGTCGTGGACGCCCCCTTCGTCGCCCACGGCAATGTCGCCACGGCGGGCGGCTGCCTCGCCTCCCAATACCTCGCCGCCTGGATGATCGCCCGTATGGCGACGGTTCAGGACGCCGAAGAGGCCATCCACTACGTCGCCCCCGTCGGAGAAAAGGCCGAATACGTCACGCGCGCGATGGCGGCGGTGGGGCCGTATCTGACGGACGGGACGACGCTGGCGGCTTAAGTCTGCTTTTCGACCCGTTGCGGACGTCAACGAGCGACGGTCATATGAAAACAGATTATTGCAGAACCTTCCGCAAGGAAGGTCAGTTTCGGCTCAAGCGCATCGGCGGCTTCACCAAACGCGACCATAAGGCCGTCGCTGTAGCCTCGACAGTTAGCGACTACCCAACCCCAACCTAGAGGCTTTGCTACAAAGCGCTCTAAAGAAGCGATTTCCAACCAACCATTTAGTTCAGAAACTGCCGAAAGCTCAACGATGAGCTCATCAGTGTCATTCACCGAAAGAATGAGGGCGCGCTCGTCCAAGACGAAGGCGATCTGATCCCAAGCCAACGTGGCGTCGGATTGCCTTCGTTCGTTGCGACCAATAACAGCCAACACGGTCTGGCCGTCAACAACATCCCAATCGAAATTCAAAGTGGACATCGCCGAATCCTAACCCGTCCAAAATCCGTTTTACAGCCATCTCGGACATTCCACGCCCCCTACCGCACCCCGATATACTTGTGCGTCTGGACGCTGAGCCGCCATTGCGGGTGGGTCAGGCAGTATTCGATGGCGGCGGCGGTGTTGGCGGCCTGGTCGAGGCCGTCCATGGGTTGCAGCCAGAAGCGTTCGAAATCCAGGCTCTCGAACCGATCGGGCATGGCCAGCGGCTGGGGGAAGACCAGCTTCAGTTCCTGACCCGAGGTCTGGACCACGGGGGCGTCGGCCTTGGGGCTGATGCAGATCCAGTCGATCCCCTCGGGCGCGGCCAGGGTGCCATTGCTCTCGATGGCGACCTCGAACCCGCGCGCGTGCAGGGCCTCGATCAGGGGCGCGTCCAGTTGCATCAGGGGCTCGCCGCCGGTGCAGACGACCAGTTTCGGGTCGCCCTCGCGGCCCCGCCACATCCCGGCGACATGGTCGGCCATCGCGTCGGCGGTCCTGAACTTGCCGCCGCCGTCGCCGTTCACGCCGACGAAGTCCGTGTCGCAAAAGGTGCAGACGGCCGTGGCGCGGTCCCGCTCCAGCCCGCTCCACAGGTTGCAGCCCGCAAAGCGCAGGAAGACGGCGGGTCGTCCGGCCTGACCGCCCTCGCCCTGCACCGTCAGAAAGACTTCCTTGGCCGAATAGGTCACGCGCGCGCCGCCCATTCGCCGTAGCCCGCCGCCCGGAGCTCGCAGGCCGGGCAGGTTCCGCAGCCATGGCCCCAGTCGTGGCGGTGCGTCCGGTCGCCCAGATAGCAGGTGTGGCTGGCCTCCACGATCATGCTGACCAGCGCCCGCCCGCCGATCCGCTCGGCCAGGGCCCAGGTCTCGGCCTTGGTCAGGAACATCAGCGGCGTCTCGATCGGCGACGGCTTGGCCAGGCCCAGGGTCAGGGCGTGCGCCATGGCCTGAATGGTGTCGTTGCGGCAGTCGGGATAGCCCGAGAAGTCGGTCTCGCACATGCCGCCGACCAGGACCTCCAGCCCCCGGCGATCCGCCAGGGCCGCCGCCGCGACCAGAAAGATCAGGTTGCGCCCCGGCACGAAGGTGTTGGGCAGGCCGCGCGCGTCGGCCTCGATGGCCCGGTTCGTGGTCATGGCCGTCTCGCCGATGGCCCCGAAGCCGGTCAGATCGACGACGTGATCCGGCCCCAGCCGGTCGGCCCATTGCGGCAGAACGTTCACCATCTGCTCGCGCACCGCCTGGCGCGCCTGCATCTCGACCGCATGGCGCTGGCCATAGTCGAAGCCGATGGTCTCGACCCGCTCATAGCGTTCCAGCGCCCAGGCCAGGCAGGTGGCGCTGTCCTGTCCGCCCGAAAACAAGACAAGGGCCGACTTTTCAGAAACTTGCGAGGGAACGCTCATGACAAACCTGCGGTCGACCACGGGCCGCGCGCATCCAGAAGGAACAGGGAAAGATCGGATCAGAGCCCCCTATACGCCAGTCGGCGTCGCGCCGCAAAACACGACC
>DAIOID010000236.1:0-2471 GCA_036744355.1 Brevundimonas sp.
AGGAAGGCCTGATCATCGACGCCGCCATAGCCCAGAACGACGCCCAGAAGGCCGCTTTCTGGCGTCTGCGCGAAGAACACTCGGCGGGGCTCAAGCCTGAGGGCGGCGGCTGGAAGCACGACGTGTCTGTTCCCCTGTCCCAGATCGCCGAATTCATCGACGAGGCCACGGCCGCGGTCGAGAAGTTCCACCCCGGTTGCCGCGTCTCGGTTTTCGGCCACGTCGGCGACGGCAACCTTCACTATGACGTGATCCCCGGCGTCGGCGAAGACGTCCCCGCCTTCATCGCCCGCTGGATGGAAGGCTCCGAAATCGTCCACGACGTGGTGGCCCGCTACAACGGCTCCATCTCGGCGGAACACGGACTGGGACGGCTGAAAACCGACGAAGCGCGCCGCTACAAGTCGCCGCTGGAGATCGCCACTATGCAGGCCATCCGTCAGGCCATCGATCCGCAGCGGATCATGAATCCGGCGGTCCTCTTCTAGGCCTCACGACCGCATGTGACGCCGCCGACGGTTCAAATCGTCACGGAAGCGGCCTATGAGGCCCGCTTCCCGATGCTTCGGAGCCTGTGTCGCCTTGCTGATCGTCCTGTCCCCGGCCAAACGGCTGGACTTCACGCCCCCCACCGTCGACGTGCCCTCGACCCCGCGTCGTTGCGCCGACGAAACCGCGGAACTGGCCAAGGTCACGAAGAAGCTGAGCCGCGCCGATCTGCGCCGGCTCATGTCGATCTCGGACGCCCTCGCTGACCTGAACTACGAACGCTTCCAGGCCTTCGACAACGAGACGACCGAGGGCGCGCTCCAGGCCGTCTTCGCCTTCGCCGGCGACGTCTATGACGGGCTGGACGCTCGCTCGCTGGCCCCCGCCGATCTGGACTGGGCCCAGGACCACCTGCGCATCCTGTCTGGCTTCTACGGCCTGCTGCGGCCACTGGACGCCATCCAGCCCTATCGGCTGGAGATGGGCACGCGCCTGAAGACCCCGCGCGGCGCCAACCTCTACGACTTCTGGGGCGAGCGCATCTCGCTGCGTCTGAACGAAGACGCTGCGCCCCTGGCCGACCGCACCCTGGTAAATCTGGCCAGCCAGGAATACTTCGGCGCGGTCGACGCCAAGGCGCTGAAGCTGCCGGTCATCACGCCCCACTTCAAGGAGCGCAAGGACGGCGAGGCCCGCATCATCTCCTTCTTCGCCAAGAAGGCGCGCGGCGTCATGGCCCGCTACGCCATAGAGAACCGCATCGAAAAGGCCGCCGATCTCAAGGCCTTCGACCGCGACGGCTATCGCTTCGACAAGGCGCTTTCGACCGAGGCGGACTGGATATTCATCAAAGAAGGAAATTCCTGATCGCCAGATTGAACGACTGCGGTTAGGCTGCGTTGCAGCAAACTAATCCACGGGTTCTCTCTGCATGTTCGCCATGAACGATCTCAAGGGCCAGGTCGCCGTCGTCTCCGGCTCGACCTCCGGCATTGGCCTGGCTCTGGCCCGCGCCGTCGCACAATGCGGCGGCGATGTGGTGCTGAACGGTCTGGGTGATCCGGCCGCCATCGAACAGACCCGCGCCGATCTGGCCGCCGAAACGGGCGCGCGCGTACTCTACCACCCGGCCGACATGACCCAGCCGGATCAGATCGCTGACATGGTCGCCACCGCGCATCGCGAACTGGGCCGCCTCGACATCCTGGTCAACAACGCCGGCATCCAGCACGTCGAGGCCGTCGAGAACTTCCCCGCCGAGGCGTGGGAAAAGATCATTTCGATCAACCTGTCCTCGACCTTCTACGCCATCAAGGCGGCGATCCCGATCATGAAGGCGCAAGGGCGCGGCCGCATCGTCAACATCGCCTCGGCCCACGGCCTGGTGGCCAGCCCGTTCAAATCCGCCTATGTCGCCGCCAAGCACGGCGTCATCGGTTTCACCAAGACGGTGGCCCTGGAACTGGCGCAGCAGAACATCACCTGCAACGCCATCTGCCCCGGCTTCGTCGAGACCCCCATCGTCGCCAAGCAAATCGAGGATCAGGCCCGCACGCGCGGCATGACGCCCGACGACGTGATGAAGAACGTCATCCTCGGTTCGCAGCCGACCAAACGCTTCGTCACGACCGACGAACTAGCTGGCCTCTTCCTCTATCTGGTGTCCGACCTGGGCGCCTCGGCCAACGGCTCGCACTTCTCGGTCGACGGCGGCTGGACCGCTCAGTAAGCCGCCAAAGCTTTTCATGCGTCATCCCGGAAACGGCGCCGCCGTTATCCGGGACCGCTCAGACACGACTGTTCCGGCGATGGCGCTTTTGGCGATCCCGGCTCTTCGCTACGCTACAGCCGGGATGACGGAGTGAGGGGTATGGCGACGAAACGCAAACCCATCTGCCTCGCGCTTCAGGGCGGCGGCTCGCACGGTGCCTTTCAGTGGGGCGTGCTGGATCGGCTGCTTGAGGCCGACATCCTCGACATCC
>DAIOID010000237.1:0-2420 GCA_036744355.1 Brevundimonas sp.
CGTCGCGGCCTCGGCCGATCAGGGTCTCGCCCCCGTCGATGGTCAGGTTCTGGCCGGTCAGGCCGGGCGTCTCGAGGATGAAGCGGACGGTCCGGGCCACGTCTTCCAGCGAGGCGCCGCGCCCCAGCGGGGTGTCGCGCCAGGCCGCCTCATACTCGGCCTCGGTCTGCTCGCCGCTGCGCAGGATCAGGCCGGGCGAGACGCCGCACAGCCGCATGCGGGGCGCCAGCCCCATGGCCAGGGTCCGAGTCAGGCCCGCCAGACCCACCTTGCCCGCCGTATAGGCGAAGAAGTCGGGGTTCGGACTGTCCACCTTGTGATCCAGAATATTAATCACCGTCCCCTGCCCGTCCGCCGCCTCGACCGCCCGGGCGAAGTCGCGGATCAGGAAGACCGGCGCGGTCAGGTTCGACGCCAGATGCTCGGCCCACGACGCCTCGGTCAGGGTGGGCAGGGTGTCATAGCGGAACAGGGAGGCGTTGTTGATCAGGGCGTCGATCCGCCCGAAGTGGCCCACGACGCGGTCGATCAGGCCGTCGCGTTCCGCCGCCTCGTTCAGGTCCGCCTGAAAGGCCGCCGCCCGCACGCCCTTGGCGCTCAGCTCGGCGACCAGGGCCGCCGCCTCATCCGCCCCGCTGCGATGGTGGACGGCCACGTCCCAGTCGGCCTCGGCCAAGGCCCGCGCGAGCCCGGCGCCGACGCGACGCGCGGCGCCGGTGATCAGCACCGTCTTGTTCTGAGGGACAGCCATTCAGCCCGGCCTGCGGCGGAAGATTTCCACGCCCGCGCCGGCAGCTTCGGGGAAGATGTGCGGCTTGGTGATCCGCACGCGGCAGGCCTCGACCGGCGGCAGAGCGAAGCAGACGCCGATCAGTTCCTCGACCAGGGTTTCCAGCAGCTCGACGTGGTCACGCCCGCGCCAGCCGTTGATGTGATCGCGCACCCGGTCGTAATCGATGAAGTCGCCCTGCGCCAAAGGCCAGGCGGCGAACATCTCGACATTGACGATCAGCCGCGTGGGGCGCTCGGGGTGCCGCTCCCACGGGTGCAGGCCGATGCGCACATCGACCGCCACATCCGACAACAGGACGCGGACATGGTCCCCGGCGTGGCGCCAGTCGAACCCGCCCGCGCCGGCGGCGGATTCAGTCAACCCGGCCGAACTCGTAGAAGTTCACGGCGGCGATGACGGCGATGAAGACGAAGATGATGGCGATGGCCAGCATGGGAAGGCTCCTGTTCAAAGCTTCGCATAGAGGCAGAGGCGCGACTGTTCAAGCCAGCGCCTCTAGGGGTGCTTGTCCATCCAGCGCCAAAATCGGGCGAGCAATTCAACGATGGCGAACATGATCGCTATGCCGCCCAGCATCACCGCTGCCTCTCCGACAAGCCCCCAACCAAATCCCCTGTCCTGAATCTCGAAGTAGCCGATCGGGATCAGCGAAAGCGCACAGAACCCAAGGAACGCCTTCATCGCCATGAAATAGAACCGGGCAAGGCCTGAAGCCGCCCGTGGCGGCCTGGCCAGCCTCAGTTTCAGCTTGCTGTCGGGATCAGAAAAATCAGGTGGCGACATGGGAACACCCTACAGCTAGCGCCCGACCTCGCGCCACCGCACAGCGCCCCGCTAGGGTTGAAAAGCGATCCATGACATCGTCGCCCCATGACCACCTGGCGCACCCGAATCGAGCCCTTCACCCGGCCCCTTTTCTTCGCCGTCTCGCGGATGAGCCGGGGCATGACCCTGGGCGTGCGCGGGGTGGCGGTGGACGCCGAGGGCCGGGTGCTGCTGGTCAAGCACACCTATCTGCACGGCTGGTGGCTGCCCGGCGGCGGGGTGGATCGGGGCGAGACGACCCAGGCCGCCGTGGTCCGCGAACTGCGCGAAGAGGCCGGCCTGATCGCCAGAAGCGAGCCGCGCCTGATCTCGGTTCATTCCAACGAGCGCTTCTTTCCCGGCGACCACGTCCTGGTCTTCGCCATCGACGCCTTCGACCTGACCGCGCGCACCAGCCACGGCGAGATCGCCGAGATCGGCTGGTTCGCCCCCGACGCCCTGCCCGAGGATACGACCCGCGCCACCCGCGACCGCCTGGCCGAGATCTTCGGCGACGCGCCCGCCGATCCGAACTGGTAGGGTCCGCCCATGCAGGCTCCGATCCTCGTCTTTCTGACCTTGCTGCTGGCGGGCGCCGCCACGGCCCTGCAGGGACCGACCAACGCCAGACTGGTCACGGCGGTCGGCTCGCCGCTGAACGCCGCCTTCGTCTCCTTCGCCGTCGGCACGGTGGCGCTGGGCTGCCTCGCCGTAGCCTTGCAGACGAGGCCGGACGTCGGCGCCATAAAGGCCCTGCCCTGGTGGGCGTGGATGGGCGGGTTCTATGGCTGCGCCTTCGTGGTTTCCGCCGCCTGGGGCGTGC
>DAIOID010000238.1:0-2414 GCA_036744355.1 Brevundimonas sp.
CGATGACCGGGGTGTCGTTGATCAGGGCGCGGGCCTGGTCCGGCGAGGTGCGGCGCGGATCGCCCAGGGCGCGGCTGGCGGCTTTGATTTCTTCCAGCCGTGCGATGTTGCGGGGCGAGCCGACGGCGGCCCAAAAGAGGGGGCGCCCCTCCCAGGTCGTGCCGTAGTCGCCCATGACCATCCGGTCCGGAGCGGCGGCGCGCAGGGCTTCGAAATAGCGACGCACCTCGGCCGGGCGGGTGATGCGCGTGCCCGGCGCATGGCCCAGGACGGCGTCCTGGGTCGGCGGGCTCTGCTGGGCGATAACGGGCGTGGCGGCTGCGGCCAGAACCAGGCTGAGTGCGAGCAACGGACGCGCGGCGATACGACGACGTGACATGAAATTCCCCCTACTGGCGGCCAGCTTAACCGTCGTTTCGCGAGAAAGGGAAGGCGAGGCGCGTGCCCGAGCCTTCAGGAGCGATCTATTCCGCGTCCGTGGGCGCTTGGCGCGTCCGGAACTAAACCGATTAAGGCTCCGTTTGTCGTACGGCTGAGCGGTAAGGGGTTGTGCGATGCACATCGACGTTATCGAGGAGTTCGACGCGCTCGAGAGCGTTCGCGGCGATTGGGAGGCTGTCTACGCCACCGACCCGGAGGCGAGTTTTTTCATGTCATGGCGCTGGATCGCCGACTGCCTGGCGGCGCATCGGTCGGTCTGGCTGGTGCTGGCGGCCAAGCCGACCCCGGAGCATGACCACTATGTCGCCTTTCTTCCCCTTCGCATGCGCGTGCATTTCGACAAGGAGCGCGGTTTTTTCAATGAGCTGAGCCTCGCTGGCGGCGGGTATTCCGACCACGCCGGAATACTGGTTGACCCTGATTTCGAGTCGGCGGCGGTTTCGGCCTTTGCGAACCATCTGAGACGAAAGCTCAACTGGGCCAGGCTGACTCTCGCGAACCTGTGGATTTCAGACAGGCGACGTCGGCTCTTCCTGTCGGCCTTCGAGGAGCGCCGCTTCGTCCACAGGGACATTCAATACATCGACGCGGTCACAAAGACGGACAACAGCATCTGTCCCTCGGTTGTTCTGCCGTCGGACTGGGATGTCTATCTGGGGACCCTCAGCCCCAACAATCGCCAGAAGATCCGCCGGTGGTTGCGCAAGATCGATGCGTCCGGGGATTACGGGGTCACCCTGGCTGACGCTGAAACCTGGGAACGGGACATCGACACCCTGCTGCGCCTCTGGAAGGTCAAATGGGCTCGACGCAAGGGGGCGAAGACCGAGGACATCGTCCAGCGCAATCGCACCATGCTGACCCGTTGCGCCAGGAACGGAAGCCTGTTCCTGCCGGTCTTCCGGCATGGGGATCAGCCCGTGGCCGCCCTGGGCATTCTGGTCGATCACGCCAAGAAGGCGATGCTGTTCTTCATCGCCGGCCGGGACGAGACCTATGACGAGGCGCCCGCCGGCTACCTGCTGCACGCCTACAGCATCCGTCACGCCATTGCCGAAGGTTTCGCCACCTACGAATTCCTGCTTGGCAACGAGCCGTACAAGTATCAGTTCGCGTCGCAGGAGCGGCGACTGAAGGCTTGTTCCGTGTCAACCAGAAGCGGTTGCAACCTCGGCGATGTCCTGGACCCGAGGGGCCTGGACGCCATGCGCCTCAAGGGGCTTGAGCTGGAGAAGGCCAACGAGATCGCCGTCGCCGCGCACGCCTATCGTCAAATCCTGACGATGTGCCCTGACGACGCGCTGACGCTTTATCGCCTCGGCCGTTTGCTGGCGGCGCAAGGCGACCACGTCGAGGCGGTGCGGCTGTTATCGCGCTCGACGGCGGTGGATCCCGAGGGCGACAACGCCTGGCTGAAGCTGGCGCTTTCGCTCCACGCACTGGGAGACGACGAGGCTGCGCTCACCGCCTGTCGGGAGGTCGTCCGCCTGAAGCCCGGGAATGAAGAGGCGAAGCGGTTGATTCTGACGCTGGCGCTTTCGACCCGGACAGCGTCCGCGACCGGCGCGTTGCCGGGTCGGAAGATCGGCGCAGCGCTCGCCCGCGGGACAGGGCCGGTTCCCGACTGGATGCGGCTTGGTGCGGTCGGATGGAGCGCTGAAGGCCTTGTGCGGTAGGCTGGCTTTTCCGGGGGCGAGGGCCACTCCGTAGTCCTGTGCGCTGAGTGTTCGCGCCACAGAGCTCGCCGTCCCTGCGCCTGCGAGCCATGCCGGTATCGATCCGGCGCGGGCGCGGCGGTCAGGCTGATCATTGATTAGATAACGAAGATCGTTGACGGCGTGTCGTGCTATGTATCATATACTGTGTATCACACACTGTATGATGACAGGTTAGGCGGCGCGACGTGGACAAGGCGCTATTCGAGGCGATGCGGTTAGAGCTCCGCCGAGGGTCTCTGGTGCTGGCGGTGCTCG
>DAIOID010000239.1:0-2407 GCA_036744355.1 Brevundimonas sp.
CATCGCCGAGATGGTGGACCAGTCGGTCGGCCGGGCGCTGGACCTGTTCGGTCTGGACTGGGCCGCCGTGCGTCGCTGGGAAGGCCTGAACGCCGCCCCCCAGGCATGAGCGACTTCTGGACCTGGGCCGTCGCGGCCTATGACGCCCCCGGCGTGGCCGAGGCCTGCCTGAGCCTGCAGGACCACAACGAGCAGAACGTGCCGCTGATGCTCTGGGCCGCCTGGTTCGCCGTCACCGGCCGCCGCCCCGACGAGGAGACGATGGAGGCCGCCTGCGACGCCGCCCGCGCCTATGACACCGTCGTCACCGCCCCGCTGCGCGCCGTGCGCCGGACGCTGAAGGCGCCCATCCCCGACGTCGCCGACGATCACCGCGAGGCCCTGCGCCGGCAGGTCAAGGCGCTGGAGCTGGACGCCGAGCGCCGTCTGATGCTGGAGCTTGAGGCGTTGGCCCCGGCCCCGTCCGGCGCCCCGCGCCGCGCCATCGACGGCCTGGCCGAAACCGCGAAGCTGTGGGCCCGCGTGGTGCCGCGTCCGGCGCTGACGACGCTGGCGGATCGCCTTCCCGCCTGACCGCCGGTCGGTTATAAGAGGGGGCTTCCGGGGCGAGCCATGAACGACGACCAACCTTTCCTGTCCGACGAGGACCAGCAGCTTCGGGACGCCCTGAAGGCGCTTCAGCAGGAGCACGCCGACCTCGACGCCTCGATCGAGGCGCTCGGCCATATGCCCATCCCCGATCAGCTGCGGATCGCCCGCCTGAAGCGCAAGAAGCTGGCCCTGCGCGACGAGATCGTGAAGATCGAAGACCGCATCCTGCCCGACATCATCGCCTAGGCAGACGAAGGTTCAGCGGGCCTTCTTCCGCAGCCACATGGCGGCGTCGGCTTCGGACAGCCAGACCTCGGGATCGGTCTGGCCGGCATAGGCGCGAACGCCGAACGAGCCGCCCAGGGCGACGGTCGAGCCGTCCCAGACGAAGCCTTCGCTCTGCATGGCGGCGACCAGACGCTTGGCCTTCTCGCGTCCCTCGTCCGCACCGGCGTTCATCAGCAGCAGGGCGAACTCGTCGCCGCCCAGGCGCCCGACGGCGTCCGACTCGCGCACATTGGCCAGCAACAGGTCCGCGACCGCCATCAGGGCCGCGTCGCCCGCGGCGTGACCCAAGCTGTCGTTGACGCCCTTGAAGCCGTCCATGTCCAGATAAAGCAGCGCCGCCTCGACCTCGTGACGGCGGCAATAGGCCATGCTGCGGTTCAGCACGGTCATGAAGCCCCGGCGATTCAGGGCGCGGGTCAGGACATCGTGGTCCGCCAAGGCTTCGGCCGTCTCGGCGCGGGCGGTCAGGGCGACGACTTCGGCGCGCAGCCGTTCGATCTCGGCGTGCAGATCGGCGTCTGCAGTCGGTTCGGCCACGTGGTTCAAGTCAGGCTCCGGCGTCGCGAATCAAGACCGACTCAGGGCCATGCGACGGCCACGATTCTAACGACCTTGGTTGCGGGCGCAACGCGCGTGCTGTAACGGGCCGCTTTCCGTGTGGGAGCCTTCGCATGACCGCCTCGACGCCGCCCGTCGCCATCATCATGGGCAGCCGGTCCGACTGGCCGACGATGAAGCTGGCCGCCGAACGCCTGGATCAGTTGGGCGTCGCCTGGGAAGCCAAGGTCGTCAGCGCCCACCGCACGCCCCAACGCCTCTATGATTTCGCCACCAATGCAAAAGCGATGGGCCACAAGGTCATCATCGCCGGCGCCGGCGGCGCGGCCCATCTGCCCGGCATGGCCGCCTCGATGACAGACCTGCCCGTGCTGGGCGTGCCGGTCCAGTCCAAGGCCCTGAAGGGCATGGATAGCCTGCTCTCCATCGTCCAGATGCCCGGCGGCGTGCCGGTCGCCACCCTGGCCATCGGCGAGGCGGGCGCCGCCAACGCCGGCATCCTGGCGGCGCAGATCCTGGCCCTGTCGGACCCCGCCCTGGCCGAGCGCCTCAGCGCCTTCCGCGCCGCCCAGACCGACTCCGTCGCCGAAACCGTCGAGGACTGACTTGCCCCAGCTGCCCCTGAGCCCCGGATCGACCCTCGGCATTCTCGGCGGGGGCCAGTTGGGCCGGATGCTGAGCCAGGCCGCCTCGCGCCTCGGCTTCGACGTGGTGATCCTCGACCCGCAGCCCGACTGCCCGGCCGCCCGCGTCTCGCGCGCCCAGATCACCGCCCCCTATGACGATCCCGACGCCCTGCAAGCGCTCGGCCGCCTGTGCGACGTCGTCACCTTCGAGTTCGAGAACGTCCCCGCCTCCTCAGTCGAGACCCTGGCCGAAGCCGGCGCCCTGGTCGCGCCCGGACCAACGGCGCTGGCCGTGGCCCAGGACCGGGTGGACGAAAAGACCTATCTGAACGCCGTCGGCGCCG
>DAIOID010000240.1:0-2377 GCA_036744355.1 Brevundimonas sp.
GGCGGCGACTTCAGCGCCCAGGTTTTCTTCAACCGCACGCGCGACACCTTCGGCGGCGACCGCTCGGCCACCTTCCAGGACGCGAGTATCGCTCCCATCGGGACCCTGTTCGACCAGTCGTCGAACCGGTCGCGCAAGCTGGGCGCGCGCGCCAGCTATGAACGGGCCGTGCCGGGCGTGCCAGGGCTGACCGCGACCCTGGGTCTGGACGCCATGAAGGACCGCACCGAGCAGTTGATGATCGCCACCAACCGCGCCTGGGTGCCGCCGACCGAGTTCCAGAGCGTGGCGCCCTTCGTCCAGGCCAATATGCGGCTGTTTGACGGCCGGGTGCGCCTGGCCGGCGGCGTGCGCCAGGAAAACGTCGAACTGTCGATCGACGACTTCACCACCCTGGCCTCCTATGGTTCGCGCCGGGTCACGGGAGGCAAGCCCAAGTTCGAGGCCACCCTGGTCAACGGCGGCGTGGTCTATGAACCGCTGGATGGCGTGCGCGCCTATGTCAGCTACGCCGAGGGCTACACCGTGCCTGACGTGGGTCGCATCCTGCGCTCCATCAACGTCGACGGGGTCACGGTCGAGGGCTTCCTCGACATCAGTCCGGTCGTCTCGGACAATCAGGAGATCGGGCTGGAGGTGAAGCGCGGTCCGTTCGAAGCCGGGGCGACCTACTTCTGGTCCTCGTCGGACCTGGGTCAGTTCCTCGTTCGCAACGCCGACGGCGTCTATGACGTCCAGCGCCAGGCCGTCGAGATCGAGGGGCTGGAGCTCAACCTGCGCGCCCGCACCCCGATCGAGGGGCTGACGGTTTCGACCGGCTACGCCCGCCTGCGCGGCCAGACCGACACCAACGACGACGGCCGGGTGGACCGGGACCTGGACGGCGCCAACATCTCGCCGGACCGCATCAACGCCGCCGCCGTCTACGCCAACGGCCCGCTGTCGGCGCGCCTGCAGGTCCAGGCCTATCTGGCGCGTGATTTCGAGGGCGGCGACGTGCGCAACAATTTCGAAGGCTACACCGTGGCGGACGCCTACCTGCGCTATGACTTCGCCTTCGGCGGGGTGTCGCTGGCGGTGCAGAACCTCTTCAACGAGGACTATGTGACCTATAGCTCCGACACCAGCAATCCGGCCGACAACCTGCGCTACTTCGCCGGTCGGGGCCGTTCCTTCACCCTCGGGTGGGACCGTCGCTTCTGATGCGTCTGGTTCGACTGGCGCATCGCTGGACCGGGGGGCTGATCGGCCTGCTGCTGTTCGTCCTGGGGCTGACCGGGACGGTCCTGGTGTTTAAGGACGACTGGCTGCGCCTGGTCGTACCCCACGCCGCAGAGGCGCGGGTTTCGGACCCAAGTGCTATTGGCGCGGCGCTGGATCAGGCGTTCGCGGCGCCGGACCGTCCGCGTTCGGTCATCCTGGCCTCTGATAGTCTGGGCGTCCTCCGACTGAACTATGAGGACAAGACGCGCGGCGCCTACGCCGCCCAGTCGGGCGCGGTCGTAGCGCGCTGGGAAAGCCTGTGGGCGCGGCCGGAGCTGTGGCTGTTCGACCTGCACCACTATCTGCTGATCGGCGACACGGGAAAAACCATCGCCGGGATCGCGGGCCTGGCGGGTCTGGGCTTTGTCGTCACCGGGGTGATCCTGTGGTGGCCCACGCGGCGCACCTTCGTCTTTGCGGTCATGCCGAGGGCGTGGAAGCGCCCAGGGATCGTCAAGCATCATCGCGACATGGGCGTGTGGAGCGCGCCGGTCCTGGCCGTCGTCCTGACGACCGGGGCGATCGTGGCCCTATCGCCCCTGTATGACGGATTGGCCCAGGCCTTGTCGCCGGGCGCCGACCTGAAGGCGGTCATGGCCCAGCCGGAACATGAAGGGGGGGTGTTGTCCGCCGATCTGGACTGGCCGGCTATGATGACGGCGGCCCAGGCCCGCTTCCCTGACGCCGAGGCGCGCATCGTCTCCCTGCCAACCAAACAGGGCGGTCTGATTGGCCTGCGGATGCGGCGGACGGCGGAATGGCTGCCCAACGGCCGGACCCAGGTCTGGTTCGATCCCGCCGATGGACGGATTGTCGGAACACGCGACGCCATGGGGCTGCCTCTTGGGCTGCGGGTCATTAACGCCCAGTACCCGATCCACGCCGCCAAGGTCGGGGGGCTGGCCTATCGACTTGTGGTCGCCGCCTCCGGGTTGGCGCTGACCCTGCTGGGATCGCTGGCGGTCTTCACCTTCTGGTCCAACCCGAGCGGACTGCCGAAACGGCGACGCCCAAGCCCAAGTGCGCGGCGTGTCTAAGAGGTTGGGGCGGGAAGAGGTTCGCCAGACTGACACGGGCAGAGGAGAGGATCCTACGGTGAGGGTCTATCTCGCTC
>DAIOID010000241.1:0-2358 GCA_036744355.1 Brevundimonas sp.
GCATGCCGATCACCCCGTTCAGGGGCGTGCGCATCTCATGGCTCATCAGCCGCAGAAACTGCTGTTCCGGCGCGTCCGAGGGCGCGGCGGCTTCCGCTGCGGGCGTGATCTCGGTCGGTGCGTGCGTTCTGCGTGCCTGTCCCATGACGGCCACCCTAGCGCCCAAGGGTTAAGCGTGGCCGAACGAGGATTTTAGACCTCAGAAGACGGGGGTTTCGCTGCGGTGCGCCGTCTGGCGGTCGAAATCACCCTCGGCTCCGACCGTGGTGCGACGATACATCAGGGCCTCGGCCACATGGCGGCGCAGCACCCCGGTCGAGCCGTCCAGATCGGCGATAGTGCGCGCCAGCCGCAGGGTCCGGGTCCAGCCGCGCGCGGTCAGCCCTCCGGCCTCGCCCGCCCGCATCAGGAGGGCGCGGCCTGCGTCGTCGGGGGCGGCGAAACGATCCAAGGTCTCGCCCGAGGCGCGGGCGTTGATCGCCTGATCGCGCGCCTTTTCGGGATCGAAGCCCGCCATGCGAACGCGTTCCTCCTGCTGGGCGCGGGCGGTCGCCACGCGGGCGGCGGCCTCGGCCGTGCCCTCGGCGGGCGCGGGCAGGGCCATGTCGGCGGCCGTGACCGGCGGGGTCTCCACCGTCAGGTCGATGCGATCGAACATCGGGCCGGAGATGCGGTTCTGATAGTCCCTCTGGCAGCGCGGAGCCTTGCCGCATGCGCCGCGTCCAGCCCCGCCCAGGCCGCAGCGACAGGGGTTCATCGCCGCCACCAGCTGGAAGCGCGCCGGATAACGAACATGGGCGTTGGCCCGCGCCACAACGATCTCGCCCGTCTCCAGCGGCTGACGCAGGCTGTCAAGCGCCTGGGCCGAATACTCGGGCAGTTCATCGAGGAAGAGCACGCCGTTGTGGGCCAGCGAGGCCTCGCCCGGCTTGGCCCGCAGGCCCCCGCCGGTCAGGGCGGCCATGGAGGCGGAATGGTGCGGCGCTCGGAAGGGCCGGTCGCGGGTCAGGGCGCCGCGATCGATCAGGCCCGCCACCGACCAGACCATGGAGGTCTCCAGCAGCTCATGCGGCGTCAGCGGCGGCAGCAAGCCCGGCAGACGCTGGGCCATCATCGACTTGCCCGAGCCCGGCGGGCCGATGAACAGGAGGTTGTGGCCGCCTGCCGCCGCGATCTCCAGCGCCCGCTTGGCGCTCTCCTGACCCTTGACCTCGCGCAGATCCGGGACCGCGCCGCCCGCGGTCACCGGGCCGGGCTCAGGCGCGCGCAGGATCTGCGTGCCCCGGAAATGATTGATCAGGCCGATCAGGGAGCGGGGGGCCAGGATGGCGGTCTCGCCGGCCCAGGCGGCCTCGGGGCCATTGGCCTCGGGACAGATGAGGCCCAGTCCCATGGCCCCGGCCGCCATCGCCGCCGGAAGCGTGCCGCCGACCGCCGCGATCTGACCGTCCAGCCCCAGTTCGCCGACCGCCGCCCATCCGTCGAGGGCGTCGGGCGCGATCACCCCCATGGAGGCCAGCAGGGCCAGAGCGATGGGCAGGTCGAAATGACTGCCTTCCTTGGGCAGGTCGGCGGGGGCCAGGTTGGCGATGACCTTCTTGGGCGGCAGGGCCAGGCCGATGCCGGCGAAGGCCCCGCGCACGCGCTCCCGGCTCTCGGCCACCGCCTTGTCCGGCAGGCCGACGATGGCGAAGGCCCCGGCGGGGGTCGCCACCTGCTGCACCTCGACATCGACCCGACGCGCCTCGACCCCGTCGAAAGCGACCGTCACCACCCGCGCGACCATGGGCTCCCTCCCGCTGACCGGAAGAGAACAAATCACGAACCGATGACGACTGCAAGAGCGTCGTTATGCGATATGTCTCAAGCCGCCTCGGCCTTCTTCTTCTCGATCACGTCCCACATCAGGGCCGTGGCGTCGACGCCGCTGAACTTGAGCAACTGCTGGGCGCCGGTGGGCGAGGTGACGTTGATCTCGGTCAGGTAGTCGCCGATCACGTCGATGCCGACGAAGATGAGGCCCCGTTCCCTCAGATAGGGGCCGATGGCGGCGCAGATCTCCAGGTCGCGCGGCGTCAGTTCGACCGGGGCGGCGGTGCCGCCGACGCGCAGGTTGGAGCGCACCTGATCCTTGGCCGGGATGCGGTTGATGGCGCCGACCGGCTCGCCGTCGATCAGGATGATGCGCTTGTCGCCCTTGGCCACCGCCGGGATGAATTTCTGGATCACCAGAGGGTCGCGCGATCCGGCGGCGTGAATCTCGATCAGGGCTTCCAGATTGGGGTCGTCGGCTTTCAGCCGCACCACGCCCGAACCGGCGGCGCCGTGCAGGGGCTTGAGCACCACGTCGCCGTGGCG
>DAIOID010000242.1:0-2336 GCA_036744355.1 Brevundimonas sp.
GAACCCATGCTGGCGCACAAGGGCTCGGCCCAGGGCGAGGTCGTGGCGGAAATCATCGCCGGCCATGATCGCGTGTTCGATCCCGTCACCATCGCCGCCGTCTGCTTCACCGAGCCGGAAATCGTCTCGGCGGGCCTCGGCGTCGATGATGTGAAGGGACGCGACGACGTGATCCAGTCCGTCTTCCCCTTCGCCGCCATCGGCCGCGCCCTGGCCATCGAGGCGGGCGAGGACGGCGGCTTCGTCCGCGTCATTGCCTCGAAGACCGACCACCGCATTCTCGGCATCCAGGCCGTCGGCCAGCACGTCTCGGAACTGTCCAACAGCTTCGCCCAGATGCTGGAGATGGGCGCCGTGCTGGAAGACGTGGCCGGAACCATCCACGTCCACCCGACCCTCGGCGAGGCCTTCCACGAGGCGACGCTGCGGGCCTTGGGTCACGCTATTCACATTTAAGGGCGCTATCGCTCGCGACGCGGTCGCTCGCTGCTTGAGCGCAGTTGAGTAGGCCGCGTCGAACACCCTGCCCGGCGCAGCTTGCCCGGCACGCGCAAAGGGGCGAGGCTTCCGCAAACGGGAGGCTTCGATGAGCGCCGAGACCCACTACCTGGCCGTCTTCACCAGCGACAAGACCGGCCCCAAGTGGCGGGCCTGGCGCGCCATGAGCGAGGCCGAGCAGGCCGAGACGGCCCGCCTCGGCGTGGCCGCCGTCGCCGAATGGGAGGCGGCGCACCGCGACTCCATCGTCTTTCAGGGCGGGCCGCTGGGCCCGACCAAACGCATCGGCGACGACGGCGCTGTGACGGACATGGTCAACCTGCTGACCGTCTTCATGATCGTGCGCGCCGACAGCCATGAGGCGGCGACCCGCCTGTTCAAGGACCACCCGCACATGAGCATCTTCGTCTGCGACGGGGTGGAAGTGATGCCGATCCTGGGGTGAGGCTCAGCCGTGCTCATGATTGCGCGGTCGCCAAAGCACGAGGAAAGAAAAAGGGCCGCGATCTCGCGGCCCCTATCCCGGATCAGGTCAGCTGGCGCTTGAGATCAATGCACCCGCGCCTTCCCGATCTCCAGCCCGTCCGGGCCGGCTGACACGGCCACCACGCTGCCGTCCTCGATCTCGCCGGCCAACAGCTTCTTCGCCATGGGGTCGACCAGTTCCTTCTGGATGACGCGTTTCAGGGGGCGGGCGCCGTAGACGGGGTCGTAGCCCTTGTCGGCGAGCCAGTTCAGGGCGCTGTCGTCCAGGGCGAGGGTCAGGCGGCGGTCGGCCATCAGCTTCTCCAGACGCGCCAGCTGGATGCGGACGATGCCGCCCATCTGTTCACGGCCGAGGCGGTGGAACAGGATGATCTCGTCGATACGGTTCAGGAACTCGGGCCGGAAGTGGGCGCGGACCTGTTCCTTGACCAGGGGCCGCACGGCCTCGACGTCCTCGCCCTCGGGCTGGTCGGCCAGATACTGGCTGCCCAGGTTGGAGGTCATGATGATCAGGGTATTCTTGAAGTCGATGGTGCGGCCCTGCCCGTCGGTCAGGCGGCCGTCGTCTAGCACCTGAAGCAGCACGTTGAAGACGTCGGGGTGGGCCTTTTCGACCTCGTCGAACAGGACGACCTGATAGGGGCGACGACGCACGGCCTCGGTCAGGGCGCCGCCCTCGTCATAGCCGACATAGCCGGGAGGGGCGCCGATCAGGCGGCTGACCGAGTGCTTCTCCATGTATTCGGACATGTCGATGCGGGTGATGGCGTTGTCGTCGTCGAACAGATAGCCGGCCAGGGCCTTGGTCAGCTCGGTCTTGCCGACGCCCGTGGGGCCCAGGAAGAGGAAGCTGCCCAGCGGCTTGTTGGGGTCGTTCAGGCCGGCGCGGGCGCGGCGCACGGCGTCGGACACGGCGGCCAGGGCCTCGTCCTGACCCACCACGCGGCGGCCCAGTTCGTCCTCCATCTTCAGCAGCTTTTCGCGCTCGCCCTCCAGCATCTTGTCGACGGGCACACCGGTCCAGCGGCTGACGACGGCGGCGATCTGTTCGGCGTCCACGACTTCCGGGGTGAGCGGGCCTTCCGCCGGCTTCTCGGCAGCTTCGGCCTCGGCCAGTTGGCGTTCCAGTTGCGGGATCTGACCGTAGGCGATCTCCGAGGCGCGGCCCAGGTCGCCCGCGCGCTGGGCGGCGGCCAGTTCGGCGCGCAGGCGGTCCAGCGTCTCGCGCAACTGAGCGCCCTGACCGACCTTGGCCTTCTCCGATTTCCAGCGGGCGGTCATGTCGTCCGACTGGGCTTCCAGATCGGCGATCTCGTCCTCCAGCTTCTCCAGACGCTGCTGCGAGGCGCTGT
>DAIOID010000243.1:0-2322 GCA_036744355.1 Brevundimonas sp.
CTGCTCCATGTGCGGCCCCAAGTTCTGCAGCATGAAGATCAGCCAGGACATCCGCGACGCCGCGGCGGCGCAGAACGACGCGGGCGCCAGCCTCGCCGCTCAGGAAGCCGAAGCCGGCATGGCGGAGATGAGCGCGAAGTTCCGGGCGGGCGGCGCGGCGATTGAGGTGAAGGTCTAACCGCCCCGCCCGCCCCGGCTCACGCCTGATTCAATGAATAAAGCCCCCAGCCTAGGCTGGGGGCTTTTTGAGTTCCGAGAGGACCTCGCCGCGTCTCGCGATCTCATTCCTTAATCAGAAGGCCCCAGTCATCATCGTCCTCTTCGACGACGATATTGATCTGACACCATTGCTTGTCGTCCGTCACGATGTATCGGAATAGCTTGCTCCGAACCTTTCCAGCGAAGCTCTCTCCCCCTCGCACGCTGTTATCAATCTGAACGTAATCGCCAACATTCGGGAGTAGGACCAACTCCTCAGCCTTCACCGGGTGGTCCAGCACTGCCGAACCGTTGTCGAGAGGACGCCCGTTCGGGCTATTTCTCGGGAGGTATTGGTAGTTCAAGCCATAGGCCATCATTAGCGGTCATCCTTTTGTACGCGCGCCTTCGCAGCCCAGACAGATATAGCGGCGGCCACTCTAATATCATCGATCCGCGAAACATATGGTGGCGCTTTCCGAAAGCGCCACCGTTGTTGCGCGTTAAACGCGATCACTTTGGCTAGGATGATCCCTGTTTGTTCTGATACCCTCTGAGTCGGGTCATCACCCAAACCTTTCTGCGGCTTCGGCCATCCCGCGGGGCGGGGTCCGCATACGGCGGACCGGGACGACGGAATTTCCGTCAGCAGCAAGGGAGACTGCCATGGCGGATAACACCGTCGCTCGAGTGAAGTTGGTTGCCGTTCGTGCTTACGAGCGCGTTCGGTTCCGGCGATTGGAAAAGGTGTGCGCACACTTTCGCTCACACCCTCACCAATACGTTTTTGACTTCATGAAGTGAGGCATCAGGCGCTGGGTGATGACCCAACTTCTGGGAGGATTGAAATGCCCACTCTCGTCCTCCTCGCCGGGCCGAACGGCGCCGGGAAGACCACCTTCATCAACGGCTTCCTGCGCGAACGGCCGAGGCGTTTCAGTTCGTCAATCCTGACGAGGTGGCGCGGCATCTGCCGCCCGGTCCCGGTCGTGACATGGCCGCCGGGAAGCTGGTGTTGCAACGGCTGGACGAACTGACCGCTGCTCGCGCCGACATCGTGCTGGAAACCACCCTGGCCACCCGCACCCACGCCCGCCGCATCCGCGACTGGAAGGCCGCCGGATACCGGTTCGAGCTGGTCTATCTGCGCCTGCCCTCGGTCGAGGCCTCCATCGCCCGCGTGGCGCACCGGGTCGAGCGCGGCGGTCACGGCATACCGGAGGAGACGCTGCGGCGGCGCTATCCGCTCAGCCTCGACTATCTGGAAACCACCTACAAGCCGCTGGCCGACAGCTGGAAAGTCTATGCGAGTGGTGGCGAGGCCCTCGAACTGCTAGACTGGGGACCGCGATGACCAAGTCATTCTTCGATCACGAAACCATCCTCAAGGCAGGCCGCCGCGCCGCCGAGATGGCCAAGCACGGCACGCGCGAGGAACAGTCCGGCAAGTTCCTGCCGCCCCCCGGCTGGAAGGGCCACCTCGTCACCGCCGACGACGCCGCGCCCAAGCCCGAACCCAGGTCCGAACCTCGGCGCAAACGCGCCTGACCCCCCTTTCGCATCCTCCGGCAAGCCGCGTCTTCGCGGCGCAGACCGGGGGACCCAGCGGCGCCCGTAGGGCGAAAGAACCGCGCATCGCGCTTGCAGTGAAGATCGCCTTCGGCGCCGCTGGGTCCCCCGATCTCCCCCCGCCTTCGCGGGGGTCGTCGGAGGATGACGGAAGAAGGGGGATGGCTAGAGCCCCCGTCCTATCCTGACGCACCCGTCCGCCAACCTCCTTCCCGCAGGCAGGAGGAGGCGAGATGGACGACGCGGCATACTGGCACGAGGGCGAGCCCCGGATCGTCGCCTCGGGGCGGTGGGAGCAGGACGAGTTCGGCGACACGACCTACATCCCCGACCACATCCGCCCCTCGACCGCCGCCCCTTCAGCCATGCGGGCCGAGGCGGCCGCCCCTGACGACGCCGGGCGCGGCCATGACTATGAGGCGCCGGAGGCGCGGGACGGCTATCGCGTCCGCTCCGGGGCGATCTGGGCGGCGGCGCGGCGCGACTATCTGGCCGGGGACGCGGCCGAGGCCGTCTGCGCCCGCTATGACCTGAAGCTGGGGACCCTGCGCTCCC
>DAIOID010000244.1:0-2287 GCA_036744355.1 Brevundimonas sp.
AGAAGCTCGGCTTCCAGCGCCTTGTCCAGTTCCGGCGTGGCGCCGCGCGGGCGGGTGCCGGCAAGGGGGCGAATGGTGACGCGACCGTCCTTCAACCTGACCAGGATTTCCGGGCTTGAGCCGGCCAGTTGGAAATCAACGTAGTCGAGGAAGAAGAGATAGGGCGACGGGTTGCCGCGACGCAGCGACCGATAGAAGGCGAAGGGGTCCTGGCTCCACGGGGCCGAGAAGCGGTGCGCCAGCACGACCTGGAAGATGTCGCCGGCGACGATGTAGTCCTTGGCCCCGGCCACCATGGCGTCGAAGCCGGCGGCGTCGACGGGGGAGCGGAAGTCCGGCGCGGGAACCGGCGCGGCTTCGCGCTGGATCGGCAGCGGGCCGCGCAGGCGATCCTCGAAATCATCAAGGCGGGCGATGGCGGCGTTGAAGGCCGTGTCCGCCTCGGCGCCGCTCTCGGGATAGGCGGCCGCCACCAGGACGATCTCGTGCTTCACCGAATCGAAGATGGCGACCAGCGACGGGCGCGCCATGACGGCGTCGGGCAGGTTCAGCGGGTCGGGGTTGGCCGGGCCGAGCGGCTCCAGCAGGCGGACCATGTCGTAGCCGAAGACGCCGAACAGGCCGGCGGCCATGGGCGGCAGATCGTCGGGCAGGTCGAACTTGGTCGCGGCGATCAGGGCGCGCAGGGATTCCAGCGGGGGGCGGTCTTCGGCAGTGAAGCGATCGGCCAGGACGGCCTCGCCCCGCGCTATCTCGGCCTTGCCGTCACGGCAGCGCCAGACCACGTCGGGGGCCAGGGTGACGATCGAATAGCGGCCGTTGACCGCGCCGCCTTCGACCGACTCCAGCAGACTAGCGTAGGGACGCCCGTGACCGACCTTGAGGAAGGCCGAGACGGGCGTCTCCAGGTCGTCGATCAAGCGACGCACGACGACCTGGGGGCGGCCTGATTTCAGGCCAGAGACAAACGCGGCGCGTTCAGCTTCCTGTCCGACGCCTGCGCTCATTTCTTGGCAGGCGCGGGGGCGGCCGGCGCCGCCGGAGCGGCAGCGGGAGCTTCGATGCCCAGGGCGGCGATGGCGGCGGCCGGGTCGTTCTTGGCCTTCACGCGCGCAGCGGCGGCGTTGAAGCTGGCTTCAACCATGGCGTTGGCCAGTTCCTGGGTCAGACGCGGGCGGACCTGCTCGGCCAGCGGCGCGGCCAGGGCCGGGACGGCCCCGTGGATGGCGTCAACGCGGCCGACGACGAACCCACTTTGGCCCTGATCCGCAAAGACCTGACCCTTGCCCTGACCAAACAGGCCGCGCAGGACGCCTTCACCCAGTTCGGTCTGGCTTTCACGGCTCTGCTGGACGCCCGCTCGAGTCGTCAGCGAGGCGCCGACGGAGGCGGCGACCTTGGCGATGTCCTCGCCGCCGCGCACGCGCTGGGCCAGTTCCTCGGCCTTGGCCGACAGGCGGCGGGCGTTCTCGCGCAGAGTCCATTGCTGGGCCAGAGGTGCGCGGACTTCCTCGAGGGTGGGCAGGGCGGCCGGACGGATATCGTCGACGCGGACAGCAAAATACTGGCCTTCGCCGGCGTCGATGATGTCGCTCTCGCCGCCCTTGGACAGGGCGTAGGCCTGTTCGAAGATCTGACGCGGGGCGTTGATCGGCTGACCGTCGGGCAGGCGGCCCTCGGCGGTGAAGGGCGGCAGCTGGATCAGGCGGGCGCCGACGGCCTGAGCCGCGTCGGCCAGGTTTTTGCCGTCCTGACGGGCCTTTTCGTACTGCTCGACCTTGGCGTAGGTCGCGCCCTTGACGTCTTCGGCGCGCAGTTCCTGCACCAGAGCGTCGCGGACGCTTTCCAGCGTCGCTGGCGCGCCGGCGGTGACGCCGGTCACCTTGGCCACCGTGAAGCCGACGCGGCCCTGGATCGGATTGGAAACCTGATTGGCGGGCAGGGCGAAGACAGCGGCGCCGACCGCCGGGTCGCCCAGGGCGCTTTGCGGCGTTTCATTGTAGCTGGCGGCTTCAATCTTGTTGGCGGCGGCGACTTCGGCCGGCGCCTTGCCGGCGCGCAGGTCGGCGGCGATGCGGTCGGCGGCTTGCTTGGTCGGCACGGTCAGCGTGACGAAGGTCCGCTTCTCGGGATTGGTGAGCGCGGCCTTGCGGAACTCGAAGCGCTCGCGGATGCGCTCTTCGGTGATCGGCGCCGGCTGGCTGTTCGGGCCCGGCGAGAACAGGACCAGAGAGATCATGCGGAACTCAGGACGACGCAGCTGGGCCGCGTTCTCATTGATGAAGGC
>DAIOID010000245.1:0-2281 GCA_036744355.1 Brevundimonas sp.
CGATCGTGCCGATGTTGCAGTGCGGCTTGGTGCGTTCGAACTTTTCCTTGGCCATGGCCAAACTCCTGTGGCCCGGGTCCAAGGACGGAAGGGCGCTTTTGTCAGATCAAAAACCTGGAGCGGGTAGACGGGATCGAACCGACATCCTCAGCTTGGAAGGCTGCTGCACTACCATTGTGCTATACCCGCGCGAAGAATGCGTTGCCCCAACCTCGCAAGAGGTTGGCGTTTCCGCACCCGATTCCTTTTCTGGGTTTCCGTCCTCTCGGCCTTGAAACGCGCGTGGTGGGGGAAGAAGGACTCGAACCTTCGAAGCTTTCGCAGCGGATTTACAGTCCGCCCCCTTTGCCACTCGGGACATTCCCCCAGCGCGCGTTTTCAAAACCGGTCTGGATACGCAACGTAGTGATCTTTCGATCATTTTCGTCACGAAAGCCTTCGTGTCCGGCGACGCCTGCATTAGAGGAAGCGCCTGACCCGAAGCCCTGGGGCCCAAATCGGAGGCCGTCTTATAGTGTCGTCATTTTCAGAACGCAACGACCGGAAACCCGGTAAAAAGCAGTCTTTCCACAAGCGAGGAGAAAACCGCCCGGAGAAGGGGCGATCAGCTGCGCCGACAGCCCGTTCCGGGGGCGAATCCGCCTCCAAAGCGCCACGCGGCAAGGCCGATGCGGATAATTTTATCTGGGGCCGCCATCCCGTTTTAGCCGCCTTGGCCAATCCAGCCCGGCGCGGAACGGGCCGTTTGATGGTCACGGAGGACCGAGCCGCTGAAATCGAACGGGAAAATCTGGCGAACGGCCACCGAATCGAGGTGATCGATTCGACCGCCTTGGCCCGGATGCTGCCCGCCGGCGCCGTTCACCAGGGCATGGTTTTCAAGGTTCAGCCGCTGGAAGGCGTCTCTCTGGAAGAGATCGCCGAGAACGCCAGCGGCGTCATCGTCATGCTGGACCAACTGACCGACACCCAGAACGTCGGCGCCATCTTCCGCTCGGCCCTGGCCTTCGGGGCCAGGGGGATCGTGGTGCAGGATCGCCACTCCCCTGCCCTGGCCGGAGCCCTGGCCAAGGCGGCCGTCGGCGCGACCGAGCGCCTGCCCTGCGCCCGCGTCACGAATCTGAGCCGCGCGCTCGAAAAGCTCGCCGACATGGGCTGGCGCGCCGTGGCCCTGGACGGAGCCGCCGAGCAGACTCTGGAAGAGGCGCTTGATTCGCGCCCGACGGTTCTGGTCATGGGTTCCGAAGGCGACGGCGTGCGCCGCCTGGTGGCCGAACACTGCGACGTCCTGGCCAAGATTCCCATGCCCGGCGGATTTGAGAGCCTGAACGTCTCCAATGCGGCGGCCATCGCCCTCTATGAAGCCGCGCGAGCGCAACGCGCCAGCTAAGCGACAGTCCTCCCGTCGGCGCCGTTCGACGGGAGGATCACTTTCCCTGCGGCGTCTTGGCGCAGTCCCGTCCCGGGCCTAAGACAGCCCAATGGACTTCCTCTCAGACCCCCACCTCCTCAGTCAGGCCTCCGCCCTCGGCAAAGTCCTGATGATCGACCTCGTCCTGGCCGGCGACAACGCCGTGGCCGTGGGCCTGGCCGCCGCCGCCCTGCCCCAGGAACAGCGCCGCAAGGCGATTCTGGTCGGCCTGGCCGCCGCCGTCGTCATGCGCATCGGCCTGGCCCTGATCACCGTGCAATTGCTGGCCATCGTCGGCCTGCTGCTGGCCGGCGGCTTCCTGCTTCTGTGGGTCTGCTGGAAGATGTGGCGCGAACTGCGCGAGCAGGCCACCCACGATCAGGCCGAAGCCGAAGCCGAGATCGAGCGCGCCCTGGCCATCGAGAACGGCGGCGGCCCCTCGCCCGAGGAGCTGGGCCTGAAGCGCAAGACCTTCGGCGCCGCCCTGATCCAGATCATGATCGCCGACCTGACCATGTCGCTGGACAATGTGCTGGCCGTCGCCGGCGCCAGCCACGACCACCCGTGGATCATGGTCTTCGGCCTGATTCTGTCGATCGCCCTGATGGGCCTGGCCGCCAGCTTCATCGCCAGGCTGCTGAATCGCTATCGCTGGATCGCCTACATCGGTCTGGCCATCGTCCTCTACGTCGCCCTGCACATGATCTGGGACGGCGGCCGTTCGGTCATCGTGCGCACCGGCCATGCCGACCAGTTCAACGCCTCGGCCCCCGCCTTCCTCGGCATCAGTCCAGAGGAACAGGCAAAGCACATGAAGCACGCCAGCGCGGGCAGCAAGCACGCCACCCCTGCCGCCCTGCCCGGCGGGCG
>DAIOID010000246.1:0-2254 GCA_036744355.1 Brevundimonas sp.
CCGGCGGCCTGATCCGCCTGACATGACCCCTTCCGCCCTCATGGTGAGGGACAGGCAGGCGCCGGGACTGATCCCGGCGCTGCTGCTCGGCCTTGCCCTATGGCTGGCGGCCCTTCCGGCCTTCGCCGCCGAGATCAGGTTCCCCACCCTGACCGGGAGGGTGGTCGACGACGCCCAACTGCTGACGCCGGAGCAGGAACAGGCCCTGACCGGCAAGCTGGCGACGCTCGAACAGCAGACCGGCGATCAGCTGGTCGTCGTCACCCTGCCCTCCCTTCAGGATCAGGAGATCGAGGACTTCGGCTATCAGCTGGGTCGTCACTGGGGCATAGGGCAGAAGGAGAACGACGGCGGCGCCCTGCTGATCGTCGCGCCGAATGAACGCAAGGTGCGGATCGAGGTCGGCTATGGGCTGGAGGGCGTGCTGACCGACGCCTATTCCTCGCTGATCATCCGCAACGACATCCTGCCCGCCTTCCGACAGGGCGACTACGCCGCCGGCATCCTCGCCGGGACCGACGCCATCATCGCCCAGCTGACCGCCGATCCGGCCGAGGCCCAGGCCCGGGCGGCGGAAGCCAAGAGCGCGGCCAGCGAGCGCGAGAAGCCGATCCTGCCCGCCCTGATCATCTTCCTGATCTTCTTCTTCCTGTTCATCAGCCTGGTCGGGGCGGCGGCGGGCGGCAGACGGCGTCGCGGCGGCAAGGGCGACGGCCTGACCCCCATCCTGATCTGGGCCGCCAGCGAGGCGCTGAAGAACCAGGGCCGCGGCGGTCGCGGAGGCGGCGGCTGGGGCGGCGGAGGCGGTTTCGGCGGCGGCGGATTTGGCGGAGGCGGCGGCGGCTTCGGCGGCGGCGGCGCCTCGGGGGGATGGTGATGCAGTTCACGACCGACGACCACGCCCGCGTCGCCGAGGCCATCGCCCGCGCCGAGGAGAACACCTCGGGCGAGATCTTCTGTGTCGTGGCGCGGCAGGTGTCCTCCTATCGCGACGTCAGCCTGGCCTGGGCGGCGGCGGCGGCCCTGCTGCTGCCGCTGGGCCTGATCCCGCTGGGCTTCGGCGCCCACTGGCTGCCCAGCTTGACCAGTCTTGGCAGCGCCGACTGGCAAGCCGCCCACGCCGCCGCGCGCGAGGTCGAGATCGGACAGGCTCTGGCCGCCTACGCCCTGGTGCAGGCGGCGGTCTTCGTCGGCGTCTTTCTGCTGAGCCTGATCCCCGCCGTGCGGCGGCTGCTGACCCCTGTCGCCATGCGCCGCACCCGCGTCCGCCGCGCCGCCATGCAGCAGTTCCTGGCCCACGGCCTGCACGTCACCGAGGCGCGCACCGGGGTGCTGATCTTCGCCGCCCTGGCCGATCATCAGGTCGAGGTCATCGCTGACGAGGGCATCCACGCCTGCGTCAGCCCCGAGGTCTGGGCCGACGCCGTCGCCGCCCTGACCGCCGGCCTGAGCCGCAACCAGCCGGTCGAGGGGATGGAGCGAGCCATCGCCCTGTGCGGTCAGGTTCTGGCGGAACAGTTTCCCCCGCGAGCCGCTGATATCAACGAGGTCCCCGACCGTCTGGTTGTCATCTAGGCCGTATAGACAGGCTGCGGGATCGACCGCGCCCACAAGGACCCATGCCCAGACTCGTCACCTATAATGTGCACCGCTGCGTCGGCGTCGACCGCAAGCTGGACGTGGCGCGCATCGCCGCCGTCATCGCCGAGCTGGAGCCGGACATCGTCTGCCTGCAGGAACTGGACGTCGGTCGCGCTCGCACCGACGGCGTCGATCAGGCCCACGCCATCGCCGAACGTCTGTCGATGGGTTTCCGCTTCCATCCGGCCATGACCATCGAGGCCGAACTGTACGGCGACGCCATTCTGACGGCGCGGCCAGAACGGCTGATCCGCGCCGCCGCCCTGCCGACCCTGCCCAATCTGCGGGGACTTGAGCCGCGCGGCGCCCTGTGGTCGGCCATCGACTTCGACGGCGTCACGCTGAATCTCTTCAACACCCATCTGGGGCTGGTGCCGCGCGAACAGAGGCTGCAAGCGGCGGCCCTGGTCGGGCCGGAATGGCTGGGCGATCCCCGCTGCAAGGGGCCGACCATCCTGACCGGCGACTTCAACGCCACCTCGATCACCCGCCCCTATCAGGCCCTGACGCGACGGCTGGCCGACTCCCAGCGCGAACTGGGGCTGAAGCCCTCGGTGAAGACCTTCCCCTCCAGCTTCCCGGCCATCCGCATCGATCACTGCTTCGTCAGCCC
>DAIOID010000247.1:0-2161 GCA_036744355.1 Brevundimonas sp.
CCATCGAGCGCGAGACCGAGACCTTCTACCGCTCCATCACCGCGCGGCGCACCCGTAACGAGGGCCGCGCCCGCAACCTGGCCGCCCTGCGCGCCGAACGCGCCGAGAAGATGAAGGACGTCCCGCGCGACCTCTATCTGGGCGTGGATTCCGGCGCCGTCTCGGGCAAGCTGGTGGCCGAGTTGAAGGGCGTGTCCAAGGTCTTCGGCGAGCGGACCATCTTCAAGGGCCTGACCACCCGCGTCATGCGCGGCGACCGTCTGGCCATCGTCGGCCCCAACGGCGCGGGCAAGACCACCCTGGTCAAGACCCTGCTGGGCGAACTGACCCCGGACGAGGGCACGGTCCGCCTCGGCGCCAATCTGGAGCCCGTCTATCTGGACCAGTCGCGCGAGGGGCTGAAGTCGGACATGACCCTGTGGGACGCCCTGACGCCGGGCGGCGGCGACAGCATCATCGTGCGCGGCTTCTCCAAGCACGTCGCCGCCTACGCCAAGGACTTCCTGTTCCAGGAAAGCCAGCTGCGCCAGCCGATCTCGACCCTGTCGGGCGGCGAGCGCAACCGCCTCCTTCTGGCAAGGGCGTTGGCCAAGCCGGCCAACATGCTGGTCCTCGACGAACCGACCAACGACCTGGACATGGACACCCTCGACAAGCTGGAAGAGCTGCTCGAAGGCTATGACGGCACCCTGATCCTGGTCAGCCACGACCGCGACTTCGTCGACCGCCTGGCCACCTCGACCATCGCCATGAACGGGCGCGGCGACATCGTCGAAACCCCCGGCGGCTGGCAGGACTTCCTGCGCCAGAACCCCACCTTCCTGAGTGGCGAGTCGCGAGTGACGAGTGGCGAGAAGAAAGCTGATAAGCCAGCGTCCGCCTCATCCCCTCTCGCCACTCGTCACCCGCCACCCGCCACTTCCAAAAAGCTGTCCTACAAGGACGCCCGCCGTCTGGAAGAGGTCGAAAAGCTGATGGAGACCCTGCCGGTCGAGATCGCCAGGCAGGAGGCCATCCTCGCCGACCAGAGCCTCTACACCCGCGACCCCGCCGCCTTCGACCGCGCCATGAAGGCCGCCGACAAGGCCCGCGCCGACCTCGAGGCCGTCGAACTGGAATGGCTGGAGCTGGAAGAGAAGAAGGCGGCCCTGGCGGGATAGGGCTGACGGCTCAGCCAAGAACGGACGCGTGTAATGTCCGCTTAGGGTGGTGGACTCAACTGATGAGCGCACCGTCGAAGGCGGACCTCTCTTCGCCGTCACCCCGGACAGCCCGAAGGGGCGAGCCGGGGCCCAGGCGTTCAACGCCATGGCGGAGAGGCAAAAACCGCAGCCGCCTGGTTTTCGGGGTCGCTTCGCGCCCCGGAATGACGGCGCAAGATCGCCTTAGCGCCGCGTCATGGTCACGGCGCCGATCAGCCCGCCGATGGGCAGAAGGCGGACCCTCATGCTGACGGCGCCGCGGAATCCGTCGCGCGTCCGGTCGGTCAGGGTGAAGATCATCCTGAAGCCGTCCTAGGCCATGACGACGACCAGCCTGCCGGCCCGGATGCGGCATTCAGCGGGCTCGCCGTCGAGGACGCAGGCCAGCCGCCCATTGGCCTGGGCCGCGACCGTCAGCAGAAAGTCGAGCCTCTGTCCCCCGTCGCTGGCCTTGAAGGTGATGCTGACGTCTTCACGCTCGGCCGGCGTGATCGCCAGCCGCCACTCGCCGACCACCTCGCGGCTGGCGATGGGCGCCTGAGCGAAGGCCGCCCCGCCCATCGCCGACCACACCAACAGAGCGGCCCATGCCGTCTTCAGCCTCGCCATGCCGCCCCCGAAGATGTCCCCCCGGCAGCATCGGGCGCCCGCGCCAAACTGACCCGTGAATTTTCAGCAAGGTTCAGCGGCGAAGTCGCTCCGTCAGCGCAGCACCTGCGCCTCCGCCGCCCTGCGCGCCTCGCCCGCCGGATTGCTCCAGACCTGGCGGATGGCCCGGACGAAGCCCTTGATTCCCGCTCATCTTCAGCCGCGCGGCTTTCCTGTGGATCACCGCAAACCACTGATCTGCGAATGCGATTTACGTCCGTCCACAGATATCCACAGACTTGCCCACCGGGGCCGAGACAGTTCCGCACAGCCACCCGAATTCGAGCGCTTGCCGAATAGCGGATTCCGCG
>DAIOID010000248.1:0-2143 GCA_036744355.1 Brevundimonas sp.
TCAGGCTCATAACCTGAAGGTCGCAGGTTCAAATCCTGCTCCCGCACCCAAGCATCTCAAAGCCCCGCCGCCTAAAGCCGCGGGGCTTTCTGCTGTCCGGCAACGACCAGCCGCCTCTGCGGAACCCAGCGGCCCGACGCCGCCGAAGCCGCATCCAGGGTTGACCTGCGGGACTGTTGTCCAGCGCTCTTATGTGCGCCTTATGCCCGGCTCCGCTTTCCGAATGGCCCCCTTACGCCCCAATAGCGTCTCTTCCGGCTCTAACTGAGCTGGAGGCTTCGGCATGGCCGATGTGATCTTTCTGGCGATCGGCGGCGGGGCCTTTCTGGCCTTCGCCGCCCTCGCTGTTGCGTTGAAGAGGTTGTGACATGGTTCTGAACGTCCTGTGGGGCGTCGGCGCCCTGGTCATCGCCGGCTACATGGTCGCGGCCCTGCTGCGCCCCGAGCGGTTCTGAACGGAGCCGCCTTCTCATGAATATTCAAGGTTGGGCGGAGATCGCCCTCACCCTCGGTCTTGCCGTCGTGCTCGGCTGGCCGATCGGGGTCTATATGTCGCGCGTCTGGAATGGCGAACGCACCTGGCTGGACCCGGTGCTCAAGCCGGTCGAAGGCCTGTTTTATCGCGCCGCCGGGGTGGACCCGACGCGCAGCCAGGGCTGGCTGGGTTATGCTGGCGCCCTGCTGGCCTTCAACCTGGCGGGGTTTGTCCTGCTGTACGCCATTCTGCGTCTGCAGGGCGTCCTGCCGATGAACCCGCAAGGGTTTGACGGCGTCAGCCCGGACCTGGCCTTCAACACGGCCGTCAGCTTCGTCACCAACACCAACTGGCAGAGCTATGGCGGCGAAACGACGCTGTCGACCTTTACCCAGATGGTCGGCCTGACGGTGCAGAACTTCGTCTCGGCGGCCACCGGCGCGACCATCGCCGCCGCCCTGGCCCGCGCCTTCATCGCCAATCGCGGCGAGGGCGTCGGCAACTTCTGGGCCGACCTGACGCGCACCAGCCTCTATGTCCTGCTGCCCATCGCCTTCATCGTGGCCGTGGTTCTGGCCGGGCTGGGCGTGGTGCAGTCGCTGGCGGCCTCGGCCCAGGCGACGACGCTGGAAGGCGGCTCGCAGACGATCAGCCTGTTCCCGACGGCCAGCCAGCTGGCCATCAAGCAACTGGGCATCAACGGCGGCGGCGTGTTCAACGTCAACTCGGCCCACCCGCTGGAGAACCCCACGCCGCTGACCACCTTTATCACGGCGATCAGCATCAACGTCCTGGGGTGGGCGGCCTTCTTCGCCTTTGGCCGCAGCGTCCTGGCCAAGAAGGACGTGCGCGCCCTGGTGATCGCCGCGATCCTGCTGCTGGGCGGCGCCGGCTCGGCGCTCTACGTCATCGAAAGCCAGCCGGCGCCGGCTCTGGTCGCCGCAGGGGTCGAGACCTCGGTCGGCAATATGGAGGGCAAGGAGGTCCGCTTCGGCGTCCCGGCCTCCGTGGCCTGGGCGGCCCAGACGACCGGCGCCTCGAACGGTTCGGTCAACTCCATGCACGCCAGCTACATGCCGCTGGGCGGGGCTGTGACCATGTTCCTGATGCAGCTGGGCGAGATCCTGCCCGGCGGGATCGGTTCGGGCATCGCCGTCATGGTGCTGATGGCCATGCTGTCGGTCTTCGTGGCGGGCCTGATGGTCGGTCGCACGCCCGAATACCTGGGCAAGAAGATCGAGGCGCGCGAGATTCAGTTCGCCATGCTGGCGGTCCTGGTCGTGCCCCTGTCGGTGCTGGGCTTCTCGGCCATTGCGGCGGTGCTTCCCGAGGCTCTGGCCGGTCTGCTGAACAAGGGGCCGCACGGCCTGTCGGAGGTCCTCTACGCCTATACCTCGGCGACGGGGAACAACGGCTCGGCCTTTGCGGGTCTGACCGCCAACGCCCCCTGGTGGAACACCACCCTGGGTCTGGCCATGCTGCTGGGCCGGTTCGTGCCGGCTGTCGCGGTGCTGGCCGTCGCCGGCGCCCTGGCCGCCAAGCCCAAGCTGGCGCCCTCGACCGGCACCTTGCCGACCCATGGCCCGCTGTTCATCGGCCTGCTGATCGGGGTGATCCTGATCCTCGGCGGCCTGCAGTTCTTCCCCGCCCTCTCGCTGGGTCCGATCG
>DAIOID010000249.1:0-2122 GCA_036744355.1 Brevundimonas sp.
CCATAGCGGTCAGTGCCCTGGGCGAATGGACCGTCCAGATCACCGTCCTTGTCGGTGTCGGTGTATTCCGTGATGGAATCAGAAATGTCGATCGTACCGCCGACCGTCACATTGGCGGTGTTCCCGCCCTGGACGAGGATGCCGGTCGATCCGTCGGCCGACTTTTCCATCTTGATGGATGATCCGGCGTCCAGATCGACGCTGTTGCTGGAATCGACGGTGATCGCCGCGCCGCTGGCGACAGCGATGGAACCGTCCTTGTCCACGCGAATGTTGTCGGCAGCGCCGGCCTTGGCGGTGGAGGTCGAAATCGGCGTCGTGCGCGCCGTCGAAATGACGGTTTCGGGCGCAGGCGTCGTTTGTGCCTGGACGCCGGCGGCGGCCATCAGAGGGGCGATCGCCACTGCGGTCGCGAGCAGAATACGCATTAGTTAGAAACCCCTCGTGGACACACGCGCAATAACGCCAGCCGCCCGTCTAACAGGCCCAGCGCCATCATGCCCCAAGTTTCTCGAATTTGAGGCGATTGCAAGGCCCGGCGTAGGGGCGGCAAGCTGAACAGCGCCTGAACATCGGTATTTCCGTTCATGGTTCGAGCTTTCGGAAAAGAAGCTTGAGCGCCGAGGTTTCCGGGTCTAGGGGCGATTCATGGTGAGTTCGAAGCGCGCACGTCGCATCCAAAGCAGGGCCGGTCGCGTTGCCGGAGGGGCCCCCGGGGAGGCGGACTTCATGAGTACGAACGATATCGACGTTCAGGAGAGCGAGCTTCGGCTGTTCCCGGGACTGGATGAGGAAGTGGCCGAAACCCTGCGGGTGCTGAAGGCTTCGACCGCTGATCCTAGGCCGCGTCTGGTGGACACCACCATGCTGTATGCGCCGCGCTCGGGCGGGGTGAAGCGGTATCTATTGTCCAAGAAGGCCTGGCTGGAGGCGAATCGCCCTTCCGTGGCTCATTCGCTG
Source organism: Brevundimonas sp. (assembly GCA_036744355.1). Lineage (GTDB taxonomy): Bacteria > Pseudomonadota > Alphaproteobacteria > Caulobacterales > Caulobacteraceae > Brevundimonas. The sequence goes on from DAIOID010000249.1 coordinate 961, forward strand.
GTGGTGCCGGGCGCCAAGCACAAGGCGGGGGCGGACGGCATCGTTCAGCTTCATGCCGCCAAGTTGCCTTTCGGCGACGGCTACCGCTGGCCCAGTTCGGTGCGGAAGTGGGGCGCCTGGGTGGCGTCGATGAACCCGGCCGTCATCGAGGCGGGCGACCCCTATACGCCGGGGCAGGGCGCGCTTGAGGCGGGGCAGCGGGCCGGCTGTCCGGTCGTCGGCTTCTGCCATTCGGACCCGGCCGGTCTGGCCGCGCTGCATTTCGGCGAATGGGCGAAAAAGCCCGTTGAGAAGCGCTGGGCCAAACTGTTCTCGCAATTCGACCGGGTGGTTTCGCCCAGCCGCTTCATCGCCCGGCGTCTCGAGGAAGCCGGCGTCGGCGGCATTGTGATTCGTCCCCTTGGCGTTGAGATCGAAACCTTCCGTCCGGATCGCCGCGATCGCGACTGGCTGTTGAAGAAGCTGGGACTGGGCGCCGACGCCCGCCTGCTGTGCTTCGCCGGTCGTCCGGCCAAGGAGAAGAACGTCGACGTCCTGATCGACGCGGTGCAGCGCCTGGGCGCGCCCTATCATCTGGTGCTGGTCGGGGCCGGAGCCGGGATGCCGCCGGAAGATCGGGTCATCTCTTTGCCCTATGAAAAGGACCCCAAGGCCGTGGCGCGGATCATCGCCAGTTGCGACGCCTTCGTCCACGCCAACGACAAGGAGCCGTTCGGCCTGATCGTGCTGGAGGCCATGGCCTGCGGCCGTCCGGTCGTGGGCGTCAACGCCGGAGGCGTGGCGGAGACGGTCGACACGGGCGTGGGGCAACTGGCCGCCTCAGCCGACCCGGCGGACTACGCCGAGGCTGTCGAAGCCCTGTTCGCGCGCGACATCGAGGCGTTGGGACAGGCCGCGCGCGTCAAGATGGTGGAGCAGTTCGCCTGGAACCGGGTCTTCGAGGACCTGTCGATGCTCTACGGCGAACTGAGCGGCCGGGCAGAATTCGTCATGCCTCAGGATGTCGCGCCGCTGAATTAGCGGTGCGACACGGACGCACGCAAAGGCGCTGCGTCTGGCGGGCTATCTAAAGTGATGAAGTGAGGGGAGGCGGTGTGCGCCATTCCTTTCGCTGAAAGGAATGGCGCGAGTGACGGGGCTCGAACCCGCGACCTCCGGCGTG
>DAIOID010000250.1:0-2118 GCA_036744355.1 Brevundimonas sp.
TCTAGCAGCAGGGACCGCCGCCCGTCCAAAGCCCATTCCCTTCTGCAGCCGATGAATTAATCTGGGTCAAAATCTTCGGGGAGAAGACGCCATGATCCGCACCGCCTCCATTCTTGCTTCCGGGGCCGCCGCCCTGCTGCTGGTCGCCGCCCAGCCCGCCCTGGCCCAGGACGGCCACACAAACCATGCCGAAGGCCACGCCGCCCACGGCCACGGCCACGCCGACTTCGCCTCGGACCGCCTGCATGTGCGCGTCGATGGGCCGGAAGGCGCGCCCGACCTGATCCTGATCCCCGGCCTGTCGTCCTCGCCCGAGATCTGGCAGGGCGTGGTCGATCATCTGGGGGACCGCTACCGCGTCCACCGCATCCATGTTCAGGGCTTCGCCGGCGCCCCGGCCAAGGGCAACGCCAGCGGCCCGGTCGCCGCCCCGGTGGCCGAGGAGATCGCCCGCTACATCCGCGAACAGGGTCTGCAAAAGCCCGCCGTCGTCGGCCACTCGATGGGCGGGACCATGGGCATGATGCTGGCCGCGCGGCACCCCGACCTAGTCGGCAAGCTGATGGTCGTGGACATGATCCCCTTCATGGGCGCCATGTTCGGACCGCCCGGAACCACGGCGGAAAGCGTCGTCCCCGTCGCCGACCAGGTCTTCACCGCCCAGTCGACCGCGCCCCGCGACCAGTACCTGACCCAGGCCAAGGCCGCCGTCACCGCCATGATCAAGACTGAGGCCGCCCGCTCCGGCCCGCTGCAGGACACCGAAAACAGCGACCAGCAGGTCTCGGCCGCCGCCTTCCGCGAACTGATCGTCACCGACCTGCGGCCGGAACTGGGCAAGATCACCGCCCCGACCGAAGTCCTCTATGTGAAGTTCAACGACCCGCGCATGACCGACGCCATCACCGACGCCATCTATCAGATGTCGTTTTCGACCCTGCCGGGCGCGAAGCTGAAGCGGATCGACGACAGCGCCCACTTCATCATGCTGGACCAGCCCGCGGCCTTCTATGGCGATCTGGACGCCTTCCTGGCGCGATGAGCCATCCGGCCGCGGATCGGATCGTCGGCCTCTATCAGGACAGGGCCGCAGACTGGATCCGCGACCGGGGCGCCGCCCTGCGCCAGCAGCACGAGGGCGACTGGGACGAGGGCGACTGGCTGAACCGTTTCACGGCGGACTGGCCGCCCGCGTGGCCGAAGGCGGCCGGCTGATGTTCACCGCCGGCCCGGCCCACGGCGAGGCGATCGGCGAATGGCGCGGTGAGCCCCTCTATCACGGCAGCCTGGACCCCGAAGCCTATCGCACCCTGCTCACAGCGGCCGGGCTGACGGTCGAGGAGGGCGGCGACCAGGGCGTCTGGATGGCCAGACGCGCCATTCTTTCGGCGAAATAGGTCCTCACGCTCCTGTGATTAGAAAAGACGGCGTTTTCTGCGACGGCGTGACCCGCTAGGGTCGCGTCGCTGCAAGAGGGACTTTCATGGCGCGTAAAGACTGCGGACCGGACCGCAATGAGCAGGGCGGCGGCAAGAAGCCGCGTCGGTCCTTCCTCGGCAACCTCCTCTACTGGGGCGCGGTGCTGGCCGTCTGGGGCCTGATCTTCGCGGTCGTCTTCTTCGCCGTCTTCGCGCGCGATCTGCCCGACACCTCGACGCTTTACGACGTCGAGCGCCAGCCCTCGATCACCTATCTGGACCGCTCCGGCGCCCTGATCGCGGTGCGCGGCACCCAGATGGCGCCGCCGGTCGATCTGGACGCCCTGCCCGACTATGTCCCCGCCGCCTTCATCGCCATCGAGGACCGGCGCTTCTATCACCACCCCGGTTTCGACCCCATCGGCATGAGCCGGGCCATGGCCCTGAACCTCAAGGCCGGGCGCGTGGTCCAGGGCGGTTCGACCATCACCCAGCAGCTGGCCAAGAACCTCTTCCTGACGCCCGACCAGAACCTGAAGCGCAAGGTCCAGGAGCTGATGCTGGCCGTCTGGCTGGAGATGAAGTTCACCAAGAAGGAAATCCTCGCCCTCTATCTGAACCGGGTCTATTTCGGCGCCGGCGCCTATGGCATCGAGGCGGCCTCGCAGCGCTATTTCGACAAGAGCGCGGACAAGCTGAC
>DAIOID010000251.1:0-2110 GCA_036744355.1 Brevundimonas sp.
GCGACCGCGTCTGGATCGACAGCCTGCGCCCGCTCTTCGCTCAGTTCGGCGCCGCGCCGCCCGAGACCCTGAACGAGATCTACCAGAGCTTCCTGAGCGACGACGCCAAGCTGGCCGTCCTGCTGGACGAAAGACCCGCCGTGGTCAGCTTCCACTTCGGCCTACCGCAGCCCGAAAAGATCGCGGCCCTGAAAGCCGCTGGATGCCTGCTGCTCGCCAGCGCCACCACGCCGGATGAAGGCCGACAGGCCCAGGCGGCGGGCATAGACATGGTGGTCGCCCAAGGGGTCGAGGCCGGCGGCCATCGCGGCGTTTTCGACCCCGCCGACGATCCGCGCTTCGCCGCCCTGCCCCTGACGCGGCTGCTGGCGCGAGAGCTGGACATCCCGGTCATCGCGGCGGGCGGGATCATGGACGGGGCCGGTATCACAGCCGCCCTGGCACTGGGCGCGGCCGGCGCTCAACTGGGCACCGCTTTCGTCTCCTGCCCCGAGTCCGCCGCCAACGCCGCCTATCGCGCCGCTCTGGCCGGCCCCCGCGCCGGGCGCACCCGCGTCAGCCCGGTCATCTCGGGCCGTCCCGCGCGCGGGATCGAGAACGCCTTCATGCGGCGCGCCGATGAGGCCCTGACCGCCGGCTACCCCTACGCCTACGACCTCGGCAAGGCGCTGAACGCCGTCGCCAGCGCTCAAGGAGACGACGGCTACGCCCCGCAGTGGGCCGGTCAGGCCGCCCCCCTGTCGCGCGCCCTGCCCGCCGCCGAACTGGTCGAGGCGCTCGCTCAGGAAGCCCGCGCCGCCATCCGCAACCTGCAACGGCTCTTGTAACCCGACGCCATCCGAGGCGTTCTTCGCAGCGTAAGACCCAGGTCTGAGGCCGGAGGACGACGCGATGCTCCTGATCCTGTTGTCCTATCTGGCCGGGGCGCTGACCATACTCAGCCCCTGCATCCTGCCGGTCCTGCCCTTTGTCTTCGCGCGGGCGGGTCAGCCCTTCGTGAAAAGCGGCCTGCCCCTGCTGTGGGGCATGGCCATGACCTTTGCAGCGGTGGCGACGCTGGCGGCGGTCGGCGGCGGCTGGGCGGTGCAGGCCAATCAGGTCGGGCGCTGGATCGCACTGGCCGTCATGGCGGTGCTGGGGCTGACCCTGGTTTTTCCGGCGCTGGCGGATCGGCTGACCCGGCCTCTGGTGGCGCTGGGCTCGCGTCTGACCGAGAAGGCCAGCGCGGAACAGCAATCCGGCGGCGGCGTCTGGCCCTCCTTCCTGCTGGGCGTGGCGACGGGCCTGCTGTGGGCGCCGTGCGCCGGGCCGATCCTGGGCCTGATCCTGACCGGCGCGGCGCTGCAGGGGGCCAGCGTCGGCACGACCCTGCTTCTGGTCGCCTACGCCGCCGGGGCGGCCACCTCGCTGGCTCTGGCCCTGCTGATCGGCGGCAAGGTGTTTCAGGCAATGAAGAAGTCGCTGGGCGTCGGCGAATGGGTGCGCAGGAGTCTGGGCGTTCTGGTCCTGATCGGGGTCGCCGCCATTGCGCTGGGTCTCGACACCGGCCTGCTGACGCGACTGTCGAGCAGCGGCACCAACCGGATCGAACAGAGCCTGCTCAGCCGCTTCGGCGCAGGCCAGCCGGTGAACGCCCCCGCCGCGCCCCTGAACGCCCTGCCGATCGAAGGGGCCATGCCGCCGCTGACCGACGCGACCGAGTGGATCAACAGCCCGCCCCTGACCACCGAACAGCTGCGCGGCAAGGTGGTGCTGGTCGATTTCTGGACCTACTCCTGCATCAACTGCGTGCGGACCATCCCCTATGTCCGCGCCTGGGCCGAGAAATACCGCGATCAGGGTCTGGTGGTGATCGGGGTCCACACGCCCGAGTTCGCCTTCGAGAAATCGCCTGCCAATGTCCGCGACGCCGTGCGCCGGTTCGGCATCACCTATCCCGTGGCCATGGACAACGACTTCGCCATCTGGCGCGCGTTCGACAATAAATACTGGCCCGCCCACTACTTCATCGATGCCCGGGGGAACATCCGCTACCACCACTTCGGCGAGGGCGACTACGAGCACTCCGAGCGGGTCATCCAGCAACTGCTGAAGGAGGCCGGGGCCACGG
>DAIOID010000252.1:0-2011 GCA_036744355.1 Brevundimonas sp.
CTCTTCCTGCACGTCGGGCCGGTGGCGGCCGACGGCTATCACCCCCTGGCCAGTCTGGTCGCCTTCGCCGACGTGGGCGACGGCGTGAGCATGACCCGCGCCGACGCCCTGTCCTTGACCGTCACAGGCCCGTTCGGCGGCGCACTGGCGGGCGAGGGCGACAACCTGGTCCTGCGCGGACTGCGGGCGCTGGGCGAGGCCGCCGGGATCGGCGCGCCGCCGGTGGCGGTGACGCTGGACAAGCAGCTGCCCATCGCCGCTGGCCTGGGCGGGGGATCGGCCGACGCCGGGACGGCCATCCGTCTGGCGGCGCAACTTCTGGAGCTTGATCTGGACGAGGCGGCGCTGGAGGCCGTCGCCGGCGTGGTCGGGGCGGACGGCCCCATGTGTCTGCGCGCCCGCCCGGCCTGGGCGACGGGCAGGGGGGACGATCTGACTGACGAGCCGCGCCTGCCGCCGCTGCATGCCGTCCTGCTGAACCCCGGCCTGCTGTCGCCGACGGGGGCGGTCTACCGCGCCTATGACGACGCGCCCGCCGGCGGGGCCGACTGCCCGGACGCCCCGAACGACTGGTCGCCCGCCGCCGTGATCGACTGGCTGAAGGGCCAGCGCAATGATCTGGAAGCGCCCGCCCTGCGCGTCACGCCGGGCATAGCAGAGGCGCTGGCGGCCATGCAGGGCGCGCCCGGCTGTCGTCTGACGCGGATGTCCGGTTCGGGCGCGACGGTCTTCGGCCTGTTCGAGGATGCGGCCTCTGCAAGCCTTGCTGTTGGCTCGCTGCAACGCTCCGGTTGGTGGGTGCGTGCCTGCGTGCTGGCCGGAACCCACTAACCTCTGCCGTCATCCCGGAAAGCGCGAAGCGCTAATCCGGGACCCAGGCGTCTGATCCGGGCTGGCGATCATCAGTTAGAACTTGCCGTCTGGGTCCCGGGTTCGGCTGCGCCGCCCCGGGATGACGGAATGGAGGGGCGCCTCCAGTTGAACTCAGCCCCGCCGCCCTCTAGGGTCCGCGCTCAAATTTTGCGCTGCGAAAACGAGCCGTCGTGACGACCGAACCCCTATCCTTCCAGGACCTGATCCTGACCCTGCACAAATACTGGGGCGACCAGGGCTGCGCCATTCTGCAGCCTTATGACATCGAGGTCGGCGCCGGCACCCTGCACCCGGCCACGGTGCTGCGCGCGCTCGGTCCCAAGCCGTGGAAGGCCGCCTACGTCCAGCCCTCGCGCCGTCCGGGCGACGGCCGCTATGGCGAGAACCCTAACCGGCTGCAGCACTATTACCAGTATCAGGTCATCCTGAAGCCGAACCCGGACAACCTGCAGGAGCTCTATCTCGGCTCTCTGGCCGCCATCGGCATCGACCCCAAGCTGCACGACATCCGCTTTGTCGAGGACGACTGGGAAAACCCGACCGTCGGCGCCTGGGGGCTGGGCTGGGAGGTCTGGTGCGACGGCATGGAGGTGACGCAGTTCACCTATTTCCAGGGCGTCGGCGGCATCGAGGTCGACGTGGTCTCGGGCGAGCTGACCTACGGGCTGGAGCGTCTGGCCATGTATGTTCAGGGCGTCGACAACGTCTATGACCTGAAGTTCAACAAGGAAGGCCTGACCTACGGCGAGGTCTTCCTCGAGAACGAGCGCCAGCAGTCGGAAGCCAACTTTCACGGCTATGACGTCGCCGCGCTGAAGCGCCGCTTCGAGGACATGGAGCGTGAGGCGGCCCACTTCCTGACGCTGAAGGGGCCGCAGGGCCAGCCTCTGGTCCTGCCCGCCTATGATCAGGTGCTGAAGGCCTCGCACCTGTTCAACCTGATGGACGCCCGCGGCGCCATCGCCGTCGCCGAACGCCAGAGCTACATCGGCCGCATCCGCGACCTCTGCAAAGCCTGCGCTCTCGCTCAAGTCGAACACGAACGGGCGACCGCCTGATGCCCCAGCTTCTCCTCGAAATCTTCTCCGAAGAAATCCCCGCCCGCATGCAGCAGGGCGCCGCGCGCGATCTGGAGCGC
>DAIOID010000253.1:0-1995 GCA_036744355.1 Brevundimonas sp.
ACGAGGAGTCCGGCTGAGGCCTGAGCGGAACCCAGACAGCAGAAAGCCCCGCGGCTTTAGGCGGCGGGGCTTTGAGAAGCTTGGGTGCGAGAGCAGGATTTGAACCTGCGACCTTCAGGTTATGAGAACGATTTATACTGGCTTCTTATTTGTCGATCGCGCTTCATATTGAACGCCAAACCCCTACTACGACTGAGTTTTTGTTGACGTCCCAGCCAATATGACTCACCGTTTCTGCGATCTATTTCGTCCTGCTTTTCCGCCGACCGCTTCCATCTTGCCTCCACGAATTGATCGGCTCGAAGGGCGGCGATATCGCTTGAAAGGACTTGAGATGGCAGGCGAGAAGTTGAGCAAACGAGTTGTGGACCGGCTTGAGGTCCGCGCCAAAGACTACATCATGTTCGATGGCGAACTGCCGGGCTTCGGCGTCCGCGTGATGCCGAACGGAAAGCGCTTCTATCTGATCCAGTATCGGCGGCACGGCCGGACCCGGCGCATGGCGCTCGGTCAGCATGGCGTGGTGACGGCGGAGATCGCGCGGCGAGAAGCCAACCGGATGCTGGGCGCCGTGCGTGGCGGCGGGGATGATCCAGCGACGCTGCGCGACATGGAGCGTCAGGCAGCGACGGTTCAGGAGTTGGGAGCGCGCTTCCTGAAGGAACATGTCGCCGTGCGCTGCAAGCCGACCACCGAGTACGAGTACAAGCGAGCCGTTCAGTTCTTCATCAATCCGTTCTTCGGCAAGCAGAGGGTTCGGACAGTGACCTCGGCCGACGTGGCGGAGTTGCATGGGAAGTACGCCCATACCCCCTACCAATCGAACCGGGTCCTAGGCGTTCTTTCCAAGATGATGAACCTGGCCGAGGTCTGGGGCATGCGGGACAAGCGCACCAATCCATGCGACGACGTGAAGGCCTTCCCCGAGCGCAAGCGAGAGCGCTTCCTCTCACCGGAAGAGATCGAGCGCCTGGGCGCGGCCCTCCAGGAGGCCGAGCTCACAGGCGCGGAAAGCCGCTTCGCTGTCGCCGCCTTCAGGCTGCTGCTGCTCACCGGCTGCCGTCTGCGCGAAATCCAGACACTGAAGTGGAGCTATATCGACTTCAGGGCTGGTCGCTTCCGGCTGCCGGACAGCAAAACAGGGCCGAAGACTGTCTACCTGGGCGACGCCGTCGTCGAACTGCTGCGCAAGCTGCCTGAGGTTAACGGCAATCCCTACGTCATCGTCGGCAAGCTGGAAGGAACCCACCTTACCGATCTCCAGCATCCGTGGCGGCGCATTCGTAAGACTGCCGGACTGGAGGATGTCCGCATTCACGACCTTCGCCACACCTATGCCTCGGACGGCGTATTGGCGGGCGAAGGTTTGCCGATGATCGGCAAGCTATTGGGACACACTCAGGTTCAGACCACCGCCCGATATGCGCACTTGGCAGATCATCCGGTCAGAGAGGCGGCAACGCGGATCGCAGGACGGCTGGCGTCAGCGCTGGGGTGAAGCTGGGCCACCTCCAGATAGCCCTCTCACCTCGATTGACGGTCGCCGTGGCGATGTCAGAGAACGCCGATCAACATCGTAACGGCCGCTCAACCTTCAGCGAGCATCGTGTGCTGATGCGCCGAAAATCGCCCCACAGATATCACCGGCGAGCGCCCCCTGCTCGCCCCTTCCAGCTACCTTTTGCTGCCGTTGTCGGCCTAACCGCTGTTGTGGCTTTTGCCCTGACCTGGTTCGCGATCACGCCATCAGCTCCTCGCGCAGCAGTCGCGTCATATGTCAAAGTGCGCACGACCGATCAGCATTACAGCGGCTGCACGGCGGTGCGGGCAGCCGGCCGAAAAGACATCCCCAGTTGGGATCCCTCATATCGCTCCTGGATGGACGGCGATGGTGACGGCCTCGCCTGCGAGCCGCCGCGTGGCGGCTATTGATCCGCTTTGCGCCGATTTCGTTGAAAAAGGCGGCCTTCGGCAATTGGCATGAGGGCGCAGCGC
>DAIOID010000254.1:0-1983 GCA_036744355.1 Brevundimonas sp.
TCGAGGTCATCCCCGACATCTTCCGCACCCTGGGCAATGTCACCGCCGACATGGCCGTGACGCGGATGGTGCAGGGCGGCGAGGTCGAAGAGGCCGACTGATCGGCGGTTGACCCAATTCCGCCGTTAAGGCCAAGCTTCCTTCCGCCCGGGGGCGTCGGAGGGAAGACATCATGAGCAAGAGACTGGCGGGCGCGTTCGCCGCCCTGGCGATGGTCTGCGGCGGCGCGGCGTCCGCCTGGGCCGAGCAGGCGGCGACCATCGAGGCGCGCAGCGCGCCCGGCGGCGTGGTCGTGACCTGGCGGCTGGCTGAACCGACGACGCGTGTGGCCTTTCTGGCCGACAGCGTCATCCGCGACCTGTGGACGGTGACGACGCCGGGCCTGACCCTGAAGGACGGCGCCGTCGAAAGCGATGCGCCGTTCGACACCTTCGAGATCCGCATCGCGCCCGACGCCGCCGAGGTGGACCGCATCTACATGGGGCTGACCCGCGTCGGAGCGGGCCACGTCCTCTACGGCCCGGGGCTGGAACTGAAGGGCATGGACGCTGTCCTGACCGCCCCGGCCGGTCGCGGGCGAGGCGACCCTGCCGACGGCGGAGGCGGTCAAGGGCTATGTCTATCTGGGGCCGCAGGAGGCGATTGAAGCGCATCCGGGCGCCAGGGTGGTGATTGGCAAGACCGTGGCCCCGACCCTGGCCGGGATCATGCGCGACGGCTTCTTCGCCGCCCAGAGCTTCTATGGCGGGCGGTTGGGCGGGGCCCTGCCCTATGAACCGACCCTGCTGGTCACAGTCGACAGCCCGGGTCCGGCCGATTTTCGCGGCGACGTGACCGACAGCGGCGTTATCTCGACCCGCTTCCACGGCGCCGCCTGGGACAATCCGCCGCCGCGCGTGGCCGCCGCTCTGGCCACCTTCGTCTGGCATGAGACCCTGCATCTATGGAACGGGCATAGGCTGGAGAACCGCGACAGCGGCGCGGCGCCCTGGCTGCATGAGGGCGGCGCAGAATACGGCGCCTGGACGGCGGCGGTTTCGACCGGGGCGGTGACCGAGGCGGAGGCGCGCAACGCGCTTTCAAAGCGGCTGAACGGGTGCCGCAAGGCGCTCGGCGACCGGGACTATAGCCCGGCCCGGCTGCGGTCGGGCTCGGCCGTCTATGACTGCGGCGTGGTGGTGCAATGGCTCCGACCTGGAGACGCGTCGTGCGTCGGGCGGGACGCGCGACATCTTCGATCTGTGGAAGGACGTGCTGGACGAAGGACTGGCGGGCGAGGGCTATGGCGTGGCCGAATTCCGCGCCCGGCCCGAGGGCGACCGCGCCGTCGCCGCTCTGACGGACGGATCCGGCGCGGCGCGCTGGCCGGAGATCGCGGCGCGGCTGGCGGCCCTGGGCGTCACCCTGGAGGAGCGGCCCTCGCCCGACGAATATCGCACGGCGACGCTGTTCCATCTGAACGATGAGAACTGCACCGGCGGGAGCACCGGCTTCTACAGCGTCGAGGAGGGCATCAAGCTGGATACCGGGGACAAGTGCGGGCCGCTGTCCGGCGACCCTGTGCTGGCCGCGATCGAGGGGCATGATCCGGCCAGCGACGCGACCGCCATGTTCTTCGCCGTTCAGGCGCGCTGCGCGGCCTCGCTGCCGGTGCGGTATCGCACCCAGGACGGCCGGTTGATCGAGGTCAAGTGCGGCAAGCCGCTGGTCGCGCCCCAGGCTTGGGCCGTCACGGCGGCGCCGCCGCTGGCCACGCGGGGCGCGTAGCGATCCATCCTTCTCCCTTGCGGGAGAAGGCGGTCCGTCAGGGCCGGATGAGGGGTCTGTCCCCTACGAAGGAAGGCCGCGAGTTAAGCGTCCCGCAACCCCTCATCCGTCCGGCTTCGCCGTCCACCTTCTCCCGCAAGGGGAGAAGGATTTTTGGCCTCAGTCCTCGCCGTTGCCGCCCGAGGCGTGGGCGGGGCCGCGGAAGACGGCGTTGAG
>DAIOID010000255.1:0-1941 GCA_036744355.1 Brevundimonas sp.
CGCCGCCGAAGACCAGATGGGTATGGCAGTCGATCAGGCCCGGCGTGACCCAGCGGCCGTCCAGGCTGTCGGTTTCCACAGCCTTGTGCACAGGCAGGTCCGCCCGCGCCCCGACCCAGGCGATGCGCCCGTCCTGGATCAGGATGGCGGCGTCCTCGATCGCGCCATAGGGCTCGCCGCCCTCGGTCATGGCGGCGACGTGACAGTCGGTGATGAGGCGGTCGTAGGTCATTGTCCCTGATCCGTTTTCAGCCTGGCAGCGGCGTCTTTCAAAACTTCGACCACCTTCGGGTCGATGACCTCAGCCGGGACTAGATGGCCGATCACGTACCAACTGCCCCACCGCCAAGGCTGCAAAGGGGTGTCGCTGGCTCGAATGCGGCGCGCAAAAGCGATGACCACGCCTTCTGAAGGCGTCTTCCCGCAGTTCAAACTGACTTTGGCCACACTTCGTCGAGGCGGCGACCGGCCATAAAGGGAAACCACCGGAACAAGCTGGCTCTGAGCCTCCTCCACGGGTGTCGCCCTGGCCAGGAAGACGGCGTCTGAATCTCTCCAGAGGCTTTGCTGGAAGTACAGATCCTCACGGTAGGTCGTCGCAAAATAGGTGCAGGACCAGGCGGGCGCCGCCGCTAGAACGCCCAGCAGGAGAACAGCCGCCGCCATCCAGCGTCGTGTCATCGCGCAGCCACCCCGCTGAGGATTTCGCAGAACCAGCGCCCCGCGGTCAGGGAGCCGAGGTCGCCGACTTCCAGCGACGGGTCGTATTCGGTCAGGTCGACGGCGCGGACCTTGGGACAGGCGCCGATGGCGCGGGCGGCGTCGAAGAAGTCGTGCACCGAGACCCCGCCGGGGCGGGCGCCGGGGCTGGCGGGCCATTGGCTGCGGTCGATCACGTCGATGTCGAAGTCGACGTAGATGACCTCGCACAGGGACGACAGGCGCTCCAGTTCCTCGACCACGACGGTCGCCAGACCCCGCTGGCGGCATTCGCGTGCGGTGCGGACGCTGATGCCCGCGGCCTCGGCCTTTTCGTGGGCGCGGCGGGTGTTGGCGAAGGGGGCGAGGCCGACCTGACTGATCCGATGGCCGTCCATGCCGTCGTCCAGCAGGGCCTGGATCGGATTGCCGTTGGTCAGGCCCTGATCCGTGTCGCGCAGGTCGAAATGGGCGTCCAGCGTCAGGACGCCGACGCGGTCGAGGCCGAGGGCGTGGACGCCGGGCCGGGTGATGGCGTTGTTGCCGCCGACCAGAATGGTCAGGGCGCGGTGGCTTTGCGCTGCTACCGCGTCGCGCACCGGCTCGAAGGCGTCAAACGGCGAGACGGCCTTCAGCGCCACGTCGCCCGCGTCATGGACCTTGATGTCCAGTTCCAGCCCCGTCTCGACGTCATAGGTCGACAGGCGCGGCAGGACGGCGCGCAGGGCTTTCGGCCCCAGGTCGCAGCGGCCCGGCGTCAGCGACCGCTCGTTCAGCGGCGCGCCGATCAGGGCGACGGGGGCGTCGGGATGGTTCCCCACCAGATCGCCGACAGAGCGCCATCCCAGAGCTTCAGACGGTTGGCTCATCGGGGTCATCCTTTGGTGGGGGAAAAGCGGGCGACCAGATCATAGGCCGCGCCGGGGAAGGTCTGCCACGCCCAGGTGACGCCCTGACCGTCGCGCCAGGTGCGGCGCTCCAGCCGCAGACAGGCCGCGCCGTCGGCCAGACCCAGATGGGTCGCGGTCTCGGGGTCGGCGCCGACGGCGGAGATGCGATGCTCGGCCTCGGTCCAGGGCATGTGGGCCAGCAGCCAGCCGCCCGGCGGCTGGGCGGTGAAGTCGGCGGCCTCGGCGTCGGGCGCGGCGGTCAGGGAGATCAGGCGACGCTCGAAGACGAAGGGCAGGTCGTCGGCCAGATGCAGGGTCTCCAGCTCGATCACCCGCTCGCCCAGACCCTCGT
>DAIOID010000256.1:0-1940 GCA_036744355.1 Brevundimonas sp.
TGCAACCTGCCTGCCTCGACGACCGACGCCCGCGGCCACAAAACGGATTACACCTATGACCCTGTCCACGGCGGGGTCCTGACGGTCACGCAACCGGCTCCCAGTGCGGGAGCCGCTCGCCCCCAGACGCGCATCACCTATGCCGCCCAGACGGCTCGATATAGGAACGCCGCCGGAGTTCTGGCGCTGGCGCCGAGCGCAGTCATTCTGCCGGTTTCGGCGTCCGCCTGCGCGACGGGCGCCAGTTGCGCCGGGACCGCAGGCGAGGTGAAGACCTCGATCACCTACGGCGCGCCCGGCGTCGCCAGCAACCTGCTGCCGACCGTCGTCGCCACAGGCGCCGGCGACGGGTCGCTGACCGCAGTCACGACCATGACCTATACGCCGTCAGGCGACGTCGCCACGGTTGACGGCCCCCTGCCCGGATCCGGGGACACCGTCATCTACCGCTACGACCATGCGCGCCGACCGATCGGCGTGATCGGCCCTGACCCGGACGGCGGCGGTCCCTTGCTGCGCCGCGCGCAACGCGCGACTTACGACGACCGGGGCCTGGTGGTTCTGGCCGAAGAGGGCGTGGTCAACGGCCTTTCGGACGGCGATTGGGCCGCGTTCAGCAGCCTTCAGCAGGCGTCGACGACCTATGACGCCAACCGCCGCGCCACCCACCAGCGCCAGCTTGCGGGCGGCGCTGTCCATTCCGCGCAGCAGGTCAGCTATGACATCGCCGGACGGGTCGACTGCGCCGCTGTCCGGATGAATCCGTCCGCCTTCGCCGCCTTGCCGGCTTCCGCCTGCGATGCGGGCCCGACGGGTATCTTCGGCCCTGACCGCATCACCCGAAACAACTATGACGCGGCCGGTCAGCTGATCGCGTCCACATCCGGTTACGGCGTCGATCCCATAGTCGAGAGCGCGACCTACACCGCCAACGGCCAGCCGCAGGCCCTGACCGACGGCAATGGCAACGTCTCGACCATCGAGTACGACGGCTTTGGGCGCGTCCTGAAGATGTTCTATCCCAACGCCTCGGGCGGCGGCTCGTCGAGCACCGACTACGAACAGTACAGCTACGACGCGGCCGGCAACGTCACCTCCTTCCGCAATCGGGGCGGCGAACTGATCCATAGCGGCTACGACGCCCTGAACCGGCGCGTGACCGTGAGCGGCTCAACCATTGCAGACACCAGCTTCACCTACGACAACCTGGGCCGAACCCAGACTCTCGGCGGCAACAATATCCTGCTCGGCTTCGGATGGGACGCCCTGGGACGTCGAATCAGGGAAACCAACCCCTTCGGCACCGTCTGGTCGAGTTATGATCTGGCAGGACGCCGCACCGGCCTGTACTGGCCGGACGGTTTCTACGTCAACTACGACTATAATCTCGCCGGCGACCTGACCGCGATCCGCGAGAACGGCGCGACGGACTGGCAACTGACGTCCTGGGCCCATGACAATCTAGGGCGCCGCATCGCCCAGGCCCGCGCCAATGGCGCGACGACAGCCTGGACCTATGACGCTGCCGGTCGTCTGGGCGGCCTGGCTCACGATCTGCCGGGCACGGCCGACGACCAGAGCCTGACCTTCGCCTACAATCCGGCGGGCCAGATCGTCAGCCGCACCCTGTCCAATACAGCCTACGCCTTTACGCCAGGCCTGGGCGCGACGGCCTACGCCAACAACGGCAAGAACCAGGTGACCAGCGTCGGCGGCGCAGCCGTCGCCTATGACGGACGCCAGAACATCACGGGCGCCCCCATGGGGACCTTCACCTACGACGGCCTGAACCAGATGACCTCGGCCACGGTTGGCGGGGCGACGACGGGGTTCAGTTACGACCCGGCCGGCCGGATGTTCCAGATGGGCGCGACGCGCCTGCTGCACGACGGCGCGCGGCCGATGGCGGAGTATGACACGGCGGGCAATCTGCTGCGCCG
>DAIOID010000257.1:0-1927 GCA_036744355.1 Brevundimonas sp.
GACGCCCTGCGCGCCGAGATCGAAGCCTTCATGCGCGGCTGACGGCGCTCCGACCTGGGACGGCGCGCCGGAACAGGCCCGCCGCCCCCGGCGTCAGCTCAAAGGCGTCGGTCACGCCCAGCACCGTCTCGGCGCTGCCTAGGAACAGGCCGCCGTCGTCGGCCAGGGTCCGGGCCATGCGCTGCAGCACCGCCCGCTTCTGATCCACGTCGAAATAGATCAGGACGTTGCGGCAGAAGACCACGTCGAACGTCCCCGGCAGGCTGTCGCTCAGCAGGTTGTGCGGCCGGAAGCTGACCAGCTACCGCAGTTCGTGACTGACCCGCCAGCCGTGACCGTCACGAACGAACCAGCGGTCACGGCGCGCGTCGGTCAGGCCGCGTCTGACCTCAAAGTCGCTGTAGAGCCCCTCCTCCGCCTTCTGCAGGATCGGCCGGGACATGTCGGTGGCCACGATCTCCAGCCGCCAGCCCGCCAGGCGCGCGCCCATCTCCTTCAGCAGGATGGCGATGGAGTATGGCTCCTGTCCGCTGGAACAGGCGGCGCACCAGATTCGCAGCGTCCGCGTCGCCGCCCGCGCCTCGACCAGTTGCGGCAGGACCCGCCCGGCCAGCAGGTTGAACGGCGTGCCATCGCGGAAGAAGAAGGACTCATGCGTGGCCATGGCCTCGACGCAGAGCGCCAGCAAGGGCTCCACCGACGCCCCGCCGAGCCGCAGGCGCTCCAGCAACTGCGGCACGCCCGCCAGACCTTCGGCGCGCGCCAAGGTGCTCAACCGACTCTCGACCAGATAGCCCTTGTGCGGCGTCAGGACGAGGCCCGAACGGTCCTTCACCAGGCGACAGAAGTGCTCGAAGTCCGGGCCGGTCACGCGGCGTTCTCCGTCGCGCGCCGCAGCCAAGGCCCGATGTCGTCCAGCGGCAAAACCGCCTCGGCCAGACCCGTCGCCGCCGCCGCGCCCGGCATGCCCCAGACCGCGCTGCTGGCCTGATCCTGGGCGATAAAGCGCCCCCGCGCGCGCGCCACGGCCTCGCAGCCCAGGGCGCCGTCCGCCCCCATGCCGGTCAGGATCGCCGCCACCGCCCCGTCGCCATAGACGGCGGCCATACTGCGCAGCATGGGGTCCACGGCAGGCCGACAGAAGTGCTCGGGCGCGCCCTGATCCAGCCGGATGACCGGCGAGGTCGGGCCGTTCTCGACCGTCATATGCCAGCCCCCCGGCGCCACATAGATACGCCCCGGCAGGACCGACTCGCCGTCATTGCCCTCGGCGCAGGGCCGCCCCGCCGCCCGCTCGATCTGTTCCGCCAGCAAGGCGGTGAAGGTCGCGGGCATGTGCTGGGTCAGCAAAATGGGCTGACGCGCATCCGTTCCCTGCAGGTCGCGGAACAGCTTCAACAAGGCCGGCGGCCCGCCAGTCGAGGCACCGATGCCGAGCGCCCGCACCACGCGGCGTCGCGGCGTCGCCGGACGCGGCGCCCATCTGACCGGCGGCGCGACATCAAGTCGCGCCGAGCGGTTCGTCAGCCCGAGGGCCTTGATCCGGGCGATCAGGTCCCGGCCGAATTCCGCCGCCGTGGCGATCCCGGCCTCGGGCTTGGTCACATAGTCGGCGGCGCCGATCTTCAGGGCTTCCAGATTGATCTCGGCGTTGCGACGCGTCAGGGTCGAGACCATGATCACCTTGATCGAGGGATGCTCGACGGCGATGCGCTTCAACGCCGTCAAGCCGTCCATGACCGGCATTTCGATGTCCAGCAGGACCACGTCCACCGCCTGCTGACGCAGTTCCTTCAGCGCCAGCTCGCCGTTCGACGCCGCCGCCGTCACCTCTACCTGAGGCTCCGCCTCCAGCAGACGTCGGACGACGCCGCGCACGACGGCTGAGTCATCGACGATCATCACTTTGATCGCCTGTGAGGCGTTC
>DAIOID010000258.1:0-1871 GCA_036744355.1 Brevundimonas sp.
GGGGCAAAGGCGGCAGTTTCTGCGGATTTCGCTGAAGCGTCCTGAAATGGTTCTGGCGCCTCGAGACCTGTTCGGCCCCAAGCGATCACCGCCTGATGATATTTTTTGGCACGACGGGAGGGGGGGCGTTTTTGCGGCGCCGACTAGACGCCCGAGCCTGATCCGTCGGCTCCGTCGAACCCGGCCGTGGCGATGGTTGCAGGGATCGAGGCCACGGTTTCATCGCCGTGGATCACATGCGCCATGACGGCGCTGGCGTGCCGCGCCATCAGCCGCTTGGCTTCGCTTGTGGCGGCCTGGGCGCATTCGGCCTCCAGGACCTCGAGGTGCGAGGCGGTCGGGCCACCAGTTTCGATCAAACAGAAATAGACCACGGCAAATCTCTCAGACCAAAAGGCGGGAGCTTGCGGCGTGCGCCACCCATCTCTTCCAATCGCAGGCGCTCGGATGATCTCGGCCCGCAATGGATCAAGGCTACCCTGAATATTGCCTGTGCGTCCTAACCTATGTTGGCCGCCATATTGCGCTTTCGTGTTCCAGTCCGCCGTCGTGAAGGCTCGGGTCTGTTTTCCAGACTCGGTGGTTGGACAGGTCTCTCAACCGCGTTTCGCGTTTCGCAATGCTCCGGGAGTGTCGATGAAGCGTTCTGGATGCAAGCTGCTGATCCTCATGATTTGCGCCACCGCCATCTTCACCCTGGTTAGCCTTGGCGTCCTCGCCCAAGGTATTGTTGCGTTGGGATGAGAACTGCGCACCTGCCGCCCACCTCGCCGACGGTCGTCGCTGGCTGCGGGACGCAAGAGTAGATGAACTTCGTGCTCTTCGGTCTCGGTGTTGTGTTCACCGCCATCGCCATAGTCGCCATAAGACGGAGCAGGCGCCAGCCCGTCACGCCCAATCGCGATGAAGGTGACGACGACGGGGCGCCTGGCTCCACGGGCGAGGGCGCCTAGAGCAAGGCCGAGGCGTATCGGCGCTTTCACCGAACATCGCGATCTTCTCTGTGCCTTGGCTGCGCGCCGACCGTACGACATCTCGTCAGGTCGAGGCCGCTGTGCCGCCTTGTGTGCTCAGGAACCTGTTTCCGGCCGGTCGGTTGATCGCTGACAAAAGGAGACGTTTCATGAGTGATCATCTGACTCCAGCCGAGGCGGAGACGGCGTTTTGGAAAAGCCTCAAGCAGTCCAACACGGGCATGCTCGGTATTGAACGACCGGGGTATCATCACCAGCCGATGACTGGATTTGGCGAGCCCGAAACCGGGACGATCTGGTTCTTCACGCGCAACGACACGGACTTCGCGCGAGACGTCGCCGCTGGCGGTCAGATGGGAATGTTCTGCTACCAGGCCAAGGACGAGAAGCTTCAGGCCTGTATTCACGGGAGGCTGGCGATCAATTTGGATCGCGAGCGCATCGACCGATTCTGGAACCCGGTCGTTGCGGCCTGGTATCCCGATGGAAAGGCCGATCCTCATCTGACCCTCATACGCTTTGATGGCGATGACGGGCGGGTCTGGGTTTCGGACGCGGGCGTGCTCGGCTTCGGCTACCAGATCCTCAAGGCGAACCTGACCAAGAGCACGCCTGACGCTGGCGGCGTAGCGGACGTCAATCTGGGCTGACAATCCGTCGCATATGTCGAGATGGGGGCGGATCGTCGGATCGGGTCTCCCTGCTTGAGGGAGCGCCATGTCGTCTTCCAGACATGCGGCGCACCCGCCTAGGCGCGCCCGCTATCGCGGGCATCACCCTGTCGTTGGAAAACCTGACTGAAGGAAACCCCATGCCCAAGTCGCCCGCTGCAGGCGCCCGCCCCGGTGAGGGCGGCGAACTCCACCAGACCGCTTCAGCGCCTGAAGCGCGCCTTAC
>DAIOID010000259.1:0-1833 GCA_036744355.1 Brevundimonas sp.
TCCCAGGCGGCTTCGATCACGGATTCCAGATGGGTCAGGTCGGTCATTGCGGATCTCCGTCCAGCATGGCGGTGGTCAGGAAGGGACCGACGGTCGCGGCCCGGTGTTGGATGTGCGCGCCCTCGGCCGTGAAGGCCTTGGGGCCGACCAGAACCGTGGTCATGCCGAGGACGTGCGCCGGCTCCAGGTTCTTGGGCGTGTCCTCGAAGAAGCAGGCGGTGGTCGGATCGACGCCGAACCGGGCCAGCATCTTGTCAAAGGTGCGTGGGTCCGGCTTGGGGATCAGGTCGGCGTCTTCCAGGGCGAAGACCCCGTCGAAGAAGCGCGTCAGCTCCAGCTTTTCCATCACCCGCCGGGCGTGGCCGATCGAGCCGTTGGTGAAGATCAGGCGCGGGCCGTTCAGGCGCTCCAGCGCCGCGTGCAGGCCGGGATCGGGCGTCAGCACGTCCAGCGGCACGTCGTGGACCTCGGCCAGGAAGTCGTGCGGGTCGATCTGATAGTGCATCATCAGCCCGGCCAGAGAGGTGCCGTAGTCGTGCAGATAGCCGCGTTGCACGGCCAGGGCCTCGGCCGATTCCAGGCCTGAGGTGCGCACCACATAGGCGTTGATGCGCTGTTCGACCTGTTTCAGGAACAGGCTTTCCGGCGGATAGAGGGTGTTGTCGAGGTCGAACACCCAGGACCGAACATGGCGCAGGTCGGCGTCGATTTCGGTGCTGGACGCCAGTGTCGACGTTGTCACTTGGCCTTCACCAGGGTGCCGGCTCCGAACTCGGTGAACAGCTCGACCAGCATGGCGTGGGGGCGGCGTCCGTCCAGGATGACCACGGCCTCGACGCCCGAGCGGACCGCGGCCATGGCCGTCTCCAGCTTGGGGATCATGCCGCCGTTGGCGACGCCGGTGTCGATCAGGCCCTGGGCTTCTTCGAGGTTCATCTGGCGGATGATCTCGCCGTCCGCGCCCCTGACGCCCGGCACGTCGGTCAGCAGCAGCATCCGCTTGGCGCCCAGCGATCCTGCCACCGCGCCCGCCACCGTGTCGGCGTTGACGTTATAGGTCATGCCGTCCTCGGCCACCCCGATGGGGGCGATGACCGGCACCCAGTCCTCGGTCTCCGAGGCGATCAGCCCCTTGATCAGCTTGGGGTCGACCCTGGTCGGTTCGCCGACGAAGCCCAGGTCGACTTCGTGTTCGATCATGCTGTCGGGGTCGCGCTTGGTGCGTTTGGTCTTCTCGACGGTCAGCAGGCCGGCGTCCTTGCCCGACAGGCCGACGCCGCGCACGTCGGCTTCCTTGCCGGCGACGGTGATCCAGTGGGCGATCTCTTTGTTCACGGCGCCGGACAGAACCATCTCGGCCACCTGCATGGTGTCCTTGTCCGTCACGCGCAGGCCGTCGACGAAGGCGGATTTGACCCCCGCCTTGTCCAGCATGGCGCTGATCTGCGGGCCGCCGCCGTGGACCACCACGGGGTTCACGCCCATCAGTTTCAGCAGCACCACGTCGGCGGCGAACTGCTTGGCCACAGCGCTTTCGCCCATGGCGTGGCCGCCGTATTTGATGACCACGGTCTCGCGGTCATAAACCTGGATATAGGGCAGGGCCTCGGCGAGCGTCTTCGCCGTCTCCCAACTGCGTTCCTCGGATTGCCGTTCAGTCTCTTGCATGATGGGCGCTCGATAGCGTTGAAGCCCGCGCGAGTCACGACGTACCTCGACGCCGGGGCTAGGAACGCGCTGCGATTGCAACCAAAACAACACTTTCAATCGGGGTGAAGTGGGCTATCCAAGCGCCATGGCTCTCTACCCTGTGATCATGTGCGGCGGCGCCGG
>DAIOID010000260.1:0-1823 GCA_036744355.1 Brevundimonas sp.
GTCAGGTCCAGCGCCTCGATCAGGGCCACGGACAGGTCGGTGCGCTTGTTGGTGGCGACGCACAGGATCGCGCCGCGCGCCGCCAGCCGCTCCAGCGCCGGGACCACGCCGTCGAACGGGCGGCTCTCGTCGGCGATGTGGGCCAGGTAGTCTTCGATGAAGCGTTCGAACAGGCCGGGCGTATGGGCCTCGTCCCAGGCGGCGCCCGCCTCCATGAAGCCGTGACGCAGCAGGGCCATCGCCCCGTGCCCGACCAGATGCCGGGCCGAGGACATGGGCACGGGCGGCAACTCATACTGCGCCAGCATACGGTTCAGCGTGCCGATCAGATCGGGCGCCGAGTCCACCAGGGTCCCGTCCAGGTCGAAGGCGATGGTCCAGCCTTCCAGATCGCGTTCGATGGTCACTCTTCTCTCCCGGCTCGCGCAGACCCCGGCAATGGGCTAGATCGCGCAGGACGACAAGCCGCCGGATCGATTCATGACCGCACCACATCCTCGCGCCGCCATCATCCTCGCCGCAGGCCAGGGCACGCGGATGAAGTCGCCGCTGCCCAAGGTGCTGCACCCGGTCGGCCAGCGCGCCATGCTGGACCACGCCATCGACGCCGCCGAGGCCCTGGGCTGCGAGCGCATCGTGGTGGTGGTCGGCAGCCATTCCCCTGAAGTCCGCGCTCACGTTGAAAAGCGTCTGGGCGAGGACTCCATCGCCGTTCAGGACCCGCCGCTGGGCACCGGCCACGCCGTGCGCGCCGCCGAGGCCGTGCTGGGCGACTTTATCGGCCATGTGGTCGTGACCTATGGCGACGTGCCCCTGCTGAAGGCCGCCGACATCGAGCCGGTCTTCGCCCCGAATTCCGGGAACCCGCACGAAGGCGTCACCGTCATCGGCTTCGAGGCCCGCGACCCGGGCGCCTATGGCCGCCTGATCCTGCAAGGCGATGACCTTCTGGCCATCACCGAGGCCAAGGAGGCCTCCGCCGAGGTTCTGGCGATCACCGCCTGCAACTCCGGCGTCATGGCCGCCCCGGTCGGCCTGCTGTTCGATCTGCTGGCCGAGGTGAAGAACGACAACGCCAAGGGCGAATACTATCTGACCGACGTGGTCGAGCTGGCCCGCAAGCGCGGCGCCCCGACCCGCGCCGTCTTCGCGGCCGAGGACTCGGTCATGGGCGTCAACGCCCAGTCCGAACTGGCTCAGGCCGAGGCCCTGTTCCAGTCGACCCAGCGCGAGCACTTCCTGGCGCAGGGCGTGACCATGTCGGCTCCCGACACCGTCCACTTCGCCTGGGACACGCAAGTCGGCGCCGGCGCGACCATCGAGCCCTTCGTCGTCTTCGGCCCCGGCGCGGTCGTGGCCGAGGGCGCGCGCATCCGCAGCTTCAGCCACATCGAGGGCGCCAAGGTCGCCGCCAAGGCCGAGGTCGGCCCCTATGCCCGCCTGCGCCCCGGCGCGGATCTGGGCGAGGGCGTCAAGATCGGCAACTTCGTCGAGGTCAAGAACGTCCGCATGGATGCGGGGGCCAAGGCCAACCATCTGGCCTACCTCGGCGACGGTCATGTGGGGGCCAAGGCCAACATCGGCGCCGGCACCATCTTCTGTAACTACGACGGCTTTTTCAAACACCGCACCACGGTGGGCGAGGGGGCCTTCGTCGGCTCCAACTCCTCGTTGGTCGCCCCCGTGACCATCGGCGCGGGGGCCATGGTCGGCTCCGGCTCGGTGGTGACGAAGGATGTCGCGCCCGGCGATCTGGCGCTCGGCCGCGCCGAACAGACGACGAAGTCGGGCTGGGCCGCCCGCTTTATGCAAACGATGCGCGC
>DAIOID010000261.1:0-1817 GCA_036744355.1 Brevundimonas sp.
TGATTTCGCCCAAGCGCCATGTGGCCAAGGTCTATCGTGCGACCCTGGCGCGGCCTCTGAGCGGGACCGAGGGCGCGCTGTTCGCCTCGGGCGATCTGGTGCTGGAGGGCGAGGACAAGCCATTGTCGCCCGCCATCCTCGAGGTGGTGTCGCCGACCGAGGCCCTGCTGACGGTGACCGAGGGGCGCTATCATCAGGTGCGCCGCATGTTCGCCGCCGCCGGCAACCATGTCGAGGCCCTGCACCGCGAGCGGCTGGGCGGGTTGGTTCTGCCGGACGATCTGGGGCCGGGGGAGTGGAAGCTGCTGACGCCGGAAGAGATCGAGCTGATCTTCGCCTGAAGCCATGCCGTCATCCCGGCCGAAGCGTCAGCGGAGAGCCGGGACCGCCCGAGGCGCCGCCGTCAGTGCTTCCTGCGGTCCCGGATAGCGGCTGCGCCGCTTCCGGGATGACGAAGAGGGGCGTCTGCGCTTGACCTCTTCGCCTCCCTCGCGCACCTCCCTTCTATGACCCTCGCCAAGATCTGCGGACTGACGACGCCCGAGACGCTGGAGGCGGCGCTGCACGGCGGCGCGGCCTTTGTCGGGGCGGTGGTGTTTGAAAAGAGCCCGCGCCACATTCCGCCGCTGCACGCCGCCACCCTGTTCGACCGGGCGCGGGGCAAGGCGAAGATCGTGGCCGTACTGGTTGATCCTGACGACGCCCTGCTGACCGAGGTGGGACTGATCCTGCGGCCCGACCTGATCCAGCTGCATGGGCATGAGACGCCGCAGCGCGCCGCCGAGGTGCGGCGGCTGACCGGGGCGGGGATCATCAAGGCCCTGCCGATCCGCAGCGAGGCCGACTTCGCCTCCGTGCCGGATTGGGCCGATGTCGCCGACCATCTGCTGTTCGACGCCAAGCCGCCCGAGGGCTCGAACCTGCCCGGCGGGGTCGGGGCCTCGTTCGACTGGTCGCTGATGCAGAACCGGACGCTGCCAGCATGCTGGTTCCTCGCAGGGGGGCTCGACCCGCAAAATGTCACCGAGGCCGTGCGGATTTCGGGGGCGCCCTTGGTTGATGTCTCCTCTGGCGTCGAAAGCGCGCCGGGTGTTAAGGACCCTGACCTGATCCACGCCTTCCTCAAGGCCGTATCCCGGTCCTGATTTCGTCGCCTTCCCGCGAAAGACTGCCGCTCGTGAACGCTATCCTCCCGAATTCCTACGCCTGGCCTGACGCCGAGGGCCGCTTCGGTCCCTATGGCGGCCGCTTCGTGCCCGAAACCCTGATGCCGCTGATTCACGAGCTGAACGCGGCCTATGAGGCGGCCAAGGCCGACCCCAGCTTCCAGGCCGAGCTGGACGGCTTCCTGACCCACTATGTCGGTCGCGAGAGCCCGCTTTATTTCGCCGAGCGCCTGACCGATCACTTCGGCGGGGCGAATATCTGGCTGAAGCGCGAGGACCTGAACCACACGGGCGCGCACAAGATCAACAACTGCATGGGCCAGATCCTTCTGGCCTGCCGCATGGGCAAGACGCGGATCATCGCCGAGACCGGCGCAGGTCAGCACGGCGTGGCCTCGGCCACGGTCTGCGCCCGCTTCGGCCTGCCCTGCACGGTTTACATGGGCGCGGTGGACGTCGAGCGGCAGCAGCCCAACGTCTTCCGCATGAAGTTGATGGGGGCCGAGGTCGCGGCGGTGACGGCCGGGGCGGCGACGCTGAAGGACGCCATGAACGAGGCGATGCGTGACTGGGTCACCAACGTCGAGGACACCTACTACATCATCGGCACGGCGGCGGGCCCGGCCCCCTATCCGGCCATGGTGCGCGACT
>DAIOID010000262.1:0-1804 GCA_036744355.1 Brevundimonas sp.
GCCGCATCGTCGAGACCTATCTGGAGACCGGCGAGCCGGTCGGGTCGCGCACCATCTCGCGCGGCGGGCTGGCCCTGTCGCCGGCCTCGATCCGCAACACCATGCAGGACCTGACCCTGGCGGGCCTGCTGGCCTCGCCCCACACTTCGGCGGGACGGGTGCCGACCCATGCGGGTCTGCGCCTCTTCGTCGACGGCCTGCTGGAGGTCGGCGACATCGGTCAGGACGAACGGCGCGAGATCGACGCGCGCCTGGCGGCCGCTTCAGGCAAGCATGGGGGCCGTAACTTCGAAGAGGCGCTGGACGCCGCCACCAACCTGCTGTCCGGTCTGGCCGGCGGGGCGGGCATCGTCGCCAGTCCGGTGCGCGACGCAGGCGTCAAGCACGTCGAGTTCGTGGCCCTGGGCCATGATCAGGCCCTGGCGGTTCTGGTCGGCGACGACGGCACGGTCGAGAACCGATTGATGCCCCTGTCGGCGGGGGTGACGCCCTCGACCTTGACCGAGGCCTCCAACTTCCTCAACGCCCGGCTGAAGGGCCGGCCCCTGGCCGAGGCGCGCACCGAGATGAGCGCCGAACTGGACGCCGCCCGGCGCGAGCTGGACGCCGCCGCCGCCCGTCTGGTCGAGGACGGTCTGGCCGCCTGGTCCGGCGGGGGCGAGCGTGATCGGTCCCTGATCGTGCGCGGCCGCGCCAACCTGCTGCAGGATGCGGAAGCCCTCGAAGATCTGGAGCGGGTGCGTGTCCTGTTCGACGATCTGGAGCAGAAGGAACAGCTGATCGGCCTGCTGGACGGGGTCGGCGCCGCCCAGGGGGTGCGCATCTTCATCGGCGCCGAAACGCGCTTGTTTTCGCTTTCGGGTTCCGCCGTGATCGCGGCGCCCTATATGACGGGCCGGCAGCGGATGCTGGGCGCCATCGGCGTCATCGGCCCTGCAAGACTGAACTATGCCCGTGTCATCCCGTTGGTGGACTATACCGCCCGGGTGCTGGGCCGGATTCTGGACGGACAAGAGACGTGAACGACATCAACGACGAGACCCGGGACCAACTCGAGCAGGACATGGGAGAAGCCGCCATCGACGCCGCGCAGGAAGCCGCCGAGGACGGCGACATGGCCGTGGTCGACGCCCTGATCGCCGAGCGCGACCAGTGGAAGGACCGCGCTCTGCGCGCCGTGGCCGAGACGGAGAACGTCAAGCGCCGCGCCGAGACCCAGGCCAACGACGCCCGCGCCTACGCCATCCAGCGCTTCGCCAAGGACTTGCTGAGCGTGGCCGACACCCTGGAGCGTGGTCTGGCGACGGCGCCCAAGGACGCCGAGGGCCCCGCCGCCGCCATGGTGACCGGTCTTGAACTGACGCAGAAGTCGCTGCTGTCGGCCTTTGAATCCAACGGCCTGACGCGCGTGGACCCGGCTCCGGGCGACGTTTTCGACCCGCATCTGCATCAGGCCATGATGGAGCAGGCCTCGGACACGTTGCCGGGCGGCACGGTGATCCAGACCCTGCAACCGGGCTACGCCCTGTTCGGCCGCACCGTGCGGGCCGCCATGGTGGTGGTCGCGGCCAAGGGCTCGGGCCCGGCGGGCGGCGCCTATTCGGAAGCCAATACGACGGGCGGGAATTTCGACGCCAAGGCGTGAGTTCCCAGTCCGCATGAAATGACGGCGGCCCGGAGCAGACGCTCCGGGCCGTTTTCATTTTGGCTGTTTTCACATTGAGCGCAGCGGCGGCTGACTTCCAATACCCGCTCATCCCCGCGGAGGCGGGGACCCAGTGCTTTGGCTTCAAAACGCTTCGAT
>DAIOID010000263.1:0-1799 GCA_036744355.1 Brevundimonas sp.
CAGACCCTGAACCCGGTGCAGGAATCGGCCGGCGGACACGCGGGCCACGGCTGCGGCCACAACCTGTTCGGCGCCGCTTCGGTTCACGCCGCCATTGCGGTCAAGGACTGGATGGTCACCAACAACATCAAGGGCGAGCTGCGCGTCTATGGCACCCCCGCCGAGGAAGGCGGCTCGGGCAAGGTCTATATGGTCCGCGACGGCCTGTTCAACGACGTGGACGTGGCCGTCCACTGGCACCCCGGCAACGTCAACAGCGCCCGCCAGGGCGACACCATGTCCAACGTCTCGGGCAAGTTCCGCTTCTACGGCACGGCCGCCCACGCCGCCGCCGCCCCGGATCGCGGCCGCTCGGCCCTGGACGGGGTCGAGGCCATGAACGCCATGGTCAACCTGATGCGCGAGCACATTCCCGACCGCACCCGCATCCACTACGCGATCACCGACGGCGCCAAGGCGCCCAACGTCGTCCCCGCCTATGCCGAGAGCTACTACTACGTCCGCCACAACGACCCGCAGATCGTCCGCGACGTGCTGGAGCGGGTGAAGAAGGCGGCGGAGGGCGCAGCCCTGGGCACTGGCACCCGCGTCGAGTTCGAGGCCATCGGCGGCGTCTATTCCATGCTGCCGAACGAAGCCCTGATGACCGTCATGGACCGCAACCTGCGCCACGTCGGCGGCATCACCTGGACGCCCGAGGAAATCGCCCTGGCCACCGAAATCCAGAAGACCCTGCCGACCAGGCCCGATCTGGCCAGCGTCGGCACGATCGAGCCCGCCGTGATCGGCGGCGACTTTGGCGGCTCGACCGACGTCTCGGACGTGTCGTGGGTCGCGCCGACGGTCGGCCTGTCCACCGCCACCTTCGTCCCCGGCTCGGCGGGCCACTCCTGGCAGAACGTCGTGGCCGCCGGTTCGACCATCGGTCTGAAGGGCGCCCATCTGGCCGCCAAGACCCTGGCCCTGACCACCGCCGAACTGTTCCAGAGCCCCGACACCATCGCCACGGCCAAGGCCGAGTTCGAACGCCGCCGTGGCCCGGACTTCAAATACGAGGCCCTGCTGGGCGACCGCGCCCCGGCGCTCAACTATCGCGACTAAGGCGCCGCGCCCCTTCCCTCCTTGGGGGAGAAGGTGGCCCGTCAGGGCCGGATGAGGGGTGTCAGCGCGACGTTTGCCGCGAGAAACTCACGCAGCGTCGCGCCAGCCCGCCTAATCCGCCGCTCCAATCCCGCAAAATCACGGCGATTGCGCGCATCTCAGGCCCTTTGGCCTGCCGCCTCCCCTCCCTCTGTCATGATGCGCGGCCGACCAGCGCCACAGAGGGATTTCAGACGATTCAGACGAATTAGACTCTGTTTTTCGCAGATCACTCGACCGCGCCCTCCTCCTCGACACGAGAGGCCGGCCGTCCCCGGACCGCCCGGGCCGGTTGTCCGGCGTGGATATCGCGCCCGCGCCGCTCGACCTCCTTCAGGATGACCGCCAGCTCCTTGTCCGTCAGGTGCTCGATGCCGATGAAGCCCGCGTCGGCCTTCTTCACCGCATAGACCAGCTCGTCCAGCTTGGCGTGCATGGCCGCCGCATCGCGGTTCTGGGTGTTCTGGATCAGGAAGACCATCAGGAAGGTGATGATGGTCGTCCCGGTGTTGATCACCAGTTGCCAGGTCTCGCTGAACTTGAAGGCCGGGCCCGTCACAGCCCAGACCAGCACCAGCATCAGGCAGAAGATGAAGGTCCAGGGTCGTCCCGCCACCTTGGCCGTCGTATTGGCGAAATGGTTGAACAGCTTTTCCATT
>DAIOID010000264.1:0-1793 GCA_036744355.1 Brevundimonas sp.
AAAGTCCATTGCTCAGATCCAGAAAGAAGCCGCCAAGAGCGAGCTGAAGCGGACCCTCGGCCCGCTGAATCTGATGAGCCTGGGCATCGGCGCCATCATCGGCGCCGGTATCTTCGTGCTGACGGGTCAGGTGGCCTCGGCCAACGCCGGCCCGGCCATCATGCTGTCCTTCGTGGTCGCCGGCTTCGCCTGCGCCCTGGCGGGCCTCTGCTACGCCGAACTCGCGTCGACCATGCCGGTATCGGGCTCGGCCTACACCTATGCCTACGGCACCCTGGGTGAGGTCTTCGCCTGGATCATGGGCTGGCTTCTGGTGCTGGAATACGGCGTCGCCGCCTCCACCGTGGCGGTCGGCTGGTCCGGCTACGTCGTGTCGATCATGAATGACTTCGGCCTGAGCGCCAGTCTGTTCCCGACGATACAGTATGCGGGCGGCGAAGGGCCCCAGTGGGCCACCCCCCTGGTCCAACTGGTCCAGAACGCTGGCGCGACCTCCTTCCCGATGACGGGCACCTTCAACCTGGTCGCGGCTGTCGGCATCGCCGCCGTTTGCGGCCTGCTGGTGCTGGGCGTGTCGGAATCGGCGAACATCAACAACGCCATCGTGGTCATCAAGATCATCGTCCTGCTGACCTTCATCGCCGTCGGCATCCAGTACATCAACCCGGACAACTGGGTCCCCTTCATCCCCGAGCCCACCGGCCAGGCCGGCCAGTTCGGCGTGGGCGGCATCTTCCGTGGCGCAGCCATCATCTTCTTCGCCTATGTCGGCTTTGAAGCCGTTTCGACCGCTGCTGCAGAAGCCAAGAACCCCTCAAAGGACGTGCCGATCGGCATCCTGGGCGCGCTGTTCGTCTGCACCCTGATCTACATGGCTGTCGCCGCCGTCATGACCGGGGTGGTTCCCTATCTGGAACTGGCTTCGCCGGCTCCGATCGCCGTCGCCATCGACCGCATGGGTCTTGAGTGGGCCAATGTGCCGATGGCCGCTTCGCCCGGCGGCCAGCTGAACCTGATCGCCTTCCTGATCAAGATCGGCGCCATCACCGGCCTGTCTTCGGTCATGCTGGTGCTCTGCTACGGCCAGACGCGCGTCTTCTACACCATGGCCCGCGACGGCCTGCTGCCGAAGTCCTTCGCCAAGGTCCATCCCAAGTTCCGCACGCCGTGGATCGGCACGATCGTCCTGGGCATCCTGATCGCCATCGCGGCGGCCTTCCTGCCCATCTCGATCCTGGGCGACCTGGTGTCGCTGGGCACCGCGACGGCCTTCGCCATCGTCTGCCTGTCGGTGATCGTCCTGCGGGTGAAGCACCCTGAGATGGAGCGTCCGTTCAAGGTGCCGGGCGGCATCTTCACCGCGGTTCTGGGAATCCTGGCCTGCCTCTTCCTGGCCAGCCAGAACCTGATCCCGATGTTCCAGCACGCCGCCGAGGACAACCCTCTGCCGCTGATGCTGCTGGGCGGTTACGCCGTCATCGGCGCCATCATCTACGCCGCCTACGGCTTCTGGCACTCCAAGCTGGCCAAGGGCATCGACATCACCGAGGACGCCACGCTGGAAACGGCTGTGGAGGCCCTCGGCCACGGCGTCGACAACAAGAAGGACTGATCCTCGGGGTCAGTTCAACGGCCTCAAGCAGCGCAAGCGCGATAGGCCGCACCGGCCTCAAGTAGCGCGAAGCGCGGTAGGCCAAGAATGAGCGAAGGCCCCGGAGCGATCCGGGGCCTTTTTCTGTTGCGAACCAACCTTGTCGGTTGCCTGTTTCTCCGCCCTCGCCTACAGCCTCGAA
>DAIOID010000265.1:0-1788 GCA_036744355.1 Brevundimonas sp.
TCGCGCCACAAGGCGAAGCGGGATGCGCGCAAGCCCGAGAAGGCCGGGAAGGCGGCGACGCTTGCGGCGTCGGCTGAGGCTCGTCCCTGAAATCCGCGCGGCATCCCTCCCAGCTATCGGTCGATCCGGCCTGGGACCAGGCGGGATCGGACTGTTGAAGGCTGGCCCCCATGAACGTCGGGAACGCTGCAGGAGGAATTGATACCATCCTGCCAGCTCGTGCTCAGATTAATCGCCCGCCAGAACCCAGGTTTGTCCATGGGTTGGGTCAAACACGAATTTGAACCGGCGCATTGTGGGGAGGCCCACATTGGCCGTTCCGCCCTCGATAAATCGCAGTGTCGGTCGATCCACGATCACGCCCCCGACCCGTACCGGACCATCGGCCACGGCTTCGTAGACCGGCTGGGTTCCGGCTGCAGATCTCGCGGTACCAATGCGCTTCGGTTCGCCTTTGAGTTTGATCTGACTGGCGAGGGACAGGGGAAGAAGAAAGGCGCTGTCATTGCCCGTGTCCAGGGTCGCTTCGACCGAGGCGCCAGGGAGTTCGAGCCTGACGACGGGAAGTTGTTCGTCAACCGAGTACGGCTCGCCCGGGCCTTGCGGATGAAGGGGAGTTCCCGGTTCGATTATCCTCAGCTGTCCCTTGGCCAGGTCCATCTCGACGAGCTTTCCAGGAAAGCTGTTTGGCCCAAAGATGCCGACCTCATCCTCCTCGTCATACTCGAAGACAGTGGCAGGTGCTTCGCTGATCGCGTATCCGCCCAGCGTCACGCCGGCGAGGCTGGTCGTGTATCCAGGCACGGGCAAACCCGTGCTCCCGTCAACGGATTGGGAAGGGCCGACATTCGGTAGGCCAAGGTCGTCAGCGTAAGACTTGTAAAGCAAATTGCCGTTCGTGCCCGTGTCGAAGACGACAGGAGAGGGGTGCCCGCCGTGGATGCGCATCATGAGAAGCGCCCGACCCTCGGAAACATATAGCGGGATGAGGGCAGGCGCAGGCGACGTCGGGCTGACTTGCGCCGATGCGAGGCCCCCCGATAGGCTGGCGCCGACCAGACAGGACACCATTATGGCTCGCTTGAAAGAAAGCCCGATCACGTTTTTCTCCATACAGTTTTATAGTACGATTAGGACTACCGTGACCGATCGGGTCAAATGAACATTCTGCAAGGATGTTTGACGGAGCTCGAAGGGGCGATCCTTTCTGAAATCCATCACCGCGGCGCTTCAACGGCGTTCAAGGTGCGCAAGGCGTTTCAGGCCTCAATGTCCCTTGAGTGGAGAGGCAGCGCGGGGGCCGTCTATCCGGCGATTCACAGGCTCACGGCTCGAGGCGTGATCGACGCCGCCGAGACAGGCTCCGGCAGGCGAACCAATCTGCTGTCGCTTACGCCCCAGGGGGTGGCGATGCTTGAAGACTGGATTTGCGACGCCAGCCGTGCGGCGAGCGTGGGTCTCGATCCCTTTCGGCTTCGCGCCGGGATGTGGGCGCAGCTTCCGGCCAAACGAAGGAACGAGGGTTTGACGGCTTTACGACGCGTGGTGGAAGCTGAAGTCGTCGCCATGCAGCAATACTTGCTGACACTTGATCCCGTCGAGAGGCCGCGCATCGAGCTGGCCATCGGCCTCCAGATCAGTCGGCTGGCTTGGCTGGATCAGCAAACGTCCCGCTAAGCCTGAGTTGCGCCGATTTACGGAAACGGAAACCTGGCTCTGTCGTAAGCCTGTGATCACGCCGCCTGCGACTGAACGCGTTGAACGGGCGCGCCGGCGGGGGCCATGGCG
>DAIOID010000266.1:0-1777 GCA_036744355.1 Brevundimonas sp.
AACTGATGCCCGGGCTCGACGAGGCGTCCGTCCTCTCCGGGAGCCGCCGCCCAAGTCTCATCGAAGAACTCCCGCAGACGCCCGGTATCGGGATCGATAAAGATCGTGCGCGCCAGTCCGACGATCCGATCCGACAAATCGCTCCAGGCCGGGTCCTCGCTAACCTCCTCCCAAGCCAGAGCCGCCTCCAGCAGATGCATGTGTGCGTTGGATTGGAAGGGACGCTCTCCTCCCTCGCGAAGCGCTCCGCTGGATGTGGCCCTCTTCAACAGCTGGTCGCGTATGGCGGCGCCGCGAACATGCGCCGTCGCAAAGTCGCCGTCCCCGCTCTTGAGCGCAGTCGCCAGGGCCAGAAGCAAGAAGGCCTGATCATAGACCATCGCCGCTTCGTCCAATGGCCGCCCCTCCGCGCAAAGCAGGGTGCGCATGAGCCCGTCCTCGCGAAGAAAATCTGCATCCAGGTTCGTCAGGCCAGAGCCGACGGCCCGGGCCCACGGCCCCTCCCACCCCATCAGGCCGGCTTGCGCAAAGACATAGATCTGACGCGCCTGCACACGCGCGCGTCGCGACATGCTCACACGACGGCCATCAAGCGCCAGCGCCTCGGCGAAGGCTCCGTTTTCACCCTGCCCAAGCGTCGACCAAAGCGGCAGAGCCCTGCACCGCAACCAATCCCTCAGCCGGTGCGCACCGGCTTCCAGCGGCTCCTCCCGACGCCGGGCAAAATCCGAGTGCTGGGGAGAAGTCAGGCGAATGCGCTCAACCACCTTCTTGACGTCCTGAGACCGGCTCAAGTCACACACCAGCACAGCATCATGCTCGGCGATGATCGCCAGGTTCCGAACCCCGACCGCCGCGACCAGCATGCCCTCAGGCGCGCGCGCGAAGCACCCTTCGACATCCTCGAAGATATGACCGCCGACTTCACCCTCGCCGCTCGCGGCGATCGAGTCCCACGCCCCAAGGTCGGACCAGTCGAAATCGACCTCCAGCACGGAAGCCAGCCGCGTCTTCTCCATTACGGCGTAATCGATCGACACCTTGGGCGCCTGGCGGAAGGCATCGCCCAACACGGCTATCGCCCCTCGGCCAGCAGTCGCAACAGCTGCGCGTGCAGCGCTCCCTACAGCCGGCGCATGCCTTCCCAGCTCATCCAGCAGCACTTGGGCCGATACGATGAAATTGCCGCTGTTCCACAAGAAGCCGTCGCGAATGTAGCGTCGCGCCATTTCCTGATCGGGCTTTTCGACGAAGGCCGCGATCGGTCCAAGCCCCCGCCGCGTCGGCGCAATATAGCCATAGGCGGGTGAAGGCGCCGTGGGCTTCACCCCGAGGGTGACGATCCGCGCCTGCAGCGCGCCCTCTACCGCTGCTGAAACCGCGGTCCGGAAAGCCTGATGGTCGGGTATGTGATGGTCCGAAGCGAAAAAGGCGTTCACGCCTTCCGGGTCGCGATCATGCGTCCAGGCCGCCGCCGCCGCCATGGCCGCCGCCGAATCACGCGCCTCGGGTTCGAGCAGAACCTGGGCGTCGATGCCGACCTGGTCCAACTGCTCCACAATCCAGGCCCTATGGTCGACGCCGCCGACCACGATCAGGCGCCCCCCGTCAGCCGCCAGGGGTGACGCTCGCAGAACGGTCTCCTGGAAGAGCGAGCGATTCCCGGCCAGAGCTATGAACTGTTTCGGCCGCGAAGGTCGGGAAGCGGGCCAAAGTCGCGTTCCGGCGCCGCCGCACATGATCACAGGGTAGAGAGCCATGGCGCTTGGATAGCCCA
>DAIOID010000267.1:0-1776 GCA_036744355.1 Brevundimonas sp.
CGGCCACGGGCTGGCCCTCGCGGCCTTCGACGTGATCCAGCAGCAGGCTGAGGTCTGCCGTGGCGTCGGCGGTGGCGAGGCGGCGCAGGTGGGCGAGGTTGTCCTCGTCCAGGGCGATGATGTGGGTGAAGCGGCGGAAGTCGGCGGGTTTCACCTGACGCCCGCGCAGGGCGGAAATGTCGACGCCGTTCTTTCGCGCCACGGCCTGGGCGCGCGGGTCGGGCGGGGAGCCGACGTGCCAATCGCCGGTGCCGGCCGAATCCGCGATGACGTTCAGCTTCAGGCGGCGGGCCTCTTCGCGGAAGGCGGCCTCGGCCAGCGGCGAGCGACAGATGTTGCCGAGGCAGACGAAGAGGACGCTGTGGGGCATGCCCTCAAGTAGCGAAGCGATAGGGCGACGAGAAGCCTATCGCCGCCCGAACAGCTTCTCGAGGTCGTTGAGCTTCAGCTCGACATAGGTCGGGCGGCCGTGGTTGCACTGGCCGGAGTGGGGCGTGGCCTCCATCTGGCGGAGCAGGGCGTTCATCTCGGGGGCGCTGAGGACGCGGCCGGCGCGGACGCTGCCGTGGCAGGCCATGGTGCCGCAGACCTCGGCCATGCGCTCTTTCAATGACAGAGCCGCGCCGTGTTCGGACAGGTCGTCGGCGATGTCGCGGATCAGGCCCTGAACATCGGTGTCGCCGAGCAGGGCGGGGGTTTCGCGGACCAGAACGGCCCCGACCCCGAAGGCCTCGACGATCAGGCCCATCTCGGCCAGTTCCTCGGCCCTGGCGGCGACGCGCTCGGCCTCGGCGGGGTCCAGTTCGACCACCTCGGGCGTCAGCAGGGCCTGACGGGTGACGGCGCCGGTGGCCATCTGCGCCTTCATCCGCTCATAGACGAGGCGTTCGTGGGCGGCATGCTGATCGACCACGACCAGGCCGTCGCGGGTCTGGGCGACGATATAGGTGCCGTGCAACTGGGCGCGAGCGGCCCCGAGCGGGTAGTCGATCAGATCGGCGGGGGCCTGGGCGCCGGGCGCGATCTGACCTGTCTGTTCGGCCTGAACCTCGGCCAGGGTGCGGAAGTCGGGGGCGGCGGCTTCTCCGCTCCAGGTGTGCTCGACGCGGGCGGAGCGTTCGTTCAAGCCCGGCAGGTTCTGGGCGGCGGCGGCCGGTTGCGACCAACCCTGCCAGCCGCTCCAGCCCGGCGCGGCGTTCCCGAAGGACTGGGCCGAGGGCGAGGTGGGGCTGTAGAGGGCCTCGCCCGTGTGCGGGCGGAACCCGGACAGGGCGTCGGCGGCGACCGTGGTCGAGGCGCGGTGGCCCGCCGCGTGCAGGGCGTGACGCAGGGCGCCGACGATCAGGCCGCGCACCAGGGCCGGGTCGCGGAAGCGGACCTCGGCCTTGGCGGGGTGGACGTTCACGTCGACGTAGAGCGGGTCGATGTCGAGGAACAAGGCCGCCGCCGGATGCCGGTCGCGGGCCAGGAAGTCGGCGTAGGCGCCGCGCAGGGCGCCTTGCAGCAGGCGGTCGCGCACCGGGCGGCCGTTGACGAACAGGAACTGATGCGCCGCATTGCCGCGCGAATAGGTGGGCAGGCCCGCATAGCCTGACAGGCGGACGCCGTCGCGCTCCTGATCGATCAGCAGGGCGTTGGCCTCGAAGTCGCGGCCCAGCAGGGCGCCGAGACGTTTCAGACGGCCTTCGAAGCCCGGATGCTCGGCGGGCAGGCGCAGGGTGACCTTGCCGTCCAGCGACAGGGTGAAGGCGACGGCCTCATGCGCCATGGCCTGAC
>DAIOID010000268.1:0-1761 GCA_036744355.1 Brevundimonas sp.
GATCGCGACGTCGAAGCCAAGGGCAAGGACTCCGGTCCGGTCTTCGCCATCGAGGGCGACGAAGCCTGATCGGCTTCACCGCTTCCGGTGTAGAATGAAAAGAGGGCGGCGGGTTTCGGACCTGCCGCCCTTTTTGCTTGGGGGGCGATGATGAAGGACGAGATCCGAACCATAGCCGGTCGACCGATGCTGGTCTGCGCCGCCTCGGGGCCGCAGATCGCCAGCGAGGCGGACGCCGGAGCCCAAGTCTGGTTCATGCCCGACCTCGCCGCGCTGGAACAACGCCTGACGCTGTTAAGAACACTGTGACGCATTGTCAGCCGTCCGGGGGATGGAGATAGGTATCGGATGACCCAGTCTCTTGATCGTATTCTCCCCTATGCGCCGACTTACCGCGAGGCCTGGCGCAGGCTGAACGAGGAGTGGCTGATCGCCGACGGCTTCGTGCTGGAAGACAAGGACCACCGGAATCTGGACGACCCGGAAGGCGAGATCCTTTCCAAGGGCGGCCATATCTTCTTCGCCGAGCGAGACGGCGTGGCGGTCGGCTGCTGCGGCCTGATCGCCATGAAGGACGGGGGCTATGAGGTCACGAAGATGACGATTCGGCCCGAAGCGCGGGGCGGGGGCCTGGCGCTGCGGCTGCTGGAGGCCTGTGAGGCAGCGGCGCGGGACGCCGGCGCGCACCGCCTCTATCTGGAGACCAGTTCGACCCTGGGGCCGGCGCTGGCGCTTTATGCTCGCTTCGGCTTCGTGCATCTGCCGCCGCAGCCGACGCCCTATGCGCGCGCCGACGTCTGGATGGAGAAGCGGCTGTAGAAGCCGCTACTCCTTCGACAGGTCCTGACGACCGAACCAGGCGATGGCGGCGGCCAGGGGGGCGAGGCTCCACACCACCAGGCTGACCAGGGCCTTGATCAGCATGCCGTCTGGCATGGACGCGGCCTCCATGCCGCCCTTGACGAGGATCTTCAGCGTGTCGAACGCCAGGCCCGGCATCAGCAGCTGCGCCAGCCAGTCGCTGGGCTCCAGGCCCAGGGCGGGCGCGGCCTGGCCGAGGAAGAACTGACCCACGCCGACCACCAGCGGGATGAACAGGGCCGCCAGCAGCGAGCGGGTCACCGTCGCGGCCAGCAGACTGATCATCAGGAACTGGATGACCCGGACGAAGCACAGCAGGAACAGCAGGGCGAACTGGCCCGCCTGTTCGGCGCCGAAGCTGAAGGTCAGCGGGCGGCCGAAGATCATGCCTCGGGCCACGTCGGAGATCGAACCGATCAGCAGGAAGACCAGCATGGCGCTGAGGGCCAGCAGCTTCACGACCCCGACCTTGCCCAGCAGGAGGACAGGGCGCGTGTTGCGCGCGCTGATCAGCCGCCAGGTCTCCCAGCGATAGTCGCCGGCATAGAGGGTGGCCGCGCCGATCAGCAGGAAGGCCAGGATGGCGGGGTTGGCCAGGTCGCCGGCGTTGCTGGCGATGGCGTGGCCCAGATCCAGCGGGCCGCCCATCGCCACCTCGGGCGGCAGCTTGCCGGCCAGTTGCTCCGCCTTCGACTTGATGAGCACGGAGCCTGTGATGGACAGGGCCAGACCGACGATAGGGACGAACAGGACGCTCCAGAACAGGGCCGAACGGTTCTGAAGCAGGCGATAGGACTCGGAACGGATGGCGTCAGCCAGCATGGAGGGCCTCGCGGATCTGCGCTTCGGTGCGCGCGGGGCCGGTCTCGGCCATGAAGACGCTTTCCAGATCGGCGCCGA
>DAIOID010000269.1:0-1731 GCA_036744355.1 Brevundimonas sp.
ACCGATGCGGCGGTCTCGCTCGGCTATCGCCACACGCCCGATCCCGAGACGCCCAACGTCGAGCAGCGCGACGCCCCCTGGGCCGTCTGGACCTTCGCCCAGGCGACGCTGGACCACGATGGCGGCCGGCAATCGAACGACCGTTTCGGCCTCGGCGGCGAATATCAGGTCCACGACCGGCTCAAGTTCAAGGGCGAGGTCTCGGACGGCGACATGGGCTTCGGCGCCGACGTGCGGGCCGACTTCGCCATGACGGATCGCGGCAGCCTCTATCTGGGCTACGCCCTGGCCGGCGAGAACCCCGACGCCATGACCGGCGGTCGTCTGGGCCGCCTGACCGGCGGCGCGCGTCAGCAGATGGGCGAGAAGACCAGCGTCTTCGCCGAGCAGCGCTATGACCACGGCGACGGCCCGACCGGCTGGACCCAGGCCTATGGCGTCGACTTCAGCCCCATCGAGGCCTGGACCTTCGGCGCGCGCTACGAGACCGGCTCGCTAGCCGACGCCCTGGGGCAGGAGATCGACCGCATGGCCATCGGCGCCACCGCCGACTATGGCAGCGACCGCCTGCGCTGGGCCTCGGCGCTGGAATACCACAAGGATGAGGGCGACACGGTCGGCGAGCGCACCACGGTCGCGACCCGCAACCAGGTGACCTACAAGGCCACGCCGTCGCTGCGCCTGTTCGCCAAGGCCAACATCTCCCTGTCCAACTCGGATCAGGCGATGGCGATGAACGCCGACTACTATGAGCTGGCGCTGGCCGGGGCCTATCGTCCGGTCGACAACGACCGGCTGAACCTGCTGACCAAGTACACCTATCTGGCCGACCTGCCGTCGCCGGCCCAGGTGGACGCCTTGGGTCAGTCGCTGGACTACGCCCAGCGCAGCCACATCGCCGCGATCGACGGGACCTATCAGGTCACGCCGCGTCTGGCGGTCGGGGCCAAGGTGGCCTGGCGTCTGGGCGAGCTGCGCGCCTCTCGCGACGAAAGCGCGCCCTGGTTCGACAGCGAGGCGGTCTTCTGGGCCGTGCGCGCCGACTATCAGATCGTCCGCCGCTGGGATGTCCTGGTCGAGATGCGCGAGCTGTCGATCAAGGAGGCGCAGGACAGCCGTCTGGGCGCGCTGGTCGGGGTCTATCGCCACTTCGGCGATCACGTGAAGCTGGGCGTCGGCTACAACTTCACTGACTTCTCGGACGACCTGGGCGATCTCAGCTACGACGAGCGCGGCTGGTTCGTGAACCTGATCGGCAAATTCTGAGGCAGGGGCCGGCGCGTCGGCGTCGGCCCCTCTTGAACAGGATCGGCCCTTAAGACGGGGCCGGGCCTAGAGGTCTTGCGCCGCCTGTTCGCGCATTCTCTGAGCCTGACGAACCATGTCGTCGGCCTGCCCGGGCAGGCGACGGGACAGGGCGACCAGTTCGGCGTCCGTCACTTCGTTGCCGCGAGCGCGGTTGTCGGCGATGACCTGGGCGCGATAGGCGGGATCGCGCAGCTTGACGGCTTCAGCGCGCATCTCTGCAGCGCCCTTGTCCATCTGATCGGCGCCGTCGCGCATGCTGACACG
This sequence comes from Brevundimonas sp., assembly GCA_036744355.1. Lineage (GTDB taxonomy): Bacteria > Pseudomonadota > Alphaproteobacteria > Caulobacterales > Caulobacteraceae > Brevundimonas. The sequence continues at coordinate 1,573 of DAIOID010000269.1, forward strand.
GGCCTGGATGCGGGCGTGACGCGCCTGTTCCTGGGCGACGGCGGCTTGGGCGCGAGCTTGCGCCACGCTGGCCGCGAGATCGGCGCGCGCCGGGGCCATGGCGGCGTGTTCGCGCCGGACGCGGTCGGCGTCGCGACGGGCGACGGCGGCCTGGGCGCG
>DAIOID010000270.1:0-1725 GCA_036744355.1 Brevundimonas sp.
CGCGCCTGATTGCGCACCTCAACCAGATCGCGGAACGGCGGCCCAAAGGCGGCGGCGACCCGCTTGATGATCACGTCCTCGGCGTCCCAGGAGGTGTCCGGGTCGAAATAGCCGATGTCGTAGTCCTTGATCCCATAGCCGACCGGACGCCCGGTCCGGTCGTTCCACACCCCCTGATAGACAGCCCCGGAAAACAGCCGCCAGTCCGGCAGGTCCAGGTCGCGCATCACGCTCAGCACATGCATCAGCGCCGGGTCGGCGCGGACGATCTCGATCAGTCGGGTCTCAAGGCTCATGGGGTCGGAGAGAGGGCGATTCCGAACCCGCGCCAACCTCTTTCCTCCCCATTCCATGGGGAGGGGGACCGCGCAGCGGTGGAGGGGGCGGCGTGATCGCTCGCCGTGGAGTCGCCCCCTCCGTCACGTCGCCTTCGGCGCCGCGCCACCTCCCCATAAAATGGGGAGGAAAATCTAGCGATCTCGCACAGGCCAGCCGTGGTCCAGCGGCCCATGCCCCTGCCCCAGACCCGGCGCGCGGCGGATGGCCTCGGCGACATAGGCCCAGGCCTCGGCCACCGCCGTCTGCAGCGGCAGGCCCTTGGCGATGCCCGCCGCGCAGGCGCTCGCCAGCGTGCAGCCGGTGCCGTGGGTATGGCGCGTCTCGACCCGCTCGCTCTCCAGCACCGTCTCGCCGTCGCGGGTCAGCAGCAGGTCGATCACCGTCTCGCCCGGCACATGCCCGCCCTTCATCAGCACCGCCCGCGCGCCCATCTCCAGCAGGGCCTCGCCCGCCCGGCGCTGGCCGTCCAGATCCGCCACCGCGACGCCGGTCAGGGCCTCGGCCTCGGGCGCATTGGGGGTCAGGAGGGCCGCGCGCGGGACCATCAGCCGCCGCACCGCCTCGACCGCGCGATCCTCCAGCAGGGGCGAGCCGCCCTTGGCGATCATCACCGGATCGACCACCGCCGGCACGTTGCCCGCATAGTCGATCAGACCCGCCACCGCCTCGACCACCTCGACCGAGCCCAGCATCCCGGTCTTCAGGGCGTCGGCGCCGATGTCGTCCAGCACGGCCTTCGCCTGGGCCTCGATCACGTCGATCGGCAGGGGATAGACCCCGTGAACCCCCAGGGTGTTCTGGATGGTGACGGCCGTGATCGCCGTGGCGGCGAACCCGCCCAGCATGGTCACCGCCTTGATGTCGGCCTGAATGCCCGCCCCGCCGCCGGAATCCGACCCGGCCAGGATCAACACTCTACCCTTGGCTTCGCTCACGCCGCCGCTCCCGAAAACAGCTTCAACCCGACGATGCCCGCCACGATCAGCAGGATGCAGACCGCCCGCACCGCCGTCGCCGGCTCGCCATAGACCACGATCCCGACCGCCGCCGCGCCCACGGCGCCGATGCCGGTCCACACCGCATAGGCCGTGCCCACCGGCAGCTTCTGCGTGGCGATCCACAGCCCGACCATGCTGGCCACCAGGGCCGCGGCCACGCCCAGCGACAGCAACGGCCGCTGCACGCCCACATACTTGATGCCCGAGGCCCACATGACCTCGAACATACCGGCGACGATCAGCACCGCCCACGGATTGAGTGACAACAGCCAGGACATAGGGGCTGCATGACCCAGCCGCCGCATCGGGGCAACCGGTTTCAGCCCGCGTTCGCCACCGCCGCTTGCACCTTCAGCGCCTGCACCGTCTCGCGCACGTCGTGGACGCG
>DAIOID010000271.1:0-1714 GCA_036744355.1 Brevundimonas sp.
GCTGGGCGGGTTTGGCGTCCTGGTGGGGCCGGAGCGGCCGACGGCGGCGCGCTATCGGCTGGAGGATGTCGCCGCAGTACTCGACTGGCTGGATCAGATTGAAGGAGGTCAGCCATGACCCGTCCCAACCTCGACCTGGCGCCTATCGGCAACTGCTCGGTCAGCGCCCTGATTGACCGGAGCGGGCGTTTCGTCTGGGCATGCGCCCCGCGCGTGGATGGCGATCCGGTGTTTTCCGCCTTGATGGACGGCGATGATCCCGAACACGGTTTCTGGGCCATCGAACTGGCGGACATGGTCTCGATCGAGCAGGCCTATGTGCGCAACACCGCCGTCCTGCGCACGGTGATGACCGACGAGCGTGGGGCCTCGGTCGAGATCCTCGACTTCGCGCCGCGCCACCTGAAGCATTCACGCATCTATCGCCCCATCGCCTTCGCGCGCGTCGTGCGGCCGCTGTCGGGGGCGCCGCGCATCACCGTGCGGCTGCGGCCCTCGGCGGACTGGGGGGCGCGTCGGGCGGAACAGACCTCAGGCTCCAACCACATCCGCTATCTGTGCACCGACCTGACGCTGCGGCTGACCACCAACTGCCCGGTGACCCATGTCCAGAATGAGCGGACCTTCCGTCTCGAAGGCGAACTGGCCTTCTTCCTTGGCCCGGACGAGGGCTATGACCAGTCGGTCGTGGCGGGGGTTTCGGCGGCCCTGGATCAAACCATCCAGCACTGGAAGCTGTGGACACGAACCCTTTATGTGCCGCTGGACTGGCAGGAGGCGGTGATCCGCGCCGCCATCACCCTGAAGCTCTGCGTCTATGAAGAGACCGGCGCCATCGTCGCCGCCATGACCACCTCGGTGCCGGAGTTCCCCGAGAGCGGGCGCAACTGGGACTATCGTTTCTGCTGGGTGCGCGACGCCTATTACACGGTGCGGGCGCTGAACCGGCTGGGCGCGGTGGACATCCTCGAGAACTACCTCGGCTACCTGCGCAATCTGGTGGACGACGCCCAAGGCGGCCATGTCCAGCCCGTCTATGGCGTGGGTCTGGAAGCGGCGATCGGCGAGCGGATTGTCGACAGCGTAGAGGGCTATCGCGGCATGAAGCCGGTGCGTGTCGGCAATCAGGCGCACGAGCACCTGCAACATGACGTCTATGGCCAGATCGTCCTGCCGCTGGTTCAGGCCTTCTTCGACGAGCGGATGCTGAGGCCGGGCACGATCGACGACTTCCACGCCCTGGAAAAGGTCGGCGACCGGGCCTTCTCCATGCACGACCAGACGGACGCCGGTCTGTGGGAGTTCCGCACCATCGCCCGGGTCCACACCTATTCCTCGGTCATGTGCTGGGCCGCCTGCGACCGTCTGGCCAAGGCGGCGCGGCATCTGGGCCTGACCGAACGCGGCGAGCTCTGGGACGAGCGCGCGCGGCTAATCCGGGCGCGGATCGAGGCCGAGGCCTATCTGCCGGACGAGGGCCGTTTCGCCGCCAGCTTCGGCGGGACCGAGCTGGACGCCTCCCTCTTGCAGATGACCGACCTGGGCTTCCTCGACGCGCGTGACCCGCGGCAGGTCAAGACCTTTGAGGCCGTTGAGCGCGACCTGAAGCGCGGCCCCTACCTGTTCCGCTACATCCACCCCGACGACTTCGGCGAGCCCGAGACGGCGTTCAACTTCTGCACCTTCTGGTTCATCGAGGCCCTGCACCTGAACG
>DAIOID010000272.1:0-1710 GCA_036744355.1 Brevundimonas sp.
TTCTAAGGCTCTGAGGGACCGGTTCGCGCCGGTCCCGATGACCTTGAAGGTCGATGAAAAGGGGTGTCGCCGATCTGTTACAGGTCGGCGACCTTCCCGCGATCAAGGCGTAGCGCAATCTTCGCGTGTCCTTTAAGTTCGCCACCAGTATGGTTTCGGCTCCACGAGGGGGCTTGGTCCCTCGGAAAGAACCGCCGCTTGCTAGCTCCCTTTGATCCTGACCAGGCAGATCTCGGCCCTTGGGCCAAGGCGGATTTGCGCGGCCGAAAATTTCTGATTGTGACGGCGCCGTTCGGCCGTTTCGGCAGGATGCTGGGGCGCGCCCTGACGGAGCGTGGAGCGGCGGTGTCGCGCATGATCTTCAATGCGGGCGATGCCTTGAATTGGCGGGAAGCCGGCGGCGTGCGCTTCGACCAGAGCGCCAGTCAGTGGCCCGCGCGCGTGCTCGAACTGGCCCGCGACTACACGGACATCGTCGTTTTCGGCGAAGGCGGAGCCTATAATCAAGGCGTGCTGACCCAGGTCGATCGCCTGGGAGCGACGGTGTGGGTTCTTGAGAACGGGTACTTCCGTCCGGACTGGGTGACGGTGGAAAGAAACGGCGTGAACGCTTCAAGCGGCTTGCCGAGAGACGCGTCTGGTTACGCGGCGCCGACCCCGCCCCTGCCTGTGACCCGCCCGATCGGCAAGATCTTGCCCCACCATGTCATCAATATCAGCCTGTATCATTTGATGGTGTGGTTGGCTGGGGCGCTTTATCCGAGCTATCGCTCGCCCTATTCGGTTCCCGCCTGGCGTCAATGCCTTGGACATATCGGGCGGTATTTCAAACTGATCTTCCAGCCGAAAGGCGAGCTGGATGCTGATGTGATCGCGGCGCGGGGCGATTTCTTCATCGCCTGTCTGCAGCGGGAAGGGGACGCGCAGTTGCTGCGTTATTCCCGCTTTGGCGATAACGCCGGTTTTCTGGCTGAGGTGATGGACAGTTTCGCCCGCCATGCACCGGCGCACGTTCGACTGGTGGTCAAGAACCACCCGCTGGATCCCGGTCTGGTCAATCTGGCGGCGGTGACGCGGCGTCTGGCTGCGGAGCGCGGGCTGTCCGACCGGGTCGACTTCATTGACGGGGGCAATCTGGCGCAGCTTTGCCGAGCCTCGCGGGGCATGGTCGTCAACAACTCCAGCGCGGCGCTGTCGGCCCTGGGTTTCCATACGCCGGTCAAGGTGCTGGGACAGGCGTTTTTCGATTTCGAGGGCCTGACAGATCAGCAACCTCTGGGCGACTTCTGGCATGCGCCGGTCGCGGCCGACGCCCAGCTCTTCACGCGCTTCCGGGCCCATGTGATCGCTCGCACACAGATTAACGGCAACTATCATGAGCCTCGAGCCATGATCTGGACCGCCTCGGCGATCGCCGACTCATTCAGCCGACTGGATCTGACCGGGCGCTGATTCCGATAATCCACAGGGGTGTGGCGCCGGTGTCACCCTTGTGCGCTGTCATATCACTGTCACACCACTGTCGTCCAACCTTCCCGCAGCGGCCTTAAGCCCCAGCCCATCTCGGCAGCCATAAGGCCTGCCGCAGGGCGCTATGCCTTCATCACTGGGGATACAGACAGATGACCACCCGTAAACAGCTGTTCTGGGCGACGACCGCCCTCGTGAGCGGCGTTCTCATGGCCGGCGCCGCTTCGGCCCAGTCGACCG
>DAIOID010000273.1:0-1709 GCA_036744355.1 Brevundimonas sp.
GCCTGGGACGCCCAGGGCTGGTACGGCGGGGACATTCATCGCTTCTGGTGGAAGTCGGAAGGCGAGGGCGAGTTCGGCGGAGAGCTCGAAGAGGCTGAGCTCCAGGCGCTCTACAGCCGCGCCTTCACCCCCTATTTCGACTTCCAGACCGGTCTGCGGCAGACCTATCGGCCCGAGGGCGACCGGACTGACCTTGTCGTCGGGGTCCAGGGCCTGGCGCCCTACTGGTTTGAGGTCGACGCCGCAGCCTTCCTGTCCAACAAGGGCGAACTGACGGCGCGCGCCGAGGCCGAATATGATCAGAGGATCACCCAGAAGCTGATCCTTCAGCCTCGCGCCGAGGTGAGCCTCTCTGCGGAGGACATCCCGGAGCTGGGGATCGGGTCAGGCCTGTCCACCCTGCAGGTCGGCGCCCGTCTGCGATATGAGATCCATCGCGAATTCGCGCCCTATGTCGGGGTCGAATGGACCAGGAGCTTTGGCGACACGCGCGATTTCGCCGAAGCGCGAGGGCGAAGCGCCGAAGACACCCGAGTGGTGGTCGGCATCAGGGCCTGGTTCTAGTTTTTTGGAGAAGATGATGAAGATTCAAATCGCCGCGGCGCTGGCGGCTACAGGCCTATTGGCGGCCTGTCAGCCAGCGGCCGAACAGCCCCAACCCAAGGAAGCGATTTCGGTCGCCGGGCCGGCCGCGACCCCAACGGTCCCGGCCGTCGCCCCCACGGAGGTCGCCTCCGCGACCGCACCGACGGGGCAGGCCACGCCCGCCGTTCAGAAGGCGGCCGAACCCGTCAAGGCTACGCCTGCGCGTGAGCGCGGACGTCCGTCCCAGACCCCGAACGTGAGCCCATCGCAAACCAAGCCCCAATCTGCGCCCATGCCGGGCCATGACATGCCGGGCCACGATATGTCGTCCATGCCGGACATGTCCGGCATGGACCACTCTCCGAATTAAGCCCGAACTAAGGAAGACAACCAAGATGCGTAACTTCATTCCCTTCGCGATCGCCGCCGCCATGCTGGTTTCCGCCGGCGCCGCTTCCGCCCAGGCCGCCGATCCCCACGCGGGTCATGGCGCGATGGTTATGGCTGCGCCTGCTTCAGCCGGCGTGGTGACCTCGCCGGCCGACGGCTCCATGTCCTCGAGCGCGCCCACGGCCTTCAGCATCACCTTTCCCCATGCGATGACCTTGAAGTCCCTGACGCTGGCGACGGACGGCGGTCGTCCGGCGGCCGTTCCGGTCCAGGCCGCGGCAGGCACGAAGGCGACAGTCTCCCTGCCTGCGCTTGGAAAGGGCAATCACGTTCTGGCCTGGTCGGCCGAGGGCGCCGACGGCCACGCTATGAGCGGGGTCGCCCGCTTCATGGTCCACTAGAAACTTCCCTCGCTCCGGTCGGTTCGGGCCCGTCATGGCCCGGCCGACTGGAGCTTCCAGAGCGATCTTGACTTGTTGATGCTCTAAGCGTGTAACCTGACCGTGTGATGTGGAACCTTCTCCGCACAGTTCTGCTCGTCTTTGCCCTGGCCGGATTTTTCGGCCAGTCGACGGCTCATGCCATGCCGATCCAGCTGTTTCACAACGCCGGGGTCGGGGCGGAGGCGATGGACTGCGCCGAGACCATGGACATGGCCGGCGACACGACCGGAAATCCCGGCGACTGCTGCAAGGACATGACGCCGGAGTGCGTCGCCAAGATGGGCTGCGCCG
>DAIOID010000274.1:0-1700 GCA_036744355.1 Brevundimonas sp.
TCGAGACCAACCGCTTCCGCGTCACCTACAACGGCGTCGGCGCGCCCGGTCCGGTGGCGGACCGCGCCCTGTATCGCGCGGCCCAGCTGACGGTCGAGCGGGGTTATGACTGGTTCGAGGTGACCCAGCGCTGGATCGACGGCCGTCCCGACAGCGCCGGCGGCGTGCGTCCCAGCGTCTCGATCGGTGCGGGCTCCGGTCGTTACGGCGGCTGGTCGACGTCCGGCGTCGGGGTGGGGCTGGGTCTGGACCTCAGCGGCCCGCAACCCACCTCGACCACGCTCGAGATCGTCCTGGGGCGCGGCGCCAAGCCGGATCGCCCCGACGCCTATGACGCGCGCCGGGTGCAGGACGCGATCCGCAACCGGCTGTAGGGCTCCGCCGACCGCTGTCATTCCCGCCGTGTCGGTGTAGAAGCCCGACATGACGCAATTTCTTCTTGTCGCCATGGGCGGCGCCCTTGGGGCCATAGCCCGCTATGGGCTGGGCCTGACGGTGGGGCGCCTGGCGCCGGGCGCGGCCTGGCCGTGGGGCACCTTCGCCGCCAATGTCGTGGGCGGGCTGCTGATGGGACTGCTGGCCGGATGGCTGGCGCTGAAGGCGGGCGCGGGGCAGGAGAGCATTCGCCTGTTCGCCGCCGTTGGCATGCTGGGCGGCTTCACCACCTTCTCGGCTTTTTCGCTGGAAGCGGCTTTGATGATCGAACGCCGTGAACTGGCCACGGCTTTCGTCTATGTGGCGGGTTCGGTGGTTCTTTCCATCGCCGCCCTGTTCGTCGGCCTGATGATCGCGCGCAAACTGTTTACCGGAGTGGGCGCATGAGCCGCGAAGTCCAGACCCTCTATGTCGCCGAAGACGAGCACGACATCCGCCTGGATCGGTGGTTCAAGCGCCGCTGGCCGCACCTGACCCACATCCAGGTCGAGAAGATGGCCCGCAAGGGCGAGATCCGCGTCGATGGTTCGCGGGTCAAGCCGCAGGACCGCCTGACCGCCGGGGCCGCCGTGCGCGTGCCGCCTCTGCCTGAGGCCAACTCGCGCAAGCCCGGCGATCTGCACGAATTGACTGAGCGCGATATCGCCTACGCCAAGTCGCTGGTCCTCTACGAAGACGACATGGTCATCGCCCTGAACAAGCCGCACGGCCTGGCCGTGCAGGGTGGCACCAAGACGACCAAGCATGTCGACCGACTGCTGTCGGCCTGGGGTGAGGGTATGGACCGGCCGCGTCTGGTCCACCGCCTGGACCGCGACACATCGGGCGTCCTGCTGCTGGGCAAGGGGCCGGAGGCCGCCAAGCGTCTGGCCGGGGCCTTCGCCCGCCGTCAGGCTAAGAAGACCTACTGGGCCATCGTCATCGGCAACCCCAAGCCGACGCACGGTCAGATCGACATGGCGCTGAAGAAGACCGGCATCAACGACTTCGAGATGATGCGCCCGGCCGAGCCCAAGGATCCCAAGGGCGAGCCCGCCGAGACCGCCTTCGCCACCATCAGTCGCGCCGCCCACCGGGCGTCGTGGATGGCCCTGCGTCCTTTCACTGGCCGCACGCACCAGTTGCGCGCCCACATGGCCGCCATCGGCCACCCCATCCTGGGCGACCCCAAGTACGGCGACGAGAAGTCGCGCGAACTATCCGGCGTGCTGAAGCTGCAGCTTCATGCCCGCCGCATCGAGTTGGACCACCCGCGCGGCGGGAAG
>DAIOID010000275.1:0-1698 GCA_036744355.1 Brevundimonas sp.
GCCCTGGCTGGACCCCATGCTGCAAGCCTGCGCCGACGCCCTGCCCTTCGCCGTGGCCGGCGACGACGAACGCTATCAGGGCGAGGTCATGCGCCTGGCTCCCGCGCCGAAGTTCAGCCCGCGACAGGCGGCGCGGGGGGAGTGACCCTCTCCCGATGGGAGAGGGCTTGAGCCTCCAAGAGCGTAGCGATTGGCCAAGGCGAAAGGGTGAGGGTTCGCGGTCGGATCATCCAGCGCCACAATTCGCCTCATCAACGCCGCCTCATGCGGCACCCACGGCTAACGCCGACTGCGTCCGAGAACCCTCACCCTTTCGCGCCGCCGATCGCCTGCGGCTCTCGGGCGCTCAAGCCCTCTCCCATCGGGAGAGGGTTGATCAATCCGTCGTCGTCCAGGCCGCCCGCAAGGTCGCCCCCCCATTCGCGGGCACGGTCAGCGTCCAGACCGGATACCCCGTGTCGTCCACCCGACTGCGCACCGACTGGCTGCGGATGCGAAAGCCGCGCTGCCCAGCGGCCTGAGCGACCAGTTCGACCGTCACCGGCTCGGAGCGGGCGTTGGTGACGGTGGTCTCGACCTCGGAACGGTCCGTCGTCACCGCGCCGCGCGTCGAGCTGGTGGACTTCACCAGCCGCGTCAGCACTCGCACGTCCGGCGACTCGCCGAAGGTCAGCCGCACCGGCAGGCCCACGCCCTTGTCCTCGAACCGATCCTGACCGGCCAGCAACACGCCGCCTGCGCCGTCCGGCTGCATCACCGCCACCGAGCCGCCCGGCAGGGCCACGCCCAGCCCGGCGCGTTCTTCGTTGCGCAGCTTCATCACGATGGCCGTGGGACGCGATTCCTCGTCCGCGTTCAGCACTCCGGCGCGATAGACCCGCTCATAGGCCACGCCCTCGCGCTCCAGGAACCGCACCTGCTTGGTCTGGCGGGCGGCGACCGTCGTCGGCTCCGGCAGAGTGTAAATCTTGTAGTCGCCCAGTTCGCCCTGCCGGGCGACGCGGTTGCCCGTGACGATGATCTCATCCATCGCCTCCTTGGCCATCATCCGCATCATGGGAGCTGCGGGGGGCGGAGGCGGAGGGGGCGGCGGCGCGCCGCCGTAGCCCGCGAATTCGCCCGCCCCGAACGTCGTCGTCCCCTGTGGCCAGCATTCGTTCTGCTGATAGCGGATCAGAGGCTCCACCGGCGTCGTGCCCGCATCCTTTCGCAGCGTCCCGGCCACCACCTGCACCGGGGCCTCGGGAAAGCCCGTGCCGCCGAAGTTGGCCAGCGTCACCCAGCCGGTCAGGTCCAGCGTCCCGTCCGTCGGGTCCAGCCGCGCCACATAGTCGGCCGACCACTGCAGACCCGTCGTCAGATAGGCCAGGGTCACGGTGTGACGCCCGGCCCGCTCGGCCCGCGTGCGAACCGACAGCACCGGCTGGTCGCCCAGCCCCTCGGGCACGCGGTCGAAGATGACGCGCTCGGTCTGGCCGGAACAGTCCAGGGCCTCGAACCGGCCGTCGATCTCCAGTACCGTGCCCTGGGCGCCCGCGCGGATCACGGCGGCCTTTTCGACCTGTTCGCCGGTCGCGGGATTGGTGCGAACGACGCGCACCACCTCGCCCACCGACTTCTCCATCAGGCTGGCGGGCGACAGAAGGTCGAAGTCGGCGTTGCGCTCGACCACATGGGCGGGCAGGCCCTCCAGCACCG
>DAIOID010000276.1:0-1690 GCA_036744355.1 Brevundimonas sp.
TCGTCGACGAACTTGCCGGCCTTCTGGGCGGCCTCGGCCTTGTTCTGCGAGGCGACGGCGAAGGCGTCCTGGGCGGCGCGATCGATCGACCACTTGTTCGCGATGTTCTCGGCCGTCTGGCCCATGTGATAGCCGTGGAAGGCGTCGATCAGGCCGTCCTGCAACATGCTGTCCTTGAAGCCCAGCTCGCCCATCTTCTGGCCGTTGCGCAGCTGGGCCGTGTGGGGCGACTGGCTCATGCTTTCCTGACCGCCGGCAACGACGATCTTCGCATCCCCTTCGCGGATCTGCTGATAGGCCAGAGCCACGGCGCGCAGGCCAGAGCCGCACAGCTGGTTCAGGCTCCAGGCCGGGGTCTCGTTGGGCAGACCGGCGCCGATCGAGGCCTGACGCGCCGGCCCCTGGCCCGCGCCCGCCTGCAGCACCTGGCCCAGGATGACCTCGTCGACGTCGGCGGCGGCCACGCCGGCGCGTTCCAGCGCCGCCTTGATGGCGACCTCGCCCAGCTTGGAGGCAGGCAGGCTGGACAGGGCGCCGAGGAAGGAGCCGACCGGGGTGCGGGCGGCGGAAACGATCACTACGTCAGTCATGATATTCACTCCGGGGAGAAATTCTGATTGAGGTTGTGCCGCATTGCACACTCCGCGTCACCTCTCGCAACTGCGAAGTTCAGCACTTCGTCATCATCCCGGCGCAATCTGACGGGAACGATACCCGTCACGGACGCTTTTCACGGGTGATGCTGGTGTGGCTTAAATCCTTCGCGGCCAGGGTCTGGACGCCCGACGATCTCGACATGATCGAGCACTATCAGTCGCGCGCCGAGCGACTGGCCGACCTGTGGGTCCATATCGTGGGCCTGGGGCTGGCGGCGGTCGGCGGGATCGTCCTGGCGGTGCTGGCCGGGCTCTACAGCGGCGTCGGCGCCGTGGTCGCCACCGCCATCTACGCCGTCTGCCTGCTGGCCATGCTGACGGCCTCGACCATCTACAACCAGACCCATCCCTGCGCCGCCCGGCCCGTGCTGCGGCGGCTGGACGAGGCGGCCATCTTCCTGATGATCGCCGGCAGCTACACCCCCTTCACCACCCAGAGGTTCGAAGGCGCCTGGTCGATCGGCTTCACCATCGCTGTCTGGGCCATCGCCCTGTCCGGGGTGGCCGTAAAGATGTTCGCCCCGCGCATCTCCGACATCTTCTGGAGCGCGGTCTATGTCCTGTTCGGCTGGGTGGCGATCTTCGCGCTAAAGCCGATGATCGAGACCGTGCATCCCCTGGCGCTCGGCCTGCTGGTGGCGGGGGGGCTGATCTACACCTCGGGCGTCTTCGTCTTCATCAGCCGGACGGTGAAATTCCGCCGCGCCATCTGGCACGGCTTCGTTGTCGCCGGGGCGGGCGTGCACTGGGTCGCCATCCTGATCGGGGTGGTCCTGGCGCCCGGCGCGGCCTGACCTGGCGGCGCCCTCTGGTCTTCGCGTGCGCAACGCGAGATAGTGCGGCGTTGCAACAACGCGAGAACAAGCGTGAACGACAAGAAATCCGAGGGCGGAAAAACCCGTGACGGCGTCGTCGTCATCAAGAAGTATGCGAACCGGCGGCTCTACAACACCGCCACCAGCGCCTATGTGACGCTGGAAGACCTGGCGCAGATGGTGCGCGAGGGGGTCGAATTCGTCGTCTATGACGCCAAG
>DAIOID010000277.1:0-1678 GCA_036744355.1 Brevundimonas sp.
AGCGACTACTACGACACCTCGGCCAACCTGGTCGGCAGCGGCGACTACTGGATCGTGGAGGACTGGCTGACCCACAACCTCTACGTCCAGTATGAGTTTGAGGGCGGTCGCATGGGCGGCACGCGTCTTCGCGTCGGCGCCCGCAACATCACGAACGAAGATCCGCCGCTGGCCAACGAACGCTACGGCTACGACGGCAGCGTCCACTCGAACCGTGGTCGCTGGTGGTATGCGACCATCCGGAAGGAATTCTGATCTAGTCGCGAGGGCCGATTGGCTTTAGCTAAGACCTGAACGAGGCGGGGCAGCGGACATTTCGAACGTCTGCTGCCCCGCTTTTGTATGGACGGACAAGGCTCGTGCGGTCGGGGGGACGTGTTCCGACGGAGTGAGCCGAGTGCAGTTGGAACATTGAATATGAACCGAATATTCGCCTACCTCATCATCGGCGCCATGATCCTCGGCGTGCTGGTCGGCTGGGGCGTCAACCAGTCTCTCAGCCCCGAGCAGGCGGCGGCGGCGGCCAAGAATCTGTCGCTGATCACCGACGTCTTCCTGCGTCTGATCAAGATGATCATCGCCCCGCTGGTCTTCACCACCCTGGTGGCGGGCATCGCCCACATGGAGGACGCCGCCTCGGTCGGGCGCATCGGCGTCAAGACCATGACCTGGTTCATCGGCGCCTCGGTGGTGTCGCTGCTGCTGGGCCTGGTCATGGTGCAGCTGCTGCAGCCGGGCGCCGGCATGCACCTGCCGCAGGCGGCGCTGGCCACGGCGCCGGCCGCCTCGACCGACGCCTTCTCGCTGCACGGCTTCGTCACCCACCTGGTGCCGACCTCGATCTTCGACGCCATGGCCAAGAACGAGATCCTGCAGATCGTGGTCTTCTCGCTGTTCGTCGGCACGGCGGTCGCTGCGCTGGACGACAAGGCGCCGGCGGTGCTGAACCTGGTCGAACAGGCCGCCAGCATCATGCTGAAGGTGACCGAGTTCGTGATGAAGCTGGCCCCCCTGGCCATCTTCGCCGCCCTGGCCTCCACCATCGCCACCCAGGGCCTGGAGATGCTGGGCGTCTACGCCAAGTTCGTCCTGGGCTTCTACGGCTCGATGGGCATCCTGTGGGGTCTGCTGTTCCTGGCCGGCGCCGTGGTGCTGGGGCGTCGCGTCCTGCCCCTGTTCAAGGTGATCCGCACCCCGGCCCTGCTGGCCTTCTCGACCGCCAGCTCGGAAGCCGCCTATCCGCGCATCCTCGACGCCCTGCCGACGGTGGGCGTGCGCCGCCGCATCGTCAGCTTCGTCCTGCCGCTGGGCTATTCGTTCAACCTCGACGGCTCGATGCTCTACTGCACCTTCGCCACCATGTTCATCATGCAGGCGCACGGCGTGCACCTCAGCGTCTCGCAGCAGGTCTTCATGCTGCTGCTGCTGATGGTGACGTCCAAGGGCATCGCCGGCATTCCGCGCGCCTCGCTGGTGGTCATCATGGCCACCCTGACCTACTTCGGTCTGCCGGAAGCCTGGATCGCCATCGTCCTCGGCGTCGATCACCTGCTCGACATGGGCCGCTCGGCCACCAACGTGGTCGGCAACTCCGTCGCCGCCGCCGTGGTCGCCAAGTGGGAAGGCGAACTGGACGACATCCCCGAAGGGGACGCGCCCAAGCCCGCCGTCGCCTAGG
>DAIOID010000278.1:0-1631 GCA_036744355.1 Brevundimonas sp.
ACCAGTTGCACCGCATCCTGGTCAACCTGATGCGCAACGCCCGTCAGGCCATCGAGAGCGATCCCGCGCGAGAAAAGAAAGGCCGGATCACCGTCCGCGCCGAAGCCCGCGACGGCGTCATCGCCCTGCGCATCACCGACGACGGGCCGGGCATTCCCGAACGTCTGGCCGGACGCCTGTTCGAGCCCTTCGTCAGCGGCCGCGCCTCGGAAGGCACGGGCTTGGGCCTGACCATCTCGCGCGAACTGGCGGCCAACCACGGCGGCGAGCTGCGTCTGCTGAACACCGGCCCCGAGGGCACGACCTTCGAACTGCGACTGCCCGTCTGACCCTTGCCTGACAACGGGCTTGGCCTCAGGCTGAGGATCGTCGTTCGCCACGGGGTAGAATGTTGATGCTGCTCGCCGCCCTGCTGCTCGCCCTGACGCCCGCGCCTCCCGTCGATGACGCCTGCACCAATGACCTGATGCCCGCGCGTCTGGCGGCCTCATCGGCGTCCGAGGGAGCCGCCGCCCTGATCCGCTATAGCAGACAAGGCGACGCCGCCGCAGCGGCCTGCGCCGAAACCCTCGCTGTCCGGCACGCAGAAGCCGCGCCCTGGCTGGAGCGACGCTACTTCACGGCCGCCCGCGCCACCGTCGCCATCCGCCGGAACGACCCCGCCGCCGCCATCGCCCTGCTGGAGCCCATGGTCGGGTTTCAACACCATACCGTGCCCATTCCCGCGGACTTCCACGCCCTGCTGTCGGAGGCCTACGGCATGGCCGGCCGCGACGACGAAGCCGAGAGCCAGCGCCGCATGGCCTTGGCCGCTTTGGGCGAAACGCCGCCCTTCGCCCTGTCGGAGTCGCAGATCCGCGACCTGCCCGCGCGCGCGCCCTTCACCGGCCTGCTGCCGCTGGGCCCGCCCAATCCCGAGCTCAACACGCTGGACCTGACCTCGATCCGGCCCGAGGGCGACAGTCGCCGTTACGACACCGTCCTGTTGATGCCCCAGGATGTCGAGGGCGAAACCGCGCGCCCGACCCAACGCCGCGTCGACTGCGCCACGCGACGCGGCGAAGTGCTGAAGATCCTGCGCCTGGCCGCCAACGGGAGGGTTCTGGAGGAGATCATGCCGGACGACCCGCGCGAGAAGACCGCGGCGGTCATCAGCCATCGTCGACGACTGGTCTGTGAAGCAGACGTCGTCGCCGGCGAGGCCGACCTCGCCTCGGCCCTGCGCCTGTTCCGGAGCCGGGCGCGCCCCGCCGGCTAGGCCGCAACCATAGGCCGCCCGAAGGCCTTGGTGTAATCAGTGCCTGTACGTCACGCCGACCCGCGCCAGGAGGGCGCCGCCATGACCCACCGCTTGCCTCGTCCCGCTTTCACGGCCCTAGCCATCGCCCTGACGGCGCCGGCCGCCCTGGCGCAAACCGCAGCCGAAAAACCCGCCAGGCCGCTCGTCCCGGCGCAGGCCGCGCCCAGCGACCCTGTGGCTGATCTTTTGCGTCGTCAGGGCGAACGCTACCACCGCGCCCCGGATTCAGCTCAGGATCCCGATGAGCTTCGCCAGACCCAGGCCCTGAACGCCGAAATCGTCGCCCAGAACGATCTGGCCGAGAACGAGGATCGCGCCAACGCCGCCGCCT
>DAIOID010000279.1:0-1629 GCA_036744355.1 Brevundimonas sp.
CCCGCCTGTCGCCGACGGTGACCAACCAGCTGGCCGAGGAGAAGCCCTTCACCTGGTTCAAGTCGAACATGATCCACACCGTGCCCTGGCCCTATCCGGGGTTCGGACGGCGGGTCTATCCGGGCTTCGTCCAGCTCTACAGCTTCATGTCGATGAACGAGGACAAGCACGTCGACGCCCACCATCGCTACTTCGAGAGCCTGGTCGTCGGCGACGGCGACGGGGTCGAGAAGCACGAGCAATTCTACGACGAATACCTGTCGGTGCTGGACCTGACCGAGGAATTCTATCTCCAGACCATCGACATCGTCTTCCAGCAGCACCTGCTGGCGCGCGGTCTGCTGCGGCATCGCGGACAAACGGTCGATCTATCGGCGATCAAAGACATCGGCCTGGCCACCGTCGAGGGCGAGAAGGACGACATCTCCGGCGTGGGGCAGACCCAGGCCGCGCATGGTCTGACGCCGAACCTCCCCGACGACCGCCGTCTGCTCTACGTCCAGCCGGGCGTGGGCCACTACGGCGTCTTCAACGGCCGTCGCTTCCGTGACGAGATCTATCCGCGGGTGCGCGACTTCATTGCCCAGAACGAGAGCCTGAGTGCAGTACCGGAACGGTCAGCGGCTGCCGCTTGAGGGCGGGGGCGCCCTTCGCCTGTCGGTGAATCCGCGCGCACGAAGGCTGTCGATCCGCATCGATGCCCGCGCCGGCGAAGCCGTGGCCGTGGCGCCGTCCGAGCGGCGCCTGACCGAGGTCGTGGCCTTTGCGCGCACCAAGTCTGACTGGATCGCCGACCGGCTGGCGGCGCGGGTCGCGGGGACGCCGCTGGAGCCCGGCGCGACCGTGTCCTGGTTGGGACGCAGCGTGCGGCTGGAGGCCGTCGGCGGGGCCGGCGCAGCGCGTCTGGTCGAGACGGCGGACGGGCCGGTGATCCGTTCGGGCGGCGAGGGCGAGGCCTTCTCGCGCCGGGTCGAGAACTGGTTCAAGCGCGCGGCGCGGGAGTTTCTGGTCGCCCGCACTGAGGTTCATTTGAGCGCGCTGGGCCAGAAGCCGGTCAAGGTGTCGATCGTCGACACCCGCTCGCGCTGGGGCTCGTGCAGCCCGCACAATCGTTCGATCCGATACAGCTGGCGGGTGATCATGGCCCCGTCAGCCGTGGCCGACTATCTGGCCGCGCACGAGGTGGCCCACCTGGTCCACGCCGACCACAGCCCGGCCTACTGGGCGGTGGTGCATCGCCTGGTCGGGGACCATCGCCCGTGCCGTCAGTGGCTGCGCGACCACGGCGCGGCGCTGCACGCCGTGGGGCGCTGAGGTTCTTCTAGAAGAAGACGGCCTCGGGCTTCTTCTCGCCGCGTGGGGCCTCCTTGGCCGACGGCTGCGGGGAAGTCGGGCGGATGACCGGCTGGTCATTGGGCAGGGGCGCGGGCGTCGGCAGCGGCTGGCCGTCGACGACAGCCGGGCCGGGTTCGCCGTCCGCAGGTTGGGCGTAGGGGTCCTGGACCTGGCCCATCATGTCACCGACCGGATCGGGCGCGACCCAGCCTTCGGGCAGGGGCGGGCCGTTGGGGATGGGCTGGACCGCCAGCTTGGGCAGGGCGGCCTCCATGAAGCCGCGCCAGATGGCGG
>DAIOID010000280.1:0-1576 GCA_036744355.1 Brevundimonas sp.
TCCTGACGCATCAGGCTTTCGCCGACGAGGATGGCCTGGGCGTGGGCGTCGGCGACGCGGGCGACGTCGTCGGGGGTTAAGATGCCGCTTTCGGCGACCAGCAGGGCTTTCACGGGGCTCAGCATCGACAGGCGCTCGGTGGCGTCGAGGTCGACTTCGAAGGTGCGAAGGCTGCGATTGTTCACCCCGACCAGATCACCGCCCAGCTTGCAGGCGCGGGCCATTTCGGCCTCGTCGTGGGTCTCGATCAGGGCGTCCATGCCGAAGCGCTCGGCCTCGGCCAGCAGGTCGGCGGCCAGGGCGTCGTCCACCATGGCCAGGATGATGAGGATGCAGTCGGCGCCCAGGGCGCGGCTCTCGGCCACCTGCCAGGGATCGACCAGGAAGTCCTTGCGCAGGCAGGGCAGGGCGACCGCGTCGCGGGCGGCGGCCAGGAAGGCGTCGTCGCCCTGGAAGCTGGGGCCGTCGGTCAGGACGGACAGGCAGGTCGCGCCGCCGCGCGCATAGGCCTTGGCTAGTGCGGGAGGGTCGAAGTCGGCGCGGATCAGGCCCTTGGACGGGCTGGCCTTCTTGATCTCGGCGATCAGGGCGGGGCGGCCGGTTTCCTCGGCGACGCGTTCCAAAGCGGCGCGGAAGCCGCGCGGGGCCGAGGCCTGGGCGGCGAGGGCCTCGATGGCGTCCTGAGAGGTCGCAAGCTTGCGGGCGGCCACGTCTTCGCGCTTGTAGGCGGCGATCTTCGCCAGAACGTCGGTCATGCGGCCTCGTCAGGTTCGATAGGGGTGTTGGTGACGCGCACCAGAGTGTCGAGCGCGGCGGCGGCGCGACCGTCGTCGATGACGGCTGCGGCCAGTTCAGCGCCCTCATGCAGGTCCGCGGCGCGGTCGGCCACGACCAGGGCAGCGGCGGCGTTCAGCACGACGATGTCGCGATAGGGACCGCGCTCGCCCGCCAGCAGGGCTTTCAGCGCCGCCGCATTGTGCTCGGCGTCGCCGCCGCGCAGGTCATCGAGCGTGGCCAGCGGCAGACCGGCGTCGGCGGGGGTGACGGTGAAGCGGCGGACGACGCCGTCCTTCCACTCGGCCACCTCGGTCGGCCCCGTAGTGGTCAGTTCGTCCAGACCCTGACCGTGAACGGTCCACGCGCGCCTCGCCCCGAGACGGCCCAGGACCTCGGCCAGAGGCTCCAGCAGGGCGGGGTCATAGACGCCCATGACCTGGCGGTTCGCCCGCGCCGGATTACAAAGCGGGCCCAGAAGGTTGAAAACCGTACGGAAACCGATCTCGGCTCGCACCGGGCCGACATGGCGCATGGCCCCATGATAGGTGGGGGCGAACAGGAAGGCGATGCCGGCCTGATCCAGGGCGCGGGCCTGTTGCGGGATACTGGCGTCCAGATTGACGCCCAGCGCGGCCAGGACGTCGGACGAGCCGGACTTGGAACTGATGGCGCGGTTGCCGTGCTTGGCGACCTTGAGCCCGGCGCCCGCCAGGACGAAGGCCGCCGCCGTCGAGACATTATAGGTGTGCTGGCCGTCGCCGCCGGTGCCGCAGGTGTCGATCACCTCGTCGAAGGGGTG
>DAIOID010000281.1:0-1574 GCA_036744355.1 Brevundimonas sp.
GATCGCGACGTCGAAGCCAAGGGCAAGGACTCCGGTCCGGTCTTCGCCATCGAGGTTGACGAGGCCTGATCGGCTTCGTCAACCTGAGGACATGAAGAGGCGGCTGGAGCGATCCAGCCGCCTTTTTCATTGTCCGCCGCGATGCGGGGGGCGATAGAGCGAGCATGAGTAAGCTCGAAGACCACATCGTCGCCTACACGCCCGACCATCGCGCGGCTTGGAAGGCGCTCAACGCGGATTGGCTGGCTGAGGGTGGCTTCGTCCTAGAGGCCAAGGATCACCTGACCCTGGACGATCCAGAAGGTCAGATCCTGTCGAAGGGCGGCCACATCTTCTTCGCCGAGCGCGACGGGGCGGCGGTCGGCTGCTGCGGCCTGATCGCCATGCCGGACGGCGGCTATGAGGTCACCAAGATGACGGTTCGGCCCGAGGCGCGGGGCGGGGGTCTGGCGCTGCGGCTGCTGGAGGCCTGCGAGGCGGCGGCGCGGGATGCCAGCGCGCACCGCCTCTATCTGGAGACCAGTTCGACTCTGGGGCCCGCTCTGGGCCTCTATGCGCGCTTTGGCTTCGTGAACCTGCCGCCGCAGCCGACGCCCTATGCGCGCGCAGATGTCTGGATGGAGAAGCGGCTGTAGCCGCTACTCCTTCGACAGGTCCTGACGGCCGAACCACCACAGGGCCAGGCCGAACGGCGCAAGGCACCACAGGGCGAGGCTGGCCACAGCCCGCAACACGACGCCTTCTTGCAGGATCGCCGTCGGGACGCCGTCGAGGATGACCGACTTCAGCGCCTCATAGGCCGCGCCGGGGAAGACGAGCAGGGTCTGCCAGTCGATCGGGCTCCATCCCAGGAACGGAATGACGGTGATTAGAAGGCCCTGAGCCGCGCCGATGACCAGAGGCACGAAGAGGGCGGCCAGTTGCGAGCGGGTGAACACCGCCGCCAGCAGGCTGAGCAGCAGGAACTGAACCACGCGCACATAGGCCAGCAGGAACAGCAGGCCGAAGGTCGTGGCCTGTTTGCCGCCGAAGCGGAACACCAGATCCTTGTCGAGGATGACGCCCTTGACGACGGCGCCGAGCAGGGCCGCAAGCAGGAAGAGGCCAAGTCCCGCCAGGGTCATCAGTTTGACCGTGCCGACCTTGCCCATGATCAGGTTAGGGCGGCGGTTGCGCGCGGTGATCAGGCGCCACGTTTCCCAGCGGTAGTCGCTGGAGAAGACGGTCGCCGCGCCGATCAGTAGAAAGGCCAGGAGAGCGGGATTGGCCAGCTGGCCGGCGGCCGAGATCAGGACGCCGCCCAGGTCGAGGGCGTCGCGCGCCGAGGCCAGTTGCGCCGGCAATTGATCGGCCATGCGGTCGACCTTGGCGTCGATGAACGCCCCGCCGATCAGGACGGCCAGCCAGATCACCGGCACGAAGATCAGGCTCCAGGCCAGAACAGTGCGGTTCTTGACTACGCGATAGGATTCGGAACGGATGGCGTCAGCCAGCATGGAGGGCCTCCCGGACTTGAGCGTCGGTGCGCGCGGGGCCGGTCTCGGCCATGAAGACGCTTTCCAGATCGGCGCCGA
>DAIOID010000282.1:0-1568 GCA_036744355.1 Brevundimonas sp.
GCGCGATAGGCCGCGCGCGTCGCCGCCGCATCGGCCTGCGGCGTCAGCGGCTCGACCAGAACCATGGCTCCGTCCACCAGCAGACCGGTCGGCTGGCCGTCGGCGTTCTTGAGAATCTCGCCGCCCGAGGGGGCGGGCGTCGTCGCATCGACCTTGGCGGCTGCCAGCGCCGCGCTGGAGACGGCGACTGCATGGCCGTCGGCCCGGCTCAGCAGCACGACCCGGCCCGGCGCGGCGGCGTCCAGATCGGCGGCGGTCAGGAAGCGCTTCTCGGGCCAGTGGGTCTCGATCCAGCCGCGCCCGACGATGACGCCGTCCGGGTGGGCCTTGGCCCAGTCCTCGAGCCGCGCCATGGCCTCGACGACCGAGGCCGAGCCTTCCAGATTCAGGGTCATCTCGCGCCAGCCGATGCCGTCCAGATGGGCGTGGCCGTCGGTGAAGCCGGGAAACAGGGTCGCGCCCTTCAGGTCGATGACCTCCAGCCCCTCGGCCGACGGCGCGCCGGACGCCGCCCCGACATAGGCGATGCGCCCGTCGCGCACGGCCACGACCTCGGCGGTCGGCTGGACTTCTACGCCAGTGTGGATGGTCCCGCCCCGGATCAGCAGGTTCTGGGCGAAGGCGGCGGGCGCGGCGGCGGCCATCAGCGTAGCGGCCAGCGGCAGGGCCTTCATCAGGGAACGGATCATGGAGCCTCCGAAGCGATCAAGGCCCGGAGGTCGCCTTACGGACGCGCTTGCGTCAAGATGCGCCGACGAACGCGAGGGATGAGGGACGGACGATGACGGCCTGGCTCATGGCGGCGATGGCGCTGGCGGCGGACCCTCAGGCAGAGGCGGCGTCGAAGGCGGCGCGGGCCGAGGCATGTCTGGTCCAGATCGAATCCCTGATCGTCGAGGCGTCGCAGGAAACCGGCCGCGTCGCCGGGCCCAGCTGGTTCATCCGCGACTGGTGGATCGCCCGCCTGGCCGAACCGGGTCAACCCGGCGCCCTCAGCGAGGCGGCGCGCCGACAGGCGGTGGCGGATGCGCCCGCCCGCAAGGAAGCCGACCCCGACGCCTTCGCCGCGGAACGTCGCAGCTGCATTAATGAAGCCATCGACGCCGGCGCCGTGCCGGGCATGGGAGGCGGGGCATGAAGCTGTTCACCATCGGCTACGAAGGCTCGACCCAGGCCCAGGTCATCGACCGCCTGAAGGCGGCGGGCGTCGAGCTGGTCGCCGACGTGCGCGCCGTGGCCTCGTCGCGCATCGCGGGCTTTTCCAAGACAGTGCTGGGCGAGAGCCTGAAGGCCGAGGGGGTGGACTATCTGCAGCTGCGCGCGCTGGGCACGCCCAAGGCCGGGCGCGACGCGGCGAGAAAGGGCGACGTGGCGACCATGCACGCCATCTTCAACGCCCACATGCAGGAGCCGGATGCCGAGGCCGCCTTCCAGCAACTGCGCCATGTGGCGGGCGAAAGGCGCGTCGCCCTTTTGTGTTTCGAGGCCGAAGCCTGCGGTTGCCACCGCGCCGTCCTCGCTGACCGACTGGCGCGCGAGGACGGAGCTGAGGTGGTGAACCTCTAGGG
>DAIOID010000283.1:0-1567 GCA_036744355.1 Brevundimonas sp.
TCGGCTAAGGCTCGCAGCATGAGCGATACGCCCAAAAAAGGCTGGTTCCAGCGACTGAGCGCGGGTCTGTCCCGGTCCTCCAAGCAGATGACCGAACAGGTCGTCTCGACCTTCGTGAAGGAGCCCCTGTCCGAAGAGGCGCTGGAGCGTCTGGAAGAGCACCTGATCGAGAGCGACCTGGGCCCCGCCGCCTCGGCCCGCATCGTCGAGCGCTTCCGCGAGCTGCGCTTCGGCAAGAGCTCGGACGAGCGCGAGATCAAGGAGGCCCTGGCCGAGGCCGTGGCCGCCGAACTGACGCCGCGTCAGGCCAGTTTCGATCCCCTGTCGGGACCCAAGCCCTATGTCGTCCTCTTCGTCGGCGTGAACGGCTCGGGCAAGACCACGACGCTCGGCAAGATCGCCTCCGACCTGACGGCCAGGGGCGCCAGGGTGATGATCGTCGCCGGCGACACCTTCCGCGCCGCCGCCCGCGAACAGCTGAAGGTCTGGGCCGAGCGCGCCGGGGCCGATTTCGAGAGCCGCCGCGACGGCGCCGACGCCGCCGGGCTGGCCTTCGACGCCTACACAAAGGCCAGGGCCGAGGGTTATGACGTGGTCCTGATCGACACCGCCGGGCGCCTGCAGAACAAGTCCGCCCTGATGGACGAACTGCTGAAGATCGTCCGCGTGCTGAAAAAGGTCGACGCCGACGCCCCGCACGAGACCCTGCTGGTGCTGGACGCCACCGTGGGCCGCAACGCCCTGGAGCAGGAAAAAATCTTCGGCCGCACCGCCTACGTGTCTGGCGTCGTGATGACCAAGCTGGACGGCACGGCGCGCGGCGGGGTCCTGGTCCCTGTGGCCCAGGCCTCGGACGCCCCGATCAAGCTGATCGGCGTCGGCGAGGGCGTCGACGACCTGCAACCCTTCGACGCGCGCGCGTTTTCCCGGTCACTGGTCGGGCTTGAGGACTGAAGCGTATGAGTGAAGCCGTCGAAACCAAGCGTCCGCAGTGGATCCGTCAGGCCGTCGACTTCGGCGCCCTGATCGCCTTCATGGCCGCCTATTTCATCACCCGCGACATGATCAAGGCCACCTGGGTCCTGGTCATCGCCTCGATGATCGCCCTGACCGTCGGCTTCGTGCTGGAACGCCGCCTGGCGCCCATGCCCCTGATCACCGGCGGCTTCGCCCTGGTCTTCGGCGCCCTGACCATCCTCACCGACGACGACCTGTTCGTGAAGCTGAAGCTGACGGTTCAGAACGGCCTGCTGGCCGCCGTCCTGCTGGGGTCGATCCCGCTGAAGAAGTCGCCGTTCAAGGCCCTGCTCGGCTCGGCCATCAAGGTGACGGACCAGGCCTGGCGCACCCTGACCCTGCGCTACGGCCTCTATTTCCTGGCCGTCGCCATCGCCAATGAGGTCTTCCGCAGCCCCGCCGCCGTCACCGCCATCTGGTCGGCGCTGGGCCTGGGCACGCCCGACCCGAACGGCGTCTGGACCGCCTTCCGCGGCGTCCTGTGGATCGCCGCCTCCATCTTCGGCCTGTGCCAGGTGCCGCTGATCATGAAGAACATGATCAAGGACGA
>DAIOID010000284.1:0-1556 GCA_036744355.1 Brevundimonas sp.
TCGCGCCCTCCGCCTCGACCCGAGCGCCCGCCAGACCCGCAACGAAATCCTCGCCGGCCGCCAGCCGCGCCCTCAGCCGCTTCAGCCGCTCCCCGCGCGGCGGCATCGCCCCGCCCCCCGCGCACAGCAGCGCCGCCGCCAGCATGGACGCCGAGGCGTCGCGCGGAATGTCCAGCACGCCCGCCCAGGTCAAACCGAAGAGCTCCCTTCCCCCTCGAGGGGGGAAGGGCTGGGGATGGGGGTGCGGGCGCAGAGGTTGAAGATGTGGTGCAGGAGGCGGGACCGTCTGCGTCTCCCCCGCTTGATCGGAAAGCGCCGCGACCCCACCCCCACCCAACCCTCCCCCCTCGAGGGGGAGGGCTTCCTTCCGCAACGCCGCCCGCGCCCGGCTCCGTCCGAACCGCTCATCGGCGTTGGCGGGGTCCTCG
Organism: Brevundimonas sp.; assembly: GCA_036744355.1. GTDB lineage: Bacteria > Pseudomonadota > Alphaproteobacteria > Caulobacterales > Caulobacteraceae > Brevundimonas. Next base: position 429 of record DAIOID010000284.1, read on the forward strand.
ATCCAGCCCTGCCCCCGCGCCCGCAGATCGTCCCGCAGCGCCTCGCGCCGCTCGTCCAGCAGGGGCCGCAGCAGCATCAACCCCCGCCCCTGCGGCCAGACCGGCGACGGCGACCACTCGCGCACCCGCCCCAGGGTCGAGCCGCGCGCCCGCATCCACTCGGCCTCGGCCACGTCATCCAACGTGTGCGCCAGCAGCACGACCCGCGCCCCGGCGCCCCGCGCCGCCTCGGCGATCAGCCCGTGCCGCGCCGCCCGCGCCCGCGCCGTCAGACCGGGTCCGGGCTTCGCCTCATCCCAATTCAGCGCCCGCCAGTCCGCCCCGGCGGCGCGCGCGGCCTCGCCCGCAAACCGGGTCCAGTCCGCGCTCGCAGGATTGAGATGGTGATCCACCGTCAGGGCCAGCAGCCGCCGCCCCCTCGCCTTCGCCCAGTCGGCGGCGAGATGCAGCAGGGCCATGGAGTCGCCCCCGCCCGACAGGGCGACCGCGACCGGCTCGGCTCTCCCTGCATCCAGCCGCGCGTCCAGCCGGGCGAAGACCCGGCCGGTCAGGCCGTCGGCGTCGTCTGGGCTCAGCTGCAGTTCGCCCGCGTGCGCAGCTGCGTGGCGCGGGTCTTCTGCGCCGCCGTCGCCGTCTCGGCGTAGCGGCGCGCGAACTCGGTCAGGGCGCCGCAGGCCTGGGTGTTGCGATCGGTGGCGCGCAGGGCCTCGGCCAGCTTCAGCGTCGTCTCCGGCGCCCAGGGCGTGCGCGGCCATCCGTTCAGGGCGGCGGCGTAGGCCGGAACGGCGGCGGCGTTGTCGCGCGCGGCGACGTGCAAGTCTCCCAGACGGCTGCTGGCCTCGCGCGACTGCGGCGTATTGGGCCAGGTGACGATGACCGTCTCCAGCGCCCGCTGTCCGCGCGGACCATCGGTCCCCAGCAGCCGCAGCGCCGCCGTCAGATCCTGAGCCGCGTCGCCGGTCGGCGAGTGGGCCACGATCGGCCCGTTCAGCTCGGCTTCTTCCTCGGCCGCCTTTTCGGCGCGCTCGACCCGGCCCTCCAGATCGCGCAGGCGACGGCTCAGGGCGGCGTTTTCGCGCGTCGCCTCGTCCAGCTGGAAGGTCAGACGCTCGCTGTCGGCGTTCATCC
>DAIOID010000285.1:0-1553 GCA_036744355.1 Brevundimonas sp.
CTGCGCCGACATGGACGGCCAGGGTCAGGCTGAAGTGGGTGAAGACGTGCTCGACGGCCCCGGCCTGGGCCCAGTCGGCCGCGACGGGCGGATCAAAGGCGGGCGCGGCGCTCCAGTCCGAGGTCGGCAAGCCGACCATGCCGCCGAGCAGGCCCTTGTCCGGCCGCCGGACCAAGCCGATCCGCCCCGCCGCGTCGCGCAGGACGAAGGCGTGACCGAGACGATGCGGCCGCTCGGCCTTCTTGATCTTCAGCGGATAGCGCGCCGGGTCGCCGGTCTTCAGCCCCTCGCAGCCGAAGGCCAGCGGGCAAAGCTCGCAGGAGGGCGACTTGGGCCGACAGACGCCCGAGCCCAGATCCATCAGGGCCTGGGGCCAGTCGCCGGGGCGGTCGTCGCTGACGAACAGGGCCGCGAGACGTTTCAACTCGGGGCGGGCGGCGGGCAAAGGCGTCTCAAGCGCGAACAGGCGGCTCATGACCCGCTCGACATTGCCGTCGACGACGTTGGCGGGCCGGTCAAAGGCGATGGCGGCCACGGCGGCGGCGGTATAGGCGCCCACCCCCGGCAGGGCCAGCAGGGCCGCCTCGCTGTCAGGAAAGACGCCGCCATGATCCGAAGCCACGGCCCGCGCACAGGCCAGCAGGTTGCGGGCGCGGGCGTAGTAGCCCAGCCCCGCCCAGGCCGCCATCAGGTCAGAATCCTTGACCGCCGCCAGGTCACTGACCGTCGGCCAGCGCGTCGTGAAGCGCTCGAAATAGGGCGCGGCGTGCGGCACCGTCGTCTGCTGCAGCATGACCTCGGACAGCCAGACGCGGTAAGGGTCCGTGCGCGTCTTCGCCCCCGGCGGCGCGCGCCACGGCAGGCTGCGCGCATGGGCGTCGTACCAATCAAGCAGGGCGGCGCGGAGGGAAGAGACGTCGGGCATGGGTCGCCTTCTTAGCGTCATCCCGGAAAGCGCGCAGCGCTTATCCGGGACCGCAGGAAACGACGGCGCTTGAGGCGGTCCCGGCTCTACGCCCTTCGGCTTCGGCCGGGATGACGCTATGGTGTGTGAATGCGTCGTCCTCTGCCCACCGAAAGCGAAGCCCGCGAAATCCTGGCCCGACGCCGGACGCGCCCGCAGCTGCGCCCGCCGCCCCCGGCCGGTCGCTCGCTGGCCCCGCTGATCAAGAAGCTGGACGCCCAGTTCGGGCGCGGCGCCGGCGCCCTGGAGCCGCGCTGGGTGGAGATCGTCGGCGAACGTCTGGCCCGCGTCACTCGCCCGCAGAAGCTGACCAAGGGTCGCTGCGGCGCGGGCGGCACCCTGGAACTGCGCGTGGCCGGCCCCGCCGCCCTGCTGGTTCAGCATCAGTCCGAGGACATCATCCAGCGCGTGAACCTGTTCCTCGGCGCTGGATCGGTCGAGAAGCTGCGCATCGCCCAGGGGCCCGTGAAGCCCCTGCCCGTGGCCGGCGCCAAGCCCCGCGCGCGCGGCAGGATGGCCCTGCCCCCCCTGCCTGCCTCGGTTGAAGCCGAGCTGGCGAACTCTGTCGCAGACGCCCCGGACAGCCTGA
>DAIOID010000286.1:0-1551 GCA_036744355.1 Brevundimonas sp.
GGCATGAAGTCGACCGACATCGACCTCTATGAGCTGAACGAGGCCTTCGCCGCCGTGGTCCTGCGCTACATGCAGGCGCTCGACATCCCGCACGACAAGATCAACGTCTGCGGCGGCGCCATCGCCATGGGCCACCCCCTGGGCGCCACCGGCGCCATGATCACCGGCGTGGTGCTGGACGAGCTGGAACGCTCGGACAAGGAAACCGCCCTCATCACCCTGTGCATCGGCGGCGGCATGGGCACCGCCACCGTCATCGAACGCGTCTGATCGGGAGCGACTGACCATGGAAAACTTCAAGATCGACGTCGACGCCGACGGCATCGCCCTGATCACCTTCGACGTCCCCGGGCGTTCGATGAACACCCTGACCTCGTCCGTCATGGCCGAGATTCCGCAGCTGGTGGAACGCATCAAGACCGATGACGCCGTCAAGGGCGCGGTCCTGACCTCGGGCAAGGCCTCGGGCTTCTGCGCCGGCGCGGACCTGGGCGACATCGCCGGCGGCATGATCGGCGGCGCCAGCCTGCAGGAGGCCTATGACGCCGGTTGGAAGATGAACGGCGCCCTGCGCGCGCTGGAAACCTGCGGCAAGCCGGTGGCGGCGGCCATCAACGGCCTGGCGCTCGGCGGCGGCCTGGAGCTGACGCTGGCCTGCCACTATCGCGTGGTCGAGAACGACAACAAGATCCAGCTGGGCCTGCCCGAGATCAAGGTCGGCCTATTCCCCGGCGGCGGCGGCACCCAGCGCCTGACGCGCCTGGTCGGCGTCCAGGCCGCCATGATGGCCATGACCGAGGGCAAGTCCTTCCGCCCCAACGACGCCAAGGGCGCCGGCATCGTCCACGAAGTGGTCGAAAAGGGTCAGTCGGTCGAGGCCGCCAAGGCCTGGATCAAGAATGGCGGCAAGGCCGTCCAGCCGTGGGACGACAAGGGCTTCAAGCTGCCCGGCGGCGGCCCCTACCACCCGGCGGGCATCCAGAACTTCCTGGTCGGCAACGCCATGATCCGCAAGCAGACCTACGGCAACTATCCCGCCGCCACCAACCTGATGAAGGCCGTCTATGAGGGCGTTCAGGTGCCGATGGACGCGGCGCTCCGCATCGAGACCCGCTACTTCATCAAGACCCTGATGACGCCGCAGGCCCAGGGCATGATCCGCAGCCTCTTCCTGTCCAAGCAGGACCTGGACAAGGGCGCCGTGCGTCCGGCGGGCGTGCCCAAGTCGGACGCCAAGAAGGTCACGGTCCTGGGCGCCGGCATGATGGGCGCGGGCGTGGCCTATGTGCAGGTCATGGCCGGCATCGAAACCGTCCTGATCGACCAGACCCAGGAAGCCGCCGACAAGGGCAAGGCCCACGTCGAGGAGCTGCTGAAGAAGCGCCTGTCGCGCGGCCAGATGACCCAGGAGAAGTTCGACGCCACGCTGGCTCTCGTCACCGCCACCACCGACTATGATCACATCAAAGGCTCGGACCTGGTCATCGAGGCCGTGTTCGAAAACCGCGAGATCAAGGCCGACGTGACCAAGCGCGCCGAGGCCCAACTGGC
>DAIOID010000287.1:0-1544 GCA_036744355.1 Brevundimonas sp.
TGGGCGCTCTGGTGCTGGTGGGGATCGGCGTCGGGACCGGCGTGGTGATCGGTCAGCGATCCAGCGGCCCCGGCGGCGAGGGGGCTCCTGCCGCAGACGAGGCAGGAGGCCGCAAGGTCCTCTACTACTATGACCCGATGTATCCGGATCGAAAGTTCGACAAGCCGGGCCCGTCGCCCTTCATGGACATGCCCCTGGTCGCCAAGTACGCCGACGAGGGCGGGGCTGGCGCAGCGTCCAGCGGCGTGCGTATCGATCCGGCCTTGACCCAGAACCTGGGGGTTCGGTTCGCGACGGCGCGGATGGGAACCCTGGGCGGCGACCTGAACGCCACGGCCGTGATCGACTACAATCAGCGGGATGTGGCGATCGTGCAGTCGCGAGCCGACGGCTTCGTACAGCGGGTCTATGATCGCGCGCCCGGCGATGTGGTCGCTGCGGGCGCGCCCCTGGTCGATCTGCTGGTCCCCAGTTGGGGCGGGGCGCAGACGGAATATCTGGCGGTGCGGCGCACCGGCGACGCCGCCCTGATCCAGGCCGCGCGGCGCCGGCTGGTCCTGATGGGGATGTCCGACGGCCTGATCGCCTCGGTCGAACGCAGCGGGCGGCCGCGCGACACGATCACCATCGCCAGCCCCGTCGCAGGGGCGATCCGCACCCTGGCGGTCCGGCCCGGCATGAGCGTGACGCAAGGCGCCTCCCTGGCCGAGGTCAGCGGCCTGTCGACCGTCTGGCTCAACGCCGCCATCCCCGAAGCCCTCGCCGGACAGCTGCGGGTCGGACAGTCCGTGGAGGCGACCCTGTCGGCCTTCCCGTCCGAACGCTTCACCGGTCGCCTGACCGCCCTGCTGCCGGAGGTGTCGGGCGACAGCCGCACCCTTACGGGCCGTATCGAATTGGCGAACCGGGGCGGGCGTCTGCGGCCGGGCATGTTCGGCCGGGTGGTTTTCGGCGGGGCGACCACGCCTGCGCTTCTGGTGCCGACCGAGGCGGTCATTCGCACCGGTCAGCGCGACATTGTCATGCTGGCCTTGCCCGAGGGGCGCTATCAGCCGGCCCAGGTCCGGGTCGGGCGAGAGGGCGGCGGCCAGACGGAAATCCTGGCGGGTCTGAGCGTCGGAGAGCGGGTCATCGCCTCCGGCCAGTTCCTGATCGATTCCGAGGCCAGCCTGTCGGGCGTGGAGGCGCGGCCCATCGACGGCGCCGCGCTCCCGGCAAATGGGACGGCGAAGATGGAGCCGGGCCGATGATCGCGGGCGTCATCAGAGCCTCGGTCAAGGGGCGGGTCTTCGTCCTGATGGCGGCGCTGGCCCTGCTGGTCGCGGGGCTCTGGGCGGTCAGGAACACCTCGGTCGACGCCTTGCCGGACCTGTCGGACGTCCAGGTCATCATCCGCACCAGCTACCCCGGCCAGGCTCCGCAGATCGTCGAGAACCAGGTCACCTATCCCCTGGCGACCACCATGCTGTCGGTGCCGGGCGCCAGGACCGTGCGCGGCTATTCCTTCTTCGGCGACAGCTATGTCTATGTCCTGTTCGAGGACG
>DAIOID010000288.1:0-1536 GCA_036744355.1 Brevundimonas sp.
GCGCCGATTTCGTTGAAAAAGGCGGCCTTCGGCAATTGGCATGAGGGCGCAGCGCTGATTCACTCTGGTCGTTGAGACGGGAGGTGCAGCGATGATGGGCGAGCGGCGGGTCGATCAGTCGGCCCTGTTCTACGCGTTCTCGCTGGAGCGGCATGTGCCGGCGGATCACATGCTGCGGGCGATTGATCGTTTCGTGGAACTGGACGGGCTGCGGGCGCATCTGGCGCCCTTCTATAGCGCCATCGGTCGGCCTTCGGTCGATCCAGAACTGCTGATCCGCATGCTGCTGGTCGGCTACTGCTTCGGCATCCGCTCGGAGCGGCGGCTGTGTGAGGAGGTCCACCTGAACCTGGCCTATCGCTGGTTCTGCCGGCTGGGCCTGGACGGCGACGTGCCGGACCACTCGACCTTTTCGAAGAACCGCCATGGGCGTTTCCGCGACAGCGATCTGTTGCGGGAGCTTTTCGAGACGGTGCTACGGCGCTGCATGGCCGAGGGTCTGGTCGGCGGCGAAGGCTTCGCGGTCGACGCCAGCCTGATCAAGGCCGACGCCAACCGACAGCGCTGCGTGCCCGGCGACCAAGGCTTGCCGCCCGAGGCCGCCAGCCGCGCCATCGACGAGTATCTGGCCGTGCTGGACGACGCGGCCTTCGGCGGCGCGACCCCGGTGACGCCCAAGTTCATCTCACCGGCCGATCCGGCCTCGCGCTGGACCGGCGCCAACAAGGGCCTGGCCTTCTTCGCCTACGCGACCAACTATCTGATCGATCTGGATCACGCGATCATCGTCGATGTCGAGCCGTCCACGGCGGTGCGCCAGGCCGAGGTGACGGCGGCCCGCACCATGATCGAGCGTGCGCGCGAGCATCATGATCTGTGGCCCGCCCGGCTGGCGGCGGACACCGCCTATGGCTCGGCCGAGATGCTGGACTGGCTGGTCCACGACCAGGGCATCGAGCCGCACATCCCCGTCATCGATAAGGCCCAGCGGATCGACGGGACCTTCTCGCGCAGCGACTTCGCCTATGACCACGCTCAGGACCTCTACCGCTGCCCGGCGGGCAAGACGCTGGTCCACGGTCGGCGCGTCTTCTCGACGCCCCGGACCCAAGCGCCGCCTGATGACACCCTGCGCTATCGCGCCAGTACGGCCGACTGCCGGGCCTGCGCCCTCAAGCCCCGGTGCTGCCCCAACACGCCGATGCGCAAGGTCACGCGCTCCATCCACGAAGGCGCCCGGGACTTCGCCCGCGACATCGCCAGGACCGACGCCTACGTCGTCTCCCGGCGCGAACGGAAGAAGGTCGAGATGCTGTTCGCCCACCTCAAGCGCATTCTCAAGCTGGATCGACTGCGCCTGAGAGGCCCCAACGGCGCCAAAGACGAGTTCCTCCTCGCCGCCACCGCCCAGAACCTGCGCAAACTCGCCAAACTGATCCCGCCGCCGACGCCGGCGACCGCGTGAGGCGGGAGCAAGCCGCAGCGTCCGTTACTGGCGGCGATCTCAGCAGCCGCCTTTTTCAACGAAATCCGCCA
>DAIOID010000289.1:0-1530 GCA_036744355.1 Brevundimonas sp.
CCCGACTGGCGCGCGCGGTCGGCCTGACCCAGAGCCAGCTCAATCAGGCCTGCGGCGACGACGCCACCGTCCTGCCGTCGGGCCTGCGCATTCCGGCCTGCTGAAGGTCGCCATCGTTACCACGATTTAAGTAGGGTTTTTCAGGCGACAGGCGCATCTAGACAGGGTGATGAAACGCCCGCTCGCCCTCCTCCGCCGCCTGGCCCCCGCCGCCGCCGCCCTCACCGGCGGACTGGCCGGCGTGCTGGTCGCCGCCCCCGCCTTCGCAGGGGTGGTGAACCTCTCGCAGATGCAGGATCGCGACGTTGCGCGCATGGTGTCGCTGGGCGGCAGCTGCAATCGCTGCGAGCTGTCCGGTCGCGACCTGTCGGGCGCCACCTTCACCGGCGCCAGCTTCACCAACGCCACCCTGGTCGGCGCCACCCTGCGCGGGGCCGAACTGCTCGGCTCCAACTTCGCCGGCAGCGATTTCAGCCGCGCCGACATGCGCGGCGTCGAAATGATGGGCGCCAACTTCACCAACGCCGTCTTCGCCAGCGCCAACCTGACCGGCGCCGAGGCCACCGGCGCCAATCTGATCGGCACGAATTTCCAGGACGCCAACCTGTCCTCGGCCGAGTTAAACGGCGCGAATTTCAATCGCGCCGTCCTGACTCGCACCAATCTGAGCAACAGCGAGATGTTCGGCTCGACCCTGGCCAATGTCCGCGCCGTCGGCGCCGACTTCTCCAACGCCGAGATCAACGCCTCCAACCTGACCAACGGCGTGTTCGACAACGCCAAGTTCAACAACGCCTCGCTGGACAGCGCCCGCCTGACCGGCGCCAGCTTCGACCGCGCCAACTTCTCGGGCGCCTCGATGAACCGGACCGACATTCGCGGCGCCGACCTGTCCAGCGCGCGCGGCCTGACCCAGGATCAGATCCACGACGCCTGCGGCGACGGCGCGACCCGCCTGCCGGGCGGCCTCACGGTGCGCTCGTGCGGCGGCGCCAGCATCCGCGTCATCCGCACGCCCCCGGCCCCGCCTGCGCCGCCGATCCCGCCGCGTCAGCGCAATCTGGTCGTCGCCCCGGGCCACTAGGCCGAGCCGAGGAAACACAAAAAAGGGCGGCTCGCGAGAGCCGCCCTTTCCATTTCAACGCCGCAAGGCCGCCTATTTGAGCGGCAGGGCCGTGCGGATCGACAGTTCTTTCAACTGCTTGTCGGCGGCCTCGGCGGGCGCGCTCATCAGCAGGTCCTGGCCCTGCTGGTTGAGCGGGAAGGCGATGACCTCGCGGATGGCCGTCTGGTTGGCCAGCAGCATGACGATGCGGTCGATGCCGGGGGCCAGACCGCCGTGCGGCGGGGCGCCGAAGCGGAAGGCGTTCAGCATGCCGCCGAACTGCTCTTCGACCACCGAGGCGTCGTAACCGGCGATCTCGAAGGCCTTGAGCATGATCTCGGCCTTGTGGTTCCGGATCGCGCCCGAGCAAAGCTCATAGCCGTTGCAGACGATGTCGTACTGATAGGCGCGGATGGTCAGCGGGT
>DAIOID010000290.1:0-1527 GCA_036744355.1 Brevundimonas sp.
CAGCAGCTTGGGCAGGTATTTCTGCACATGGGTCTGCCCCGTCTTCAGGGTCAGCCCCTTCTGCATGAAGGCGCCGATCGGCAGCTTGTCGCCGATGCCGCCATAGACACCGGGCATGGAGATGCGGCCGCCCTTGCGGCAGGCCATGATGGCCTCGCGCAGGACGTGCTGGCGGTCCGTGCCCAGTTTCGTCTCCTGTTTGACCGCATCTATGATGTTGTCCGGAGCGAAACCGTGCGCCTCCATGCCCACGGCGTCGATGCAGGCGTCAGGGCCGATGCCCGCCGTCATCTCCTTGAGGGCCTCCAGCACCTTGACCTCATGATAGTTGAGCACCTCGGCGCCGTTCTGTTTCGCCAGGGCGAGACGGCGCGGATGGTGGTCGATGGCGATCACCCGCGCCGCGCCCATGTGGATGGCGCTCTTGATCGTGAACAGGCCGACGGGCCCGCACCCCCAGACCACCACCGTGTCGCCCGGCTCGATCCCGGCGTTTTCCGCCGCCATCCAGCCGGTGGGGAAGATGTCCGACAGGAAGAGCACCCGCTCGTCTTCGATGCCGTCAGGCACGACGATGGGGCCGAAGTCCGAATAGGGAATGCGCGCATACTCCGCCTGCCCGCCCGCATATCCGCCGGTCAGGTGCGAGTAGCCGAACAGCCCAGCCGCCGGGTAGCCGTAGGCGACCTCGGAGGCGTCGGACTTGTCGGCGGGGTTGGAGTTGTCACAGGCCGAATACTGCTCCTTGCCGCAGAAGAAGCACTGGCCGCAGGCGATGACGAAGGGCACCACCACCTTCTGCCCGACCCTGAGGCTCGTATTGCCCCGCCCCACCTCGACGACCTCGCCCATGAACTCATGGCCGAGAATGTCGCCGCGGTGCATGCCGGGGATGACGCTATCATAGAGGTGGAGGTCCGAGCCGCAGATGGCGGTGGCGGTGATCTTGATGATGGCGTCGCGAGGATTGACGATCTCGGGATCGGGGACCGTGTCCACCCGAACATCGTGTTTGCCGTGCCAGGTCAGTGCGCGCATGGATTTCGTCCTTGATGATCAGCCGCGGGGCGCGGCGGCGGGAGCCTGGGAGGTGGAAACCTCGCCCGTCTCCATCAGCTGTTTGAAGCGGCGAAGTTCGCGTCGGGCCTGGATGCGCGGTTCACGCTGCATCACCTTGGCCACAAGCTTGCCCACGGCGCCGGCGGGCGGGTCATAGCTGATCATGACCCTGACCTCGGTCCCCCGCCCGAAGGCGTTGTCGCGGAACTCGACCCAGCCCTCGTGATCGACGTCCGCCGCCTCCGTGGAGCGCCAGGCGATCTTCTCGCCCGGCCGGTCTTCGACGATCTCGGTTTCCAGTTCGACATCCATGCCGCCGGGCCCGGCTATGACCCAGTCGCGTCCGTCGCTGCTGACGGACCGGACATTGGCCATGAAGAGAGGAAGGTTCCGGAACTCGCGCCAGAAGGCGTAGAGCTCGGATCGGGGCCGGTTGATCATGACGGCCTGGATGGACGAGGAGGCGTG
>DAIOID010000291.1:0-1515 GCA_036744355.1 Brevundimonas sp.
GGGAGGCGAGGCGAAACGGGGAGAGGGTCTCCCTGGCCTCCGGATCAAGGAGACTGACTATGCAGACCATGGTGTTCACCGGCCGACTCGCGGCCGACCCCCAGATCAGCGCGGACTACGCCAAGGCGGTGTTCCGGCTGCTCGAGAAGCGCGGCGTGGACGCGGGCGGCAAGGAACGCATCGTCGGCGTCAACTGCGTCAGCTGGGCCAAGGGACTCAATGAAAAGGTCATCGCCCGCGCCCTGGCCAAGGGCTGCGAGGCCCTGGTCGTGGGGGCCTTTGTCGACACTGCCTATACGGCCAGGGACGGGATGGAGCGCGCCGCCAAGGAACTGGTGGTGAACCGGCTGACCGTTCTCGACTGGGCCTCCGACCGTGCAGCCGAGCGGGCGGATGAGCCCGACGCCGAGGCCTCGGACGCGCATCAGGATGACGCGGCGTCAGAGCGTCCTCGCCGGGGCCGCCGCGCGGCGGCCTGACCCCTCAATCCATATCAAAGGAGATTGACCATGCAGACCCTCGTCATCGAAGGCTATCTGGCCGCCGATCCCTCCATCCTTACGGCCCAGGGATCGGGCCGAAAACGCGCCAGCTTCCGCCTGCTGGAGACCACCCGCTATCGCCGCGCCGATGGCGAGCCCGGGGAGCGGACCACCGGCTTCAACTGCGTCTGCTTCAACGAAGCGACAGCCGCGAACTATATCGTGCCCTATGCTCGCAAGGGCAGTCGGGTCGTCATCCAGGGCCATGTCGAGAACGACACCTGGACCGGCAAGGACGGTGTCGAACACTACGACCTGCGGGTGGTGGTGGAGGACATGCGGCTGAAGAACCGCCGCATCTCGTCGTCTGACGACGAAGACCGGATGGATGGCGTTGCCGGCGATGCTGACCACACGGGAAGCGGAACGGTTGCCTTGGATGACGACATTCCCTTCTGAGCAAAGACCGCGTCTTCAGGCGGACGAGCGAACCCTGGGCCCGGCGCGAGAGCGCCGGGCCTTCTTCATGTCGGGAGGAGAGGAGGAAGGGCGGGAACGAGCGAGCCGATCGGGCTTGCTGACCGAGCACCGCCATGACCTCCGACGTCTGGACCCCCGAGAATACGCAGAAACTGACGACCCTCTGGAAGGAAGGGCGGACGGCCGCCTGGATCGCCAGGGCGCTGGGACCCGGCGTCTCGCGCTGCGCCGTCCTGGGCAAGGTCTATCGTCTGGGCCTGGCCCGTGGTGGGTCGGAGGCGGGCCGTGCGCGCCATGTAGCTCCGCAAGGCGCTAAGCCTGGACGTGAGGACAAGCCGGTTGCGAGACCGGCGACGCGGTCGTCCGGCCCGCCGAAGGTCAGGGCGAAGCTCAGGCCTGCGAATCCAGGCGTCGTGACGCCGTCGGAACCAACGGTCTCCATCCTGTCTGTGAGGCGAGGCCAGTGCCGCTGGCCCTATGGCTGTTCCGGGGAGCCGGGCTTCGGCCTGTGCGGGCGGACGGTGGCGCGCGGCGCCTTCTGCGCGGCCCATGC